>NZ_JBNDMQ010000025.1:0-144284 GCF_050436665.1 Paraburkholderia sp. EB58 | reverse complement strand
ATTCCGCACCTTCAGAGCGACAGAAATTGCGCTATATCATGCACTTGGCAAGCTCCCCGAGCCTACGTCCACCCACACTTTCTTCTGACGAACCAATTGTTCAGGGCTATCCGACGACCTGGGGCATCCCCGTCGGCTTCGGCATGTTCGTCTTTACATTCGCCCTGGTCGCCGTGTATGTCGCGCGTGCCAATTCGTCGTTCGACCATGCGATTAGCGAAATCCGCAACGGAGTTCAATCATGAAGCGCCTGTCTGCTCTAGCGAGCCTGCTGCTCGCTGCTGTTCCCGCATTGGCCGCGGCTCCATCCAGCGTTGCCCATGGACACAATCCGATCGCGGTCGGCATGTTCCTTGTGTTCGTCGCCGCCACGTTATTCATTACCCGCTGGGCAGCCCGCAAAAATAACAGCGTGGCCGATCACTACGCTGCCGGCGGCAAGATTACGGCCTTTCAGAACGGCTGGGCCATCGCCGGCGACTACATGTCCGCCGCGTCCCTGCTCGGTATCTCGGCTCTCGTGTTCACCAGCGGCTACGACGGCTTGATTTACTCCATCGGCTTTCTTGCCAGCTGGCCGATCATCCTCTTTTTAATCGCCGAGCCGTTGCGCAACCTCGGACGCTATACCCTGGCTGACGTAGTGTCGTACCGTCTGCAACAGCGCCCGATACGCGCGTTTGCGGCGTCGAGCTCAATCGTAATTGTTCTGCTCTACCTGGTATCGCAGATGGTGGGGGCCGGCAAGCTCGTCGAGTTGCTGTTCGGCTTCAACTACACCGTCGCCGTGGTGATTGTCGGGGTTTTGATGGTGGTGTACGTGTTTTTCGGCGGCATGCTGGCTACGACGTGGATCCAGATTATCAAAGCCGTCCTTCTGCTGGCCGGTGCGGCATTCATGGCGCTCATGGTGCTGGGACGCTTTGGCTTCAGCCTCAACGCGCTCTTCTCGCAAGCGATTCTCGCGCATCCCAAACACCTGACCATCATGAGTCCCGGTGGTCTCGTCTCGGATCCGGTTTCAGCAGTGTCGCTGGGCCTGGCGTTGATCTTTGGCACGGCCGGTTTGCCCCACATCCTGATGCGCTTCTTCACCGTTGGCAACGTCAAGGCGGCTCGCAAAAGCATTCTTTACGCGACCGGCATCGTCGGCATCGGTTACTCCCTGATCGTCATTATCGGTTTCGGCTCGATAGCACTGGTTGCGACCGACCCGGCGTACCACACGTCAACAGGCGCCGTGATCGGTGGCGCAAACATGGTTGCGATCCATCTCGCCCACGCGGTGGGCGGCAACATCTTCCTCGGATTTATCTGCGCGGTCGCGTTCTCGACTATTCTGGCCGTCGTCGCGGGCCTGACACTCGCCGGTTCATCGGCAATCTCGCATGATCTGTACGCGAATGTGATTCGTCGTGGTTCGGCATCAGACCGCGAGGAAATGCGCGTTTCAAGGATGACCACACTGGTTCTCGGTGTACTCGCTATCCTGCTCGGGATTGTCTTCGAAAAGCAGAACATCGCGTTTATTGTGAGCCTGACCTTCTCGATCGCAGCCAGCTCCAATTTTCCCGTGCTGCTTCTTTCCATCTACTGGCGGGGCATGACCACGCGTGGTGCTGTGGTCGGTGGCTCGCTTGGACTAATTACCGCCGTAGCGCTCACTATCCTCAGTCCGACCGTTTGGGTGCAGGTTCTGGGTCACGCTCATGCCATCTACCCATACGAATACCCAGCTCTTTTTTCGATGATCGCCGCATTCGCCGGGATTTTCTACTTTTCCCTCACGGATCGATCGGCACGTGCGGCTCATGAACGCAGCCTGTACGAGAATCAGCTTGTCGATTGCGAACTTGGAATGGTGAAGCAAGGTTAGTCGCTTTCGAACATCACCTGCCTCGCGACCTCTCCCGCCTCGTCGCAGCGGCCGGTTGCGGCGACGCGCGCAAGCGTAAAACATTCAGAACGATTCAGGATATTTAGTCTGCCGTGAAAGACGCAGCCGAGTATGCTCTATCAGGCGCAGCAAAATGAAAGGAAAGCAATGAATGCCAGACGTTTCGTCCGGGATCTTGCGGCACACGATCTTTCGCGCGACGAGCTCACTTTGCCGATTCAGGGCTCCATCAATGCGTTTCTGATCAATAAGCATCGATTCAGCTGCAAAACCCGATGGTTTCGGTCGAATACGATACCGACGCCCACGCTGCGCAACGTTCACGCCGGGCGATGTTGCAACTGGCGGCTTCAAAGCACCTCCTCGTCGGCGCTGCGCATATCTCCTTTCCGGGTCTTGGGCGCATGCGCGCCAATGGAAATACGTGCGAATGGATTCCGGTGAATTACGAAGGCGACCCCGGCAGGCGCCAGGACTGTTCTCGCAAGCAGCAGGATCTATCGAGGTTGCTGCAGTCGAAGACCGTGCCGCCCCAAACCATCAGGCTCATCAGGCTCAATAACGAGCGGGAGAGAACATGACCTCCACCCCCCAACTCATTGTCAATCACACGTGCCAGGCGAATGGTATTCGCCAGCATTACCTCGATTCGGGCAACGGCCCGGTCGTCGTCTTGCTGCATGGCTTCCCTGAAACCAGTTTTGCGTGGCGTTTCCAGATTCCGGCTCTAGCGGAAAAATTTCGTGTCATCGCGCCGGACCTGCGCGGCTACGGCGAAACCGACAAGCCGGCCAGCGGCTACGATAAGCGGAATATGGCGCAGGATCTGATTGCCTTGCTCGACGAACTCGGCATCGAAAAGATTGCCTTGGTCGGTCACGACCGAGGCGCCCGCGTCGCGACGCGGTTCGCTAAAGATCACCCGCAACGCCTCGACCGGCTGGTGGTGATGGACAACGTGCCGACGCGCGTCGTGGCCCAAAACATGAACGCGCAAACGGCACGCGCTTACTGGTTCTTCCTGTTTCACCTTGTCCCGGACTTGCCCGAAACATTGATTGCCGGCAAGGAAGCGGAGTGGCTGCATCATTTCTTCGCGGACTGGTGCTACAACCCGCACGCGATCGACGGGGTGGCCTTCGACACCTACGTCAGAGCCTATAAGCGGCCAGGCGCCGTCCGCGGCGCGATGTCCGATTACCGTGCCAATGCTGAGGACGTCAAACAGGATCTCGCCGATGCGGACACCAGGATCGCCTGTCCGACCATGGCTGTCTGGGGGGAAGACTTCTATGCAGTAGGAGGAATGTTCGATATGAAAGCGGTTTGGGAAGGCATGGCCAGCCAGCTGCGCGCGGAGCCGATCCCGCAGTGCGGACATTTACCGCAGGAAGAACAGCCGGAACGGGTCAATGCCCTGTTACTCGACTTCCTGGAAACCTGGAAAGGCTAAGGTCTGCATAACGATCTGCGCCCGTGCGCAGTCTTACGATACTGCTGCTAAAGCGACTTGTGACCGGTTTCGTACGCCATAGTGGATGTGGCGTCACTCGAACCGGCACGACCTGTCAGTCTTGCCACGGTGCACCAAGGATCAAGCCGCAGTAGTTGAGGCGCCAGTAGTCTGGGTTCACTCTCTCAAGGACGTCGGCACTGGCTGCCCCGAACGTTGACGCGGGCCGATGCGCCACGCCGTTGCCGACCGCCTCGATGAAGCGCTCCTTAAAACGGTCACCGCGCGGGAACGTATTCAGAATCTCCGCCTTGGCCTCGCGTGAGACGATGTCTGCTTTATCGCCGAACAGATCTGTGCGCACACCTGCAGCGAGCGATGCCGCGATGGGCGACGCATGATCTGGAATCTCGCTCGTGGTATGCAGTGCTACTGCATACCACGCCTCCAACACCGCCCGCTTCGGAACGCGGTGAGTCACGAGAAAATGCCGAACGGCGCTCGCACTGTCGATCTCGTAGCGCCGCTGGGAGCCGGCGTAGGCGCAGGTAAGGCCGACGTTCATGAACATCGCGGCAACGTATAGCAAATCGGCATTACACAGGAGTGCATGGTGCCGCGCCGCCAGCACAGCAAAAATGAATACCCGTTGCGCGTGGCGGTATAAAACACCTGGCAGCAAACTCTCCGCGGTCTTACGGGCATCGCGGGCGAGCCGTCCTTTCGGTATGTTTACGCCGCCAACCGGATTCAGAACCCCTCCTGGCGACGAGTCGTTCTGCCCCACATGCCGCTCCCGAGGAATGGGCCGATGGTGTGGCGGTCGCTCCACCGAATCACCGATCGGCTCGAACGCATCATTTCGAATGAATCGCCCGATAAACTGAAGAGTAAGATGCGATCGGAATAAAGATTCTTATTTGTCGCTTAATTTTTCTAAAGCGTGGGTCAGTGCGTTTATACGGCCCGACCACGAATTCAAGGCCATAGAGCGCCGTCTATCTCGACACTGAGCATTGCGCGCTGCGCAATGGTGTGTCGCGTGCTGTTGGGATTCTCTCAGCCCCACTTCGCCCTTACTTTACATACACCCTCAAACGCACTGCAGGCTGCGGGCTTGTAAGGCGCTTCACATCATTGACGGAGATCTACCATGACCAAACATCTGTTTACCCCGATCAAACTGGGCCGATTGTCCCTCGACCATCGCGTTGCGATGGCGCCGCTCACACGCTCGCGTGCTGGCCAACCGGGTAATGTGCCGACTGACATGAACGTCGAATATTATCGGCAGCGCGCTAGCGCGGCGCTGATCGTCAGTGAGGCAACGCAGATCTCGCAGCAGGGCCAAGGCTACGCGTGGACGCCGGGCATTCACACGGAAGAGCAGATTGAAGGCTGGCGTGCGGTCAGCAACGCAGTTCATGAAGAAGGCGGCCGCATCTTTTTGCAACTGTGGCACGTCGGCCGCGTATCGCATCCCGTGTTTCAGCCCGGTGGCGGCCTGCCGGTTGCACCCACGGCGATGCCCGTACCCGGCAAGACCTTCATTCTCGACGAAAACGGCAACGGCGCATGGGGCGACGTGCCGGTGCCCCAGGAACTGACCGTTGAAGGCATTCGTGAAATCGTCGCCGATTACCGGCGTGCGGCGCGCAACGCCATGGCGGCCGGGATGGACGGGATTGAGATTCACGCGGGGAACGGCTATCTGCTGGACCAGTTCATCAACAGCAGCAGCAACCACCGCCGGGACAGTTACGGCGGCAGCATCGAAAATCGCGCACGGCTCCTGCTTGAAGTCGTCGCCGCCGTCAGCGAAGAAGTCGGCTCGCAGAATGTCGCCGTTCGTCTGACACCGATGGGACGCTTCATGGGCATGGGCGACGAAGCGCCTGAGGCAACTTTCGGGTACATCGTGCGAAAGCTCAACGACTATGCCCTCGCGTATTTGCACCTCGTTGAACCAGCAATGGTAGGTGTGGTGAAGGACGAAAACTTCGATCCCCGCTGGGACGCCATCATGAAACTGCTTCGGGACGCATATACGGGCGTACTGATGCTCGCGGGCGGCTATGATCGCGACACGGCAGAACAGGCGATTGCGAGCGGCCGGGCCGACATCGTCGCGTTCGGACGCCCATTCATCGCGAACCCGGACCTGCCGGCGCGTCTGCGCGATGGACACCCGTTGAACCCGGCAGACACCAGCAGCTTCTTCGGCGGTGATGCAACGGGCTATATCGACTACCCGGCCTTGAGTTGAGCGTCATCGGGCCGCGCAAGACGCGTCGAGAACGCAAGCCGCTGGGGCGCCGCTTAAGTCAAGTCGCGCTACCGTTCAATACAAGTCTGGAAGCCGTGGCGCGCCTAATATCCAAGTGCCAACGAGGGCTGCGAGGTGACTTCTGCCACGGATTTGAGCTCGGAGGGGTGGAAATCCCGAACGTAACCAGGTATTCACGATGACTCAGATTGGTCGTTTTGAGCTTGATCTTGAGATGCGCACGCTGAGCTGCAGCGGCGAGCAAATACATATCGGCGCGCGCGCATTCGACATTCTCGCGCTACTTGCCTCCATGCGTGGCCGTCTGGTGACCAAAGACGAGCTCATCCGTTATGTCTGGCCGCACACCATCGTCGAGGAAAACAACCTCCAGGTGCATCTGTCGACACTGCGCAAGGCGCTTGGCACCGACCGCAACCTGATCATGACGCTCCCCGGACGCGGCTATCAGCTGGCTCAGAACCCACCGGATATGGCGCAATCCAAGGCGGCAAATAGTGGGGGTACGCAGGGGACTCTCCAGCCACTCGCCGGCAATCTGCCATTGCAGACTGGCGAACTGTTCGGGCGGGAAGCTGTGATTCACGATATTGCGGGCATGCTGGAGCAAGCCTATGCCGTCACGCTCGTCGGCGCCGGTGGAATCGGCAAGACGTGTCTCGCCGTAGCCGTTGCACGTCATGTCGCGAATCACTTTCCGGATGGGGTCCACTTCGCGGCACTGGGCGCCCACTCCAGTACATCCGCAGTCCTGAACGCAGTCGCCAATGCTTGCGGTCTCGCACTCCCGGACGGCAGCTTGACTTCCGCACGGATCGCCCGCGCGCTGGGCGGAAAACGCTGCCTCGTCGTACTTGACAATGCAGAACACGTGATCGAGATAGTGGCCGAATTGGCGGAGACGCTAACCTGTCACTGCCCCAACCTGCAGGTAATGACAACCAGCCGCGAGCCGCTTCGCATCGCTGTGGAAACGGTTTTCCGGGTGTCGCCGCTGGACGTTCCTTCAATCGACGCGCAATGCGAGGACGTGCTGGCGCATTCTGCTGTACGGCTATTTCTACACCGCGCCCGAGCGCTCCAGCCAGACTTTGCCAAAGACACCACGAGCGTATCGCTCGTCGGGGAAGTATGCCGCCGGCTCGACGGCATGCCGCTCGCCATTGAGCTGGCGGCCGCGCGCGCCACGACGTTCGGGATAGACGGCCTGCGCCGCAGGCTGGACGACCGGCTGAAAGTATTGACCGGAGGCTGCAGAAATGCTCTGCCCCGTCATCAGACACTGCGAGCGACCTTCGACTGGAGCTACGCGTTGCTGGACCAGGCCACCCGCACTGTGTTCCGCCGGCTGAGCCGGTTCGCAGACAGGTTCTCGCTCGAAGATGCCTGTTCTGTCGCAGGAGACGACTGGATCGATCCGATGCTGGTTGTGATGAGCATCAGTGAGTTGACTGAGAAGTCCTTACTGATGGTGGAATTCGAGGGCACGTTGACCCGCTACCGGCTGGCTGAGTCCACGCGTGCCTATGCGAGAGAGAAGCTGCACGACGAGGGAGAGGAACAAAGGATCTCCGCAGCTCACGCCCGGTGGCTGCAACAACGGTTCGCGACGCAATGGCAGTGCGCCGGCAATCTCGTGTCCCGTGATGCGCGTGACGCCATGCGCAACGACCTTGACGATGCGCGCAGTGCGCTAGACTGGGCGTTCTCACCCAATGGCGATGAACGACTGGGCGTCGAACTTACGGGCGCGCTCGCCGAGCCACTGCTGGCACAGTCGTTGACGCAGGAATGTTGCACGCGGGTCGGGGTTGCCCTCGAGGCGCTGGAGAGGCTGCCCAAGGGCAGCGTCGAAATCGTCTGCGAGTTGCGGCTTCACACCGCGTTCGCCATGACGCTGCTATTCACGCGCGGTCCGGTGACCGATGCATGCCGCCTCTGGCTCGAGGAGCTGACACGTGTCACCGAAGAGTACGACGATGTGGTTGAAGCACGCGCCATGCTGGGATTATTCAATGCGATGCTGAATGCCGGGCGCATCCACGCGTCGACAAAAGCGCTCTTGCGATAACGGCGGCAGTGATGTAGCGCAGGAACCTCGCCGGTGGTAGGCTTGCCGAGCATGCCACGGAGTCCTGCAGATGCCCTCATCCTTGAAAATCGGCGCCAGCGCGGATGCTGGCTTTAAGGTGATGTGGGTGGAGGGTCATCGTGTCTTTTGCCGAGGTTGGCGCGAGGCCACCGACGCCGACCGCAAGGCGGTGCGGGACGCGCTTTTCGCCACGGTGCCCCCGTCTGAAACCCCGTCCGGCAGCCTGACTCGCCTCGTGCGCGAATACGGCTTGAGGAACGAGCTGGATCGAGCCTGGGCAGTGCGGCCACTTGAGCTTGTCCGTGAAGGCGGCCGCATGATGCTCGTGCTCGAGGACCCCGGCGGCGAGCCGCTTGACCGCTATCTCGGTCGGCCGATGGAAGTCCGCACCTTTCTGCACTGGGCGATCGGTTTATCGTTCGCGCTGGGTCGACTTCACGAACGCGGCTTCATTCACAAGGACATCAAGCCGGGCAATGTGCTCGTCAACTCCGCGAGCGATCAGGTCTGGCTAACCGGTTTTGGCATCGCGGTGCACCTGCCGCGGGAACGCCAGGTGCCTGAGCCTCCGGAGTTCATAGCGGGCACGCTGGCCTACATGGCCCCCGAACAGACCGGACGCATGAACCGCTCGGTCGATTCGCGCAGCGATCTTTATTCGCTCGGGGTCACGTTTTACGAAATGCTCACAGGGCAGCTCCCCTTTACGGCCGCCGATCCCATGGAGTGGGTGCATTGCCACATCGCGCGGCAACCTGTTTCGCCCGGTGAGATGTCCGCTCACGTGCCTGCGCCACTCTCGGCGATCGTGATGAAACTGCTCGCCAAGACCGCCGAGGAGCGTTACCAGAGCGCCACCGGTGTCGAGGCTGACCTGCGCAAATGTCTCGCAGCATGGGAATCGACAGGCCGGATCGAGCCATTCTCTCTCGGCACCCAGGGCGCGTCGGACCGCCTGATGATTCCCGAGCGGCTGTACGGGCGGCAGCGCGAGATCGAAACGCTGCTCGCTTGCGTCGACCGGGTCGTGACCCATGGCACGGTCGAACTCGTGCTCGTGTCTGGCTATTCCGGCATCGGCAAATCGTCGGTGGTCAACGAGCTTCACCGGGTCCTCACCTCCTCGCGTGGCCTGTTCGCATCCGGCAAATTCGAACAGTACAAGCGCGACATCCCGTATGCGATTCTGACTCAGGCCTTTCAGAGCCTTGTGCGGCCGCTCCTGAATCTGAGGGAGAGCGAACTTGGCCCATGGCGAAACGCGTTGCGCGAGGCGCTCGGTCCTAACGGACAACTTATCGTCAATCTCGTTCATGACCTGGAACTCGTCATTGGACCGCAGCCGCCCGTTCCGGACCTGCCGCCGCAGGACACACAAAACCGTTTCCAGCTGGTTTTCCGGCATTTCGTCGGCGTCTTCGCGCGGCGGGAGCATCCGCTTGTCCTGTTTCTGGACGACTTGCAATGGCTGGATACAGCGTCGCTCGATCTCCTTGAGCACCTGATCACCCATCCTGATGCGACGCATCTGCTGCTGGTCGTGGCGTATCGCGACAACGAGGTCACTCCCCAACACCCGCTGGCGCGAACGATGGAGGCGATCCGCGAGACCGGCTTGCAAGTGGACGACATCGTGCTGGCCCCGCTCGTGCTCGACGATGTCTGCCAGCTCGTCGCCGACGCACTCCGCTGTAAACCCAGCGACTGCCGTCTATTGACGGAACTGGTGCAGGATAAGACCGGTGGCAATCCGTTCTTCGTGAATCAGTTTCTTATCACGTTGGCGGATGAGGGATTACTTGTCTACGACGCGGTTCAGCAGGCGTGGCAATGGGACATGGAAAGGATCCGCGCCAAGAGCTACACGGACAACGTAGTAGACCTGATGATAGGCAAGCTGAAGCGGGCATCCCCCACGACACAGAAGGCGCTGATACGGCTCGCCTGCCTCGGGAACTTCGCAGCGGTGACCACTTTGCTGCGGGTTCAGGAGGAGCCCGAAGAAAGGATCCATTCGGAACTTTGGGAAGCCGTCCGCGCTGGCCTCATCATCTACCAGGACGACGCTTACAAATTCCTTCACGACCGCATTCATCAGTCGGCTTATTCACTGATCGCGGAAGAGCACCTTCCAGAACTCCACCTCAGGATAGGACGCGCGCTGCTGGCGAACATTACGCCGGAGGAGCTCGACGACCATTTATTCGAAGTCGCTAATCAGCTCAATCGTGGGGCCACGTCGCTGATCGAGGGTGCCGAGAAATCCCGGGTGGCTGCGCTAGACCTGCGCGCTGGACAAAAGGCCAAGGAGTCGGCCGCCTATGCCTCCGCGAGCGCCTATCTTGCGGCCGGCATGACCCTACTGCGCGATAGCGCTTGGAAGGACAATCACAAGCTGATGTTCAGCCTCTGGCTTGAAAGCGCCGAGTGCGAGTTTTTGACCGGTAACCTCGGCAAGGCCGAGCATCTGATTGGGGAGTTGTTGCAACACGGAGACTCGAAAATTGACCTGTCGGCTGTCTATCATCTGAAGATCGAATTGCACGTCGTCAAGGGGGAATACTCACAAGGGGTCGACAGCGCCCTCACCTGCCCGCGTCTCTTCGGCATTGACATCCCGGCGCACCCGAGCTCAGCGCAACTCCAGTCCGAATACGACACGTTCTGGCGCAATCTCGATGGGCGCCCGATTGAGAGTTTTATCGAGCTGCCGGTGATCGTCGACGAGGAACTGCGAGCTGCCATCGAGATACTCGCGGCGCTGCATACCTCCGCCCTGTTCACCGACTCCAACCTGTATTGCCTGCTTCAGTGCCGCCTGGTGAATCTCAGCATGCTATACGGCATGAGCGGCGCCTGTGCACGTGGCTATGCTGCCCTCGGGCACCTCTTGGGAAGCGTGTTTCACCGCTACGAAGACGGCTATCGGTTCGTCAAGCTCGCGTGCGATCTGATCGAAAAGCACGGGTATATCGCCTATAAAGCCAAGACCTACTACATGATGGCAGCCTGCGTTTTCTGGACGCGGCCCATCTCAGTGGTACTGGAATTTCACCAAGAGGCATTTCGCGTTGCAAACGAAACGGGCGACCCTGCTTACGCCTGTTACAGCCTGTATTTGTCGTTCATGGACCTTCTCTTGCGCAACGATCCGCTAGACGCCGTATGGCGCGAGTCGGAGCGGGGTTTGGCTTTCGTGACGAAATCGGGGTTTCGCGACATCGCGGACATTATCGTGGTTCAGCAACGCTTTATCGCCACCATGCAAGGCCGGACAGCGGCGTTCTCCACCTTTAGCGGCGGCGGGTTCGACGAAGCAGCCTTCGAGTCACAACTGACCGCGGACCGGATGCCTCTGCTGATCGGCTGGTACTGGATTATCAAACTGAAGGCGCGCTTCCTGTCGGGGAACTACGCCGAGGCACTGGCCGCAGCCGGCAACGCCAGGTCGCTCCTCGGGGCAGGTGCCAATCAGATACAGATGCTCGAGTATTGTTACTATGCCGCCCTGACGATGGCGGCTTTATACGAAAAGGCATCCGCTGAGAATCAGACGCTGTGGCGCGACATGTTGGCAAAGCACCAGAGCGATCTGCATGCGTGGGCCGACAACAACGCACCGACTTTTGGCGACAAGCACGCACTGGTTTCGGCCGAGATCGCCCGCATCGCAGGACAGGATGTCGAAGCCATGCGTCTATACGAGCAGGCCATTCAATTGGCTAACGCCAGCGGCTTCGTTCAGAACGAGGGCATCGCCCACGAGCTTGCTGCACACTTCTATCTTGATCGCGGATCGACGACCGCGGGACTCGCACATCTTAAAGAAGCTCGCCACTGTTTTGCGCGCTGGGGGGCCGCAGGCAAGATCCGTCAGATCGAACAGTTTCACGGCAACCTGAGCCACGATCCGAGGCCGACACTGTTCACCGAAGTCTTTGACGCCGCGGTCACCCAACTCGACGTCGCCACTGTCATCAAGGCATCGCAGGCCGTCTCCGGCGAGATCGAACACGGTAGCCTGATCAAGACGCTCATGAGCATCGCAATCGAGCATGCGGGCGCCGAGCGTGGGCTGCTTATTCTCATGCGGGGAGAAACGCTACGAATCGAAGCGAAGGCGCAATTCGACCAGAGGACGGTTAAGGTCGAACTCCAGCAGGAAGCGGTGACACCGGCCTCACTGCCCGACTCCATTGTCCGAACCGTCATCCGAACACAGCAAAGCGTGATTTTGGACGATGCCTCGGCCCCGAATCCGTTTTCGGCTGATCAGTACCTTCATAAGGCGCGCGCGCGCTCGGTGCTTTGTCTGCCCCTGATGAAGCAGTCGAGGCTCGTCGGGCTGCTTTATCTCGAGAACAGTCTGACGCCGCACGTGTTCACACCTGCGCGGACCGCCGTACTGGAACTGCTGGCGTCACAGGCGGCTATCTCGCTGGAGAATGCGCGGCTCTACAATGACCTTCTCGAACGCGAAGCGAAAATCCGGCGCCTTGTAGATGCCAACATTATTGGCATCTACATCTGGGATATTGACGGGCGCATCGTCGATGCCAACGAGGCCTTCCTTCGTCTTCTCGGCTACGACCGCAAGGATCTCATCCTGGCTCGCCCTCGTTGGCGCGAACTGACGCCTGCCGAATGGCGCGACGCCGACGACCGCAGCGTGGCAGAGCTGAAAGCGAGCGGCACCGCTAGTCCCTATGAAAAGGAGTACTTTCAAAAAGACGGCAATCGGGTTCCAGTCCTGGTGGGGGCTGCGAACTTCGAGGAAGGCCGGGACGCAGGCGTTGCCTTTGTGGTCGACCTGACCGATCGCAAGCGGGCCGACAGAGCAGCGAGAGAGGGCGAACGGCGGTACCGCGAGGTAGAGACTGAATTGGCACACGCCAACCGCGTCGCGACGATGGGGCAACTGTCGGCCTCGATTGCCCACGAGGTCAACCAACCGATCACAGCCGTCGTCACCAACGCCGATGCCGCCGTGCGCTGGCTGGATACGCTGCCGCCGGATATGGGCGAGGTCCGTCAGGCACTCGCTCGCATCGTCGCGAACGGTAAGCGCGCGGGCGACGTCATTACCCGGGTTCGCGCGCTCGTCACGAAGACGCCTCTGAGGAAGGATTCCGTGGAGATCAACGATTCGATACTTGAGGTCATTGCCCTGACCCATGGCGAAGCGGTCAAGAACAACGTCTCAGTGCAGACGCAACTCAGCGAAGCTTTGCCGCTCGTTGAAGGCGATCGCGTTCAATTGCAGCAGGTGATCCTGAACCTGATTGTCAACGCCGTCGAAGCAATGAGCGACGTCGATAAACGACGCCGGACGCTACTTATCCGCACCGCTATCACGGCGGGGGGCGTGTTGGTCGAAGTACAGGATTCGGGTCCCGGCCTCGCGCCAGCGAGCTTTGAGCACGTCTTCGACGCCTTCTACACGACCAAATCCAGTGGGCTGGGGATGGGGTTGTCCATTTGCCGTTCAATCATTGAAGCGCATGGGGGGAAACTGTGGGTGAGCTCAGGCTTGCCTCGGGGTGCGATCTTTCATTTCACCTTGTCTGCTCATCCGCGGAGTGATGTATTCCCCTGTTCCTAACTCGGCGCGCGGCGTGGATTTGCCGCCCCATGCGCACTATCGCCAGACGTCGCGCGCCCGCTTAGACTCGCGGCAATTTCCGAACCAAACAGAAAGACGATCGCCGAAAAGTACAACCACATCATCAGGACAGCTAGAGAACCTGCGGCGCCGAACGAGTTCGCTGTGCCCGCATGCACGAGATAAAAACTAAACAGATGTCGGCCCACCGTGAAGAGTATCGCTGCGGTCAAACCACCCCAAAGCGCGTGACGGAATCGAACGTTCACGTCGGGCAGCCATTTGATGAGCGCAGACAGGCCAATCGTGAGAATGACCAGCGCGAAGACCGACTGGGCTACTGCCGCGAGGATCACCAGTGTCGAATCACCAAACAGCGCATGGCCAGCAAACTGAATCGCAGTATCAAGCACCAGCGAAACGACCAGCAGAAAGCCAAGGCCCATCACCAATCCAAACGATATCAGCCGGGCGCGCAGCAGAAGCGCAAGCCCGGCGAATCCTTTGGAAGACTCAGCGTCGAACACAACGTCCAGTGCCGTATTGAGTGACGAGAAAGTCGCCGACGCCCCGACTGCCAGCAACACGATCGACGTCACAGCGGCGATGCCGCTCCCATTTGCCCGATGAGCATGCTCCACGATTGCCTGCATGGCGCCAGCGGCGTCGTTGCCGAGAATGCCTTTGACATGGTCGAAGAGTTGCCCCTTTGCGGCATCTTCCCCGAAGAACCAGCCGGCAACGGCGAGCACAATAAGAAGCGTCGGTGCGAGCGAAAAGGCCGAATAGAATCCGATGCTCGCCGCCATCATCGAGCAGCGGTCAGTTGCGAATTTGCTGATAGCGTTTCGCGCTACTGACGTCAGGGGCGGCCTGCGCGAGATATTCTGAGCGTTAGCGTTGCGCATTTTTTTCGCCTCTTCATGTCAGACCGCCACGCGATTCCTGCTAAAGCAGGCGCAGCGTGTCGGGATCGGCCTCGCCATGGAAATACTTATGCAACGCGTCGTCGAAAACCTGGTGGTCGTCGGTGGCGCGCGCGAACAGACTCATTGAGGACCGGAACTTCAGATAGTCGGGATAACCAAAAATGTCCTCGATCGAGCGCCCCTCCACGCGATTGACCAGCCGCGTCGTTTCGCGCAGGCGTTCGCCGAGTACCGCATGACGTATGTAGGCTTGCGCTTCCGCCAACGACGAAATGGCAAAACGTTGCGCCATCGCGCTGTTTCCAAGGCCGCGGATTTGCGGAAATACGAACCACATCCAATGGCTACGCTTGCGTCCATTGGCGAGTTCGGCGCAAACCTCGGCGTACAGCGGATTTTGGGCGTCGACAAAGCGCTGAAGATCATACTGGTCGTCCATCATGAACTCCCCTGCGAAAACAACGATGCGACCGTCGGCGTGGCCGCCGGGTCACGTCTGCGCCTGGAATCGCCGCCACCACTACCTGGTGCGGTCTTCCACGTATTCGGTGCGGACGCCCTTCGGCAACCATGGCTCCTTGTGGCAACACCACAGTTCATCAGTCGGCTCGTAAATTCCGACATGATCGAACGCACCAAGGGGTATGTCCAACTCGTCGCTGCTTGCATACTCCATAAAAGCGACCGAACCACACGTGGGGCAGAAATGCCTTTGCGCGTTACGAGAACTCTGCCACGCCTGCGTAGGGCCGGTAAACTGAACTGCCTCACGCGCGAACATGGCGTAAGCGCCGAACGCGCTCCCATGCACACGGCGACACGGCATGCAATGGCACATCGAAACCCGCCGTGGCTTTCCGGCCACGCGGAAGCGCAAGGCGCCGCAGGCGCATCCGCCGGTTTGTTCAGGCTGGGCGTTCGGTGTGCTCTCTGTGTCCATGCTGCCTTCCCGCCTCAGTGTTGCGATGCCATCAGGTTGCGTGAATTGCCGTGGAGTCGAGCATGCGACGTGCCACCTGGTTTCTGGCTTGAATTGAAGGCTTAAAACCTGCCCGTTTCGGCAACACCGCAGAACCAGAGGCCTACGGGTTTCCCGCTTTGCAAAAGGTACGCGTAAGGGAGACGAACTTTTCGACGAGCTTGCAACCGCGCAGAGACGGTGAATCAGGACGGGAACCTATCCGAAGCAGCGTGTCTGTTCGCCTCGGCCAGAAGCGCCTCGCGGAATTCCGCAAGCCGCTGTGGATAGTCCTCGGCGTCGCCGTACTGGATGAATTGCTCGTACCTTGCATGCGTACCCATCAGCTTGCGAGCATGCTTGATGGGGCACCAGTACTGCTCGGTCCGGGCGGCGATTTCGGCGCCGTAGGCGATCAGGCCGTTCGCGTAGGCGCAATAAGCGCAATTGAACTTCTCGATGAAGTTCAGGTACTGCAGATGCCAACGATCCATCGCCATGTAATCGGAGCGTTTGACCTTTTCAATCCCGTATACCGGAAAGCAAATCGCTTGATAAACGAAGAGGCCACAGTCGAAAAAAAGCAGTGACACGATCAAGCCGTAGATGAATGGCGCGACGAGGATGGTCGGTGGGCTGCTCTTGAAGAACCAACTCAAGAGTCCTCTGCGTGACGAGCGGTGCGCTGCGCGCACTGCGTCGTCAAATTCAATCCGTTTGCCATTGAGCTGATAGAAGAGTGGCATTTCCCTTTCACTTAGGGCTGCCTCGAGTTCGTCTTCCAGCGCGCCGATCTGCGCCACCAGGCTCCTTATTCTTTCGTCCACGAAACCTCCAGACTTTTCCCGGCGCTGACTCACGGGTATTTAGACCGCCGAACTAACAGCAAAGGCAATCTCCTCGCGAGAGACATGAACCAGTGGGCCAATGTTGTGAGACGCAAGAGTCGTACCTGGTCGTAAGCACTCGAGCGGGAATATCCGATGCTGGAAATCAGCACGTGCTGCCGATATGGGCCGCGCGCGCCCTTTCCACGAGGAGGATGCATGAAAGCGCTAGAGCGGCTCCCTAGCGTACGCAACGGAGCGAAAGTGGACCCATTCTCACCGGCCCCCAAGGCGACTGTATGGCGCCTGCCGCGCGCCGCATCACTGGAAAACCGTCTGCTGCTGATCGCAGACGACGACCAGCTTGCATGCCAGTCTGCCGCGCACGTCCTGCGTCTCGCTGGTTTCGATGTACTGACTGCATTCAGCGGATCCGAGGTGCTGCGTCTCGCAGGCGTCGCCCGGCCCGGGGTGGCCATACTGGACCTGTCCATGCCCTTAGGAAGCGGTTGGGATGCGGCAAGTGCGCTGAGGAGTGAGGCGGAGGAGATGCTGCTAATCGCGCACACGGGCTTTTCCGCGCAAGCTGAGTGGCAGCGCGCAAAGCAATGCGGATTCGATGCCTACTTTGTCAAACCGTGCGACTACGAGCGCATGATCCAGTTGATCAAGGCCTATTTCTGGCCGTCGGGGAAAGGGCGTGCATGACATGGTCTGGGTCACTGTGAGCGGCGCTACCCTCGCGCGTGTGTCGAGGGTCTGGCTATCGCGCCCCTTCCTGGGACCTGGGCGTTAGTCCGGCCGTAGGGACTCATCCGTGCCAAGCTCATCCTCATCTTCCGGAGAAGCACCTGGAGCAAGCGGATCGGTTCGCGGCAGCGTGCCTGGTAGCGGGCGTGGCTGATCTTCCGGTTCATCCAACGGTTGATTAGCGGGATCGGCAACGGGATCAATGGTGGGATCTGTTTGCATGGCTAAGCTCCGGTGGGTTGATGGCTAGTCGGCCGTGATGAAGACAATGGGCAACGGATATGGCCACTACCCGCCATGACATCAAGCATGGCCTGTTCCCGGCCGCATCACGCGGGCCGCCTAGGGGCACTGCCTGCGAGTCGCACCTGCGGAACGCGCCTTGCTTCCCCTGCGATGATGAGTCATGCATACCGGCACGCAAGCGTTCAGAGGACCAGGGATCGAGACGAGACCCCCGCTCACTCCTGGGCGGCCGATCCGGGACCCGGACTCATCTCCGCGGCTAGTGACAACGATCCCAGCGGTATCGTCACCTATTCGCTGGCCGGCGCGCAGTTCGGTTACGAGATGCTGTGGGCGTGCATCCTGTCGTATCCGTCGATGGTGGCCTTTCAGCTCGTGGCGGCGCGAATCGCGGCGTCGACCGGCAAGGGGCTCACGGCGAACATGCGCGAGCACTATTCGCCGTGGCTATTCTATCTGGCGGTAGCTCGATTCGTGGTTGCCAATACCTTCAACGTTGCGGCCGACGTTGTCGCGATGGGCGTTGCCGCGCAATTTCTCTGGCATGGATCGGTGACGGTGTTTACCGCCTTCTTCGGAATCGTGTCGATGGCGCTTCAGTGGTTCGTGCCGTACGCACGTTATGCCCAGGTGCTGAAATGGCTCACGGCAACCCTGTTCGCCTATGTCGGCGTCACCGTTGTGCTGGATCTGCCGTGGCGTGCAGTCGCTTTTCAGGCGTTTGTGCCTCACATCACCTGGACCGTGGACTACTTCACGATGCTGCTCGCGGTGCTTGGCACGACAATCAGTCCGTATCTGCTGTATTCGCAGGCCGAGCAACAGGTTGAGGAAATGCGAGAGGACGGCGGCCAGTACGACGGCGGCCATGGCGACTCGCTCGAGCGTCATCTGACCCGGGTGCGCAAAGATACGCTGATCAGGACCGCATTATCGAATTCGGTGGGGATTTTCATCATCTGCGCCGCCGCGGCGACGCTTCATTCGATGCAGTTCGGCCTTCACGATGCAGACGGCACCGCCCGCATCATCGAACCGCTGGCGCATGCTTTTGCCGGTCCCGTGCTCGGGCTTGCTTTCATTGGCACGGCGCTGCTCGCATTGCCGCCGCTCGCGGGTTCGGCCGCTCATGCTACGGCGAGCGCACTCGAGCGAGGGCGCGGTGAGGAGCGCAATCGGGTCATCGCGCTGGCGCTGATGACAATCATGGCGCTGGGCATCGCGATCGGCGTGGCGCTGTCCCTGATGCGCTTCGAGCCTATTCGCGTGCTCTATTGGGCGGCGGTGTTGAATGGGTCGACGGCCACACCGGTCATGGTTTTACTCGTCCTGCTGAGTACGAAACGCTCTGCCGTCGGCGATCTCAGCGCGCACTGGACGCTGCGCGGGCTGTGCTGGCTCGCGACGTTGTGCATGGCCGCCGCGTTTTGTGCGCGGTTCGCATGCGAGTGGCTTTCCTGAGTTTGTGAAGCGGGTCTGAGTCTTGCGCGGGTACAAGGCGAATAGAACCAGCGCTGCCGAGCAACGTTCACACAATGCATTTTGCGTGCGCCTCGAAACGCTCCGGGAATACTTCATGCTGAATCGGTAGGTCTCCTTTATTCACCTCGTGCGACTTGTCGTCGTATCCACGCCAGAGCGGTTGCTCTGAGATCCGGGCGCCCGTGCCAACGGGTGCCATGCGGCCCTTCGGCCGTCTGGCTGCCCGGCGCCGGTCGTTTGCCGGCCAAGACTGCTCACCTCGAGAAAATCATGTTTGTTCACAACAAGCGCCTGCAATACACGGTCCGTGTCGCCACGCCCAATCCTGGCCTCGCCAATCTGCTGCTCGAACAGTTCGGTGGCCCGCAAGGTGAGCTCGCCGCCGCCTGCCGCTACTTTACCCAAGCCGTCGGAGAGGACGACCCGGGCCGCAAGGACCTGCTGTTCGATATCGCCACGGAAGAACTCAGTCATCTGGAGATCATCGGTTCGATCGTCGCGATGCTGAACAAGGGTGGCAAGGGCGAGCTCGCCGAGGCTGCTGAATCGGAAGCGGAGCTTTACCGCTCGCTTACCGGCGGCGGTAACGATTCCCATACGACCGCCCTGCTGTACGGCGGCGGCCCTGCATTGACTAACTCCGCCGGGGTGCCGTGGAGCGCGGCCTACATCGATACCATCGGCGAGCCGACCGCCGATCTGCGCTCGAACATTGCGGCCGAAGCGCGCGCCAAGATCATCTACGAGCGGTTGATGAACGTCACCGACGATCCGGGCATCAAGGAGGCACTCGGCTTTCTGATGACGCGTGAGATCGCCCACCAAAAGTCGTTCGAGAAGGCACTGCATTCCATCCAGCCCAACTTTCCGCAGGGGAAACTGCCGGGCGTCCCGGAATTCAGCAGCGTCTACTACAAGATGTCGGAAGCGGACGGCGCACCGCGCGGTCCCTGGAATGAAGGACCCGAATGGGAGTTTGTCGCCGATCCGCAACCGGCCGTCGACGGCGGTGACGGTACTGCGACCGTAAAGGTGCCGAAGGAAGTCGTTGCGGTGTTGCAGGCGATGGCGTCGCGCACTGCTTCGGACACCTCTATTGACCCAACCACCGGCGCTGACCTGGGCGCCGGCCAGGAAGTCTAGGGCTTACACGGTGGCTACGGCGGCCACGGCGGAATGTGGCTGCCGCGCTTTTTTTGAGGCGTGTATTGGGTCGTGTGACGTCGATCGTTTTTTAATTGGGAGAACAGAAATGGCAGAGACTGCAGACAAGACAGAGGCTACCGCAACGCGCGAATCCGGCAAAGTCGACGCGCTGGTGTTGCTCGAGGCGGACCACCGTGCGGTGGAAAAATTATTTGACGCCTTTGAAAAGGCTGGCTCCGATCTGGAGGCGAAAGCAGCACTCGCGCAACGTGCCTGCGAAGAGCTGAGCGTGCACGCAATGATCGAGGAGGAATTTCTCTACCCCGCCGCCGCCGATGCGCTGCCCGGTAGCAACCTGATCGATGTCGATGAAGCGTATGTCGAACACTATCTGGTGAAGGCGCTAATCAAGCGCTTCGAAACGCTCAAGGCAGGCGATAAGGGTTTCGATGCCACCTTCAAGGTGATGTCGGAGCTCGTCAAGCACCACGTCGAAGAGGAAGAGGACGAACTGTTTCCGGAGTTGCGGCGTTCGAAGTGCGATCTTGCCGCTCTCGGGCGAAAGATCGCGGCGCGCAAGGAAGAACTGGATGGCAAGCTCGAAGCGGTTGGGAGCAAGCTCGTCGGGGATAAGACCTGATCAGCTCACAGGTAGCATCATCGACCGCACCGCGTTAAGGGACAAAAAAGCCCGGGCTCAAAAAAGCCCGGCGGTGCTGTCGTGCTCAATGGGCATCAGCCACTCGATAGTTTCCTGACACTGCCGGCAAGCCACGCCGTCAATGCGGACCGGCCCGCGATCATAATCGTTCGGCGCGGACCAAACGCGATGGCAGCAACGCAAAGCGCCAACACCAGCCCCACACGCGGCGTCGCTCCAAGCGCAGTCACGACGCCCACCGGCCCTGCGAGCACATTCCTCCGTTGCCTCGAATCTTGCGCAGACACGGAGTTGACTGCGAGGAGTGCCTCCCGCGAGACCTCCATGCGCAACAGGATCGCAGAGAGCATCTCTTCATGGGTCAAGGCTCCGTGGCTCATTTCAGTGCCTCCTTTAACGTATCAAGATCCCTCAGAACCTCGTCGTGCAAAACGTGAAGCGAACGTGCCGGCTTTTGAGCGCGCACCACCAGAAAAGACAAAAGCGCCAGCACAAGCCATCCCGCAGCCACTCCCCACACCACCGGTAGAAAGTATGAAGTTTGCCAGGCGGTCGCGATGATCGCGATGCACACGAAAGCCAGCGCAAAGAGCGCCGCCACCGCCATCGCGACCAGTGCGCCCAGTTCGCGAATCAGGCGTTTTTTGGTCTGCTCCAATTCCAACGCCAGCAGCTCACTGTAATCCGCCGCCCGTTCTGCGCAGAACCGGCCTACGTTTCGCCACTTCGTGACTCTCGAATGGATTGACATGCTGACACTCCTGCGGGCAAATTTTCAGGCCGCGTCGACCGGCCCGCCCTTACGCCATCGACGATACCCTTCCTGGCGCCACGATGATGGCAGTTCTAACGACTATCTCCGGTCGCGGCTGACACCATCCGGGGATGCCCGGTTCGCAGCTCTCAACATCCCCAGTACAAAGCCCACGCCCACCGCAATGCCGAGCGCCATGAGCGGCCGCTCGGCCGTCGTGTCCCGCAGGATATCTGTGAGGTCAGCAGAGAGTTTCTGCGCTTTGCCGGCGAGTTCCTTGGCTTTGCCGCTCACCTGTGCGCTGGTATCGCCGAGCAGACCGCCTACGGCTTCCTCTACCTTGCCTGAGACCTCGCGTAGGGTGCCTTCTGCATGCGTCGTTTCCATGGACTACTCCTTGAGTATGTGCGCGGCGCTTAAGGCCGCGGGGTGATTGCCGAATGTGGACCCGACATGGACAGCGTTCGGGACCGCCCAAACAGGTCCGCAAGAATCACGCCTCATCCCGGCGCGGTCGCATGCCGGCGCCTCCGTACCCTCGGGAACACGCGTTGCGCGTGTCAATCCAGCATCCGCCAATCCTTCCTTATTTCAATGGAGTCTGATATGAAAAATCCGTGGACCAAAAAGAACCCGTTCCTCAGCATGTGGTTGAGCGGCGCAAATGCGGTGGCGGGCTCCGCGCGGGGGCATGCGACGGCAGCAGCGAAACGCGGCACGGCCGCCTTCTGGACGGCCGCCCTGACGCCGCCAAAGCCGGCGAAGAAAAAGAAAGCGCGACGCTGATTCGAGTGTTTAGGCCTGTTGCGGAGAGGCGCAGGCGACGGCGGTCCTCAATTAGCGGTTATCGACTCGCTTGATGAACGGGCGAATATCGATCGAATTCCAGATGCCGGCCTGATTGAACGGATCGCTGTCGACGAAACGTCGCACTGTGTCGATGTCATCGCCCTCATAGAGAAAGAAGCTGCCAATCATCGTACCGTCGAGCTCGGTCAACGGTCCGGAAATCAACGTACGCACCGGCGAAGTCTGCAAATAGGCCTTGTGTGCGTCGTAATGGTCGAGACGACGCTGCACCATGCCTGGGTGATCAAGACAATAGACGACAAAGTTCATGTTCGCTCCGTCTGGAATGAATGCGGTTATGGCGACCGGCTGCACTGACGAATGCCCGGCCGCCCTTGTTTTAAGGCGCCGCGCCACTTTAAAGCGGCGCGGCGCAGCATCACTGGCCCGTGGCCTGCGCCCACGTCGGACAGGTGAGCTTGTCCGGCGCGATGTCAAAGCCCTGATAATTCGAGGCCGTCACTACTTCGGTCTTCAGCGAAATGTCTTTCGGCACCGACTCGCCACGCAGTGCACGCACCGCTGCCATCACGCCGATACAACCCTGCTTAAATCCAGAGTAGTCGCCGCTTGCGAGCAACTTGCCCTGTTTGATCAGATCAACGGCTTCCTTGCTCGCATTGATACCCACGACCTTGGCGTGCAGATTCGCACCATCGAGCGCGTCGAGCGCGCCGATCGCCATGGCGTCGTTGGCGGCAAGCACGCCGTCGACGTTAGGATAGGTCTGCAACAGGTTCTCCATCACCTGCAATGCCTGCAGGCGCTGATAGTTGGCCGGCTGCGAGCTCAACACCTTGACGCCTGGCGCGCTTTTGAGCGCGTCATGAAAGCCGCGCATGCGTTCATCGGACGTGGACGTTCCTCGCACGCCTTCGAGAATGATGATGTTCCCTTTGCCGCCCATCGACTTCAGCAGATACTGCGCGGTCTGCAGGCCGAGCTGATAGTCGCTGGCACCCACAAAGCTGACGAAGTTACCGGCCTGCGCCTTGTCGACGATATTCACGGTGGGAATCTTCGCGGCATTCAGCTTCGCGATGCCGGGTCCCATCGCCTTGAAGTCCACCGGCACGAACACGACCGCGCCCGGGTGCTTGACGATCACATCGTCGATCTGGCTCATCTGCTCAGGGATGCTATCCGCCTTGGTCGGCACGTAATTCGTGACGTTCGCGTGCAATTGCTGCGCAGCGTTCTGGGCGCCGAGCCGCACGCTCTGGAAATACGGATTGGTCAGGTTCTTGGTGAAGACGGCGATGTTCTCGCCGTCCGCATGTGCAAGCGTGCCGCACGCGCACAACGCAAGCGCCAGCCCGCATCTGATGGTCATAGTCATATGATTCATAATTGTCTCCTTCACTCTGATTGATAATTGGTGTTGCGCCTGGGGCGGCGCGGTCAAACATCCCCCAACATGGTCTGCGGAGTCCGCTCGAGCGCGTGCAGGATCCGTTCGGCGGCGTGCTCGGCGAGCATCAGCGTCGGCAGATTCGTATTCGCGCTCGGGATGACCGGCATGACGGATGCGTCGACCACATACAAATGCTCGACGCCGCCAACGCGATAGTCACCGTCAACCACGGTGTCCGGATTGCGCGGGTCACCCATCGCACAGGTGCCCACCGGGTGTCCCATTGGCGCGATGGTCGCCAGCAATTCGTCATCCGTAATTTCGTGCTTGCCGCGCCGCGCGGCGAGCGGCATGCTCGCACCGATCGCCCGGCGCACCGCGAGACGCCTGAGCGGGCCAGGTGCGTTGAGCGCAAGACGCGCGCCGGCAGCTAACGCGAGTCCCGCGAGCCCCGGCCGGTTGAACTGATTGAGCGCCATGCCCGGCGGCAACAGGAACGCTTCGCTGTAACTCGCGGCGACCGCGGGGTCGCGCAACAGTTGCTCGGCCAGCCGCGCCGCCATGACGACGCGCGGTGCGTCGCGCGGATCGTCGAGCATCCGGAAGTCAATGCGTGGATTGGCGCGTGGGTCCGCTTGCGCGAGCGTGACCAATCCTCTGGAGAATGGCGCATACAGCGCCGATCCCACCATCGCGACGTCCGTGCCGAAAGCGCGCGGACTGACGCGGCCGATCGCGAACAGCAACAGATCGCTAGCAGGGCAATCTGGCAGATTCGACGACGCGCGCAGGCCCGCCACCGCGAAGCGTCGCAGATGAAGCGCAAGCCGCTTGCGGCGCGGCAGCGTCAGCGCGAAAAACTGATACGCGTGGTTCTGCAGGTTGCGTCCGACGCCGCGCAAGTCCACCACCGGTTGCACGCCGAGACTGCTCAACTCCGCTGCCGGGCCAATCCCCGAGCGCAGCAGCAGCGCGGGCGAATGAATGGCACCCGCCGAAACGATCACGCGGCGCGCATGCAGCGGCGTCACGATGCCGTCGCGCTCCACCTCGACGCCGATGACCCTGCGCCCGTCGAACAGCAGACGCAGCGCACGGGTGTTCGCGCTGATCGTCAGATTGGGGCGGCGGCGCACTGCCGCGCTCAGATAGCAGCGCGCGCTCGTCGAACGCACGATGTCGTCGCGGCTCGACGGCATCGGGAAGAAGCCATCGCCTGGCGCTTCGTTGATGTCGTCAACGTAGGGAAACCCGCGGGCCAGCGCGGCTTCGCGCAGCGCGGTCACGAATGCGGGCCATTCATCCGTGGCCATGCGCTTGATGGGCGTGGTGCCGTTCGATGCTGCGGCGCGTGCCGGGTCCCGCTCGATCTTGCGATACAGCCGCGCGGCTTTATCCCACGACCATCCGGGTGCACCCGCGGCGCTCCAGCGTTCGAAGTCGGACGGCACGCCGCGCAGCGCGAACATGCCCATGATGCTGGAGCCGCCGCCCATTACGCGAGCCTGCGGAAAGGGACGCGGCTGCCCACCCTTGACGACGGTCGCTTCGAGGCCGCTCCAGAAATAGGCGGGGTTGAGCGTCGAACTGGGGAACGTGTCGTCGATATCCGCAGGCGTCTGGTCAGGCGGCGTGTCGATGCCGGCCTCGATCAGCAGCACGCGATGCCGGCCGCTCTCAGACAGACGTGCGGCCAGCACCGCGCCCGCCGTACCGCCGCCGACGATGAGAAAGTCGGGCGGCGTCTGCGTGTCTTCATACGGTCGATTTGCCATAACTGCGCCTGCTCCGTGATCGTGTCGTAGCGTGGGGCATTACTTGGGGTATCAGATGCCGGCACCGGCCCAGGCGCGCTCGAGCAGTTCGCCAAGCGCGCTGGCTTCGACCGGACGCGGATTGCCATAGGGATTCGCCATCGCCTGCTCCACCGCGAGCGCAATCCCTTCGTGCGGCATGCCGATATCACGCAGCGCAAGCGGAATACCGCAGTCGCGTTCAAGCTGCAGCAACGCAGCTATGGGCTCATCGGCCTGCATTGCGCGGCGTAGCCGGGCAATGGCCTCAGGGATTGCAGCTGCGTTGTAGGCGAGCGCATACGGCAGCACGATTGCATGCGTCTGCGCATGCGGCAGATCGAACAGCCCCCCCAGCGTGTGGCACAGCTTGTGATGCAGGCCCATCGTCGTCGTGCCGAGACAGCAGGCGCAAAGCCATGCGCCATAAAGCAGCGAGGCGCGCGCGTCGGGGTCACCCGGCTCTTTCAGCACACGCGGCAATGCCTCCACGATCGCGCGCACGCCTTCCTCGGCCATCAGCGCAACGATCGGGTTGCCGTCCGGCGCGTAGAGCGCCTCGGCTGCATGCGCAATCGCATTGAAGGCCGACAGAGCCGACATCGCCGGCGGCAGCGACAGCGTCAGGTCCACGTCGTAGATCACGACCTCCGGCTGGATCTTAGGACTGCGTCGCGTCGTCTTGCGACCGTCCTGCGTCTCGCCGAGGATCGGTGTCATTTCGGAGCCGGCATAGGTAGTCGGCAGCACGATCTGCGGTAAATCGGTGCGCAGCGCGATGGCTTTGCCAAGCCCCGTGGTCGAGCCGCCGCCCACCGCGACGACGCCGTCAATCCGCTCTGCCCTCACGACCTCCAGAGCGCGCTCTGTCACCTCGACCGGCGTGTGCATCGTGGCGCCATGGAACGCGCCGGCGGCCCGTTCGCCGAGCAACTGCTGTACGTGCCCGGCGAGCGAGGCCTGCTCCGGCGTCGACAGCACCAGCAGGCGGCTCAGGCCAAGGCGCTCAGCCTCGGCGGGCAGCGCCGTGCTCGTGCCGCGGCCGAATACGACTCGGGCCGGGAGCATCTGATAGATAAATGAATCCAGCATGATCAGGTAATCCAAATAAATGATGCAAAGCCGCAGCTATAGCGACGTACAGGCTTCGTCGAACGAAAGACGCGGCAGCCGCCCCAGTACCTTGCCCGGATCGCCGTAGCCAAGGTTGCAGAGGAAATTGACCTTGACGTCGCCGTCCGGAAAGAACTCGTCGTTGACCTTTTGCGCGTCGAAGCCCGACATGGGACCGCAGTCGAGCCCGAGTGCACGCGCCGCAACGATCAGATAGGCGCCCTGCAGGCTGCCGTTGCGAAACGCCGTGGTTTCGATCAGCTCGGGTTTGCCCTCGAAGATCGCGCGCGCGTCGGCACGATGCGGAAACAGTTCAGGCAAGCGGTCATGAAAGCGGTGGTCGTGGGCAACGATCACGCAAACCGGTGCGGCACGCGTCTTGTCGACGTTGCCCGGCGCCAGTGCCGGCAGCAGGCGAGCCTTGGCTTCGGGCGTCCGCAGGAACACGAAGCGCGCCGGAGAGGTGTTCATGCTCGTCGGGCCGTATTTCGCCAGATCGTAAAGCGCGCGCAACTGCTCATCGGTAACCGGCTTGTCGAGCCAGCTATTTTGCGTGCGGGCGCTGCGAAACAGCGTATCAAGTGCGTCTGTGGATAGCGTGTTCGACATCTTCATGGTCCTGAATAAGTGGAGTTTAGCCAACCCGCCGCTGAGCGACCGGCTGCGCGGTATGAGGTTAACGAGTCGCGGTTTGCGTGGCATCGGGCCGCACGCCAGCGGCCGTTTCGAGCCACGGAACAATCGCCGTCAAGCCGTGCTGCGCGAGGCCGTGGTGCAATGCGCCGAGATACATCTGATGCGCCTGCCCCGTCAGCGTCAAAACCGTGCCCGTCGCCTTGCCATGCGCGAGCGCGGCGCCAAGGCGCTCGGTGATCTGTTTGCAGGCGAGCGATGCGTTGAAGTCGCGCTGCGCGACTTGCGGCGTGTGCTCCTGGATCACCGGCGAGCCGATTGCACTCGTCTGCATGACCTCGAGCATTTCGCGCCAGTCGAGGCCGACGGCTTCGCCGAACACCAGCGCTTCCGCCCACATCGCCATCGACACGCCGGTCATGACGTCAAGCACGCGCGTCATCGCCCGCGCCTCGTCACCTTCGCCGAGATAGACGATCTTTCCCGCCAACGCATCGAGCAGCGCTTGTGCGCGCTCGTGGGCTTCACGCGGGCCGCTGACCATCGCCGTATAGACGCGCTCGTCAGGCTGCCCCGGTCCGAGCGTGAGCGGCGCGCGCAGATAGGCGACGTTTGCGCGTTGTGCGGCGGCGTCGATCTCGCGCGACAGCGGTTCGCTGATGGGACTGAGATCGACCAGCAGCAGGCCCGCATGGTCTGCGTTCAGCAAGCCGTTGGGCCCCAGCAGAAGCGCGCGCAGTTTATCGTCGTCCGCACAGACGGTAATCACCGCGTCGGCATTGCCGTCGAACGCCGCTTCCGGAGGCGTCTCCACGCGTATGTCACGATCACGCAGTTTGCGTGTCAGCGTGTCCTTCAATCCTTCAGTGCCGGCTGCGCCCAGCCATACCACTCGCCGCAAGCTATGCTCCATCATTGCTCCTCGTTTCATTCCGATGTCGTTTGTCGACCAGAGTTCGCGCTTTAGCGCGTTACTCTGGTCCCATGCAGAGCACGCCACCCTAGGCGCGCGCTTCCTGGCGCCGGCGGCTCAGCGAGTCCACCAGCACCGCGACGATAATGATTGCGCCCGTCACAAACGGCTGCCAGTTCGCGTCGATATTGAGCAGATTCAGACCGTTCAGCACGAGCGTCAGCAGCAGCGCGCCGATCAGCGTGCCGTACGGCGTACCGATGCCGCCGAACAGAGACGTCCCGCCGATCAGCACCGCAGCAATGGCGGGCAGCGTCAACGGCTCGCCAATGTCGCCTTCCGCCGAATTCAGCCGGGCGAGGAAGACGAGGCTGCCGAGGCCTGCCATCAAGCCGCTCAGCGTGTACACGAGCACCAGCCGGCTCTTTACCGGGACACCGGAAAAACGCGCGGCAACCGGGTTGGAGCCGATCGCGTAGATCTGCTGGCCGTAAATCGTGCGTCCGGCAAACAGCGCCGCGAGCGCGAGAAACACCAGCATCAGATAGACCGGCACCGGAATCGAAAACAGATAGCCGCTGCCGAGTTGACGAAACCCATGCGGGAAGCCATAGATCGTGTTGCCGGCCATGAAGTAGTACGTATAGCCGTTGATCAGCCACATCATCCCGTACGTTGCGATGAACGACGGCATACGCAGGATCGCCACCAGCCCGCCGTTCACGAGCCCCACGAGCGTGCCGCTCGCGAGCGCGACAGCCGCGCCGGCAAGCGGCGAGCCGGTGGCCTTGATGACGGTGCCCGCGAGGCACGCCGACAAGGCGACGTTCGCACCGATCGACAGGTCGATGCCCGCCGTCAGCACGACCAGCGTGAGGCCCGATGCCATCAGGAACAGCAGGCTCGCCTGGCGCAGCACGTTGAGCAGATTGCCCGGCGTCAGGAACGCATCGCTTGCAAACGACAGTGCCGCCGCGACGATCAGGACTGCTGCGAGCCGGGAGGCGAGCTTGGAGACGTTTTCGCCCGGTTTGATGAAGCTGGAAAATGAGGTCAGTGAAGTCATGATGCCTTCCTGGTGAGCCTGGAGTGGTTCATTTGGTTTTCCATCCTTCAAGGAAGAGAGCAAGCAGCACCAATACGCCAATGCATGACACCTGCACCGACGACGGCACGCCGACCAGATCGAGCCCATTGCGCAGCATGCCGATGGTCAGCACGCCGAGCAGCGTGCCTGGCAGACCGCCCTTGCCTTTCTCGAACGACGTGCCGCCGACGATCACCGCCGCGATCGCGTCGAACTCGAGTCCGAGTGAAGCCGTCGGATGCGCCGTGCTCATACGGGCCGTGAGCAGCACCGCGGCAATGCCGAACATCGCGCCAGCAAACGTGTAGATACCGATCTGCCACGCACGGGCGGAAACACCGGCAAAACGCAACGCCTCCGGATTGCCGCCAATCGCACGTGCATAGATACCGACCCGGCAGCGATACATCAACACGTGATTCAACGCATAGGCGAGCACGGCGACGATCAGCGGAGCGGGCACGCCGAGTACGGCGCCGTTGTAAAGGACAGGTATTGCCGTTCCAATCCCGGTGATGCTCTGACCGCCGCTCAGCAGCAGCGCGATGCCCTGCGCCATCCCCATCGTGCCAAGCGTCACGACGAACGGCGGCAGCCTGAGCCACGCAATCAGCGAACCATTGACGAGACCAAACAGCGCGCCGGTTCCGATGGCCACTACGATGCCAAGCCACGTATGGGCCCCTGCCTGCATCACGCAACCGAGCGCGACGCTCGAAGCCGCGGCCACCGCACCGGCCGACACATCGATCCCTTCAGTCAGGATGACGAAGGTCATCGGCAGCGCAATCAGCAACAGAATCGACGACTGCGAGCCGATGTTGACGAGATTCGCAACATCGACGAACTGCCGATTCAGTGCCGTGAACCCCACGAGCATCGCCACCATCATCCACGCGACGCCCGGCACGTTGGCAGGTACCGCCATCCAGCGGTGCGGCGCGTCCATCACCTGTACGTTACGCATCATGCATCCCCAAGGCGAGAAGGTTTTCTTCCGATAACTGATCGCGGTTCAGGTGACCGGCCACCGTGCCCTCGCGCATCACATACGCGCGGTCGCACACATGCACGATCTCCGGCAGCTCGGAGCTGATCAGCAGCACCGCCGCGCCCTCTTCGACCAGCTTGCCGATTAGCGCAAAGATTTCCGCCTTTGCGCCGACGTCGATGCCACGCGTCGGTTCGTCGAAGATGAACAGACGAGCGCCAGTTGCCAGCCATTTGCCGATCACGATCTTCTGTTGATTGCCGCCGCTGAGAAATGCCGTGCGGCGTCCGACGGTTGGCGTGGCAATGCGCAATTCGGTGATCATGTCGCGAGCAAGTTGGCGTGCCTCACGCGGACGGAACCAGCCGCCGGGAAACAGCTTGCCCAGCCCCGACAGCATCAGGTTGTCGCCAACCGAGCGCGTCACGGCGAGCCCTTCGTGCTTGCGGCTCTCCGGAATCAGCGCCATGCCGAGCTTGACCGAGTGGTGCGGCTCGCCACGGCGCCGCTGGCCGTATACTTCGACGTCGCCGGCGCTGACCGGGTCGATGCCGAATGCCGCGCGCGCCACCTCCGAGCGTCCCGAGCCCACCAAACCCGCCAGTCCGACGATTTCACCCGCGCGCACTTCCAGGTTCACGTCATGGATGCCGTTCGGCGAATGAACGCCGCGCATCACCAGCGCAGGTACCCCAGGCGTTTCGCAGAAGCGTCGCGCATAGGTTAGGTCGACATCGCGGCCCACCATCATGCGCACGAGTTCAGCGGGCGTCGTGTCAGCTGGGCGCGTCGCGCCGACCATGCGGCCGTCGCGCAGCACCGTGATGCGCTCGCCGAGTGCAAACACTTCGCTCATGCGGTGCGAGATATAGACGATCGCGACGCCGTCCTGCTTCAGCATGCGGATGACGCGGAACAGGTTCTCCGTTTCGCGCTCCGAGAGAGGCGCGGTGGGCTCGTCCATCACGAGAATGCGTGCGCGTTGCGACAGGGCCTTGGCGATTTCGACCATCTGCTGCTGCGCGACGCCCAGCCGGTCGACCGGCGTGTGCGTGTCGCAATCGAAACCCAGCAGGTCGAGCACCTTCTTCGCTTCGACGTGGGCACGTGCGTTGTCGATGGTTCCGGGCAGCCGCCCCGGATACTCGCGGCCAATGAAGATGTTCTGCGCGATGTCGAGGTGCGGCACCAGTGAGAACTCCTGATAGATCACCGCCACGCCGAGCGCCTGCGCGTCTTTCGGGGACTGGATCTGCACCGGCTGGCCGAGATGCAGGAATTCGCCCTCGTCCGCGCGGTAGACGCCGCTCATGACTTTCATCAGCGTCGACTTGCCGGCGCCGTTTTCGCCGAGCAGCATATGCACTTCGCCCGCATGGACGGCGAAGCTCACACCGTCGAGCGCGCGCACGCCGGGAAACTGCTTGGCGATACCGCGTAGTTCGAGCAGCGGCTTGTCTTCGTGACGCGGGAGGACGCTACCGGCATCAGCGCCCGCGGACGTATTCACTGGCGCGTCGTCAGGGTGCGTGCCGCCGCTGCCGAACGGCAGCGCGCTGCGCATCGACGCTAGAGGACCTGTGTGCGCGTTCATGATGCCTCCCGCTGGGCCGCCCCGAGGGAGGCATCCGCCCCCTCGGGGGGCAGCGAACGATAGTGAGCGTGGGGGCTGTTCATACCACCCCCGACAGCGCTTCGACATGCCGCACGAGCGCAATGTAGTCATCCTCACCACCGCCCGTCGAGATCAACCCCTGGAACAACCCACGCACCGCCGACGTAAGATGCAGCGGTACATGGCTTGCCGCCGCGCAGTCGAGAATCAGGTCGACGTCCTTGGTCTGCGTGATCGCCGACATCGTCGAACTGAAGTCGCGCTCTTTGAGCGGCGGCACCTTATACAGCACCATCGGCGAGGCGACGTGGCTCGACGCCAGGACTTCGAGCATCTGCGACCAGTCGAGTCCGCTCTTGCGCCCGAGCGTCAGCGCCTCACCGATCATGCCCGACGACACCGAGATCATCAGATTGACCGCTAGCTTCATCAGCCGTGCTTCTTCGGCCTCGCCGAGATAGAACGCTCGGCGTCCGATCGCATGGATCAACGGCAGCACCGCGTCGTACGCTTCGCGTGGCCCGGATGCCATCACCGTAAGTGCGGCCGCGGCTGCGACGACGCCGTTTCCGGACACAGTTGTACGCAGATAGCGCACACCGTGTTCGCGGGCGCCCTCCGCCACCTCGGCAGAGACGGTGGGCGACACGGTACTCGTGTCCATGAAGATCGTGCCTGGGCCGGCATTCGCGACGACGCCGTCATCGCCGAGCGCGACGCTGCGGAAGATTGCATCGTTCGGCAAGGACGTGAACACCACGTCCGCCTCGCGCGCCACCTGCGCGACCGACTCCGCGCGCCTCGCGCCGCGCGACACGATGGTGCCGAGCCGATCCTCGGAGCGATCAAATGCGATGACCGGATAGCCCGCTTTGAGCAGATTCGTTCCCATCGGCAATCCCATGTTGCCGATTCCGATGAATCCGACCCGCATGGCCGGCTTCGCTTCATTCATGATGTGACTCCTGAAATGACAAAAGACGAAAGCGCCGGCACATCAATGCGCGGCAAGCAGGTCGTTCAGCCCGGCCGCGATGCGCTGCCCCGAAGCGTCGAGCTCGTCGAGACGGCGCGCGAGCGACGTATACAGCAGCTTGCCGTGCCGCTTTCTGAACTCGCCGTTCACGAGTACCGTGTCGACGTTCGCGGGGGCGCCCTGCATGATTACGGCGGCTACAGGGTCGTGCAGCGGACGCATGTTGAGAGTATCCGCGCGGAGCAGCACCACATCGGCCTGCTTGCCCGGCGTGAGCGAGCCGATCCGGTCGGCAAGCCCAAGCGCCTCGGCGCCGCGCAGCGTGATCCAGTTAAGCGCGTCGTTGCAGGACAGCGTCGAAGTGGCCGGCAACTGGCCTTGCGTCTGACGCGATGCCGCATTGTCGAGAGCACGCTGCGAGGCCAGCGCGACACGCGCGACCGTGAACATGTCGCCGGCAATCGACGATTCCAGATCGACGCCAAGCGAAGGCGCATGACCCGCATCGCGCAGGCGTCCGGTGATGGGATGCCCATGGCCTTGCTGCATTTCGGTTTCCGGCGCGAGCGAGAACGTGACGCCGCAGTCGAGCATACGGTGCAGTTGCGCGTCGGTGAGGTTGTTGCCGTGCACGACATTGGTATGCGCGTCGAGCAAGCCTTCATCCGCGAGACGCTCCCAGCCGTCGGGCGTTTTGGCTTCGAGACCGGCGCAATGCATGCTGGCGATGAGGCCATATTCACGCGCCAGCTGGAAGTCGTGCTCGGAGACGTCATAGGTCGAGTAATGCGGACCGAGAATCGCCATGCCCAGCGTGACCAGCGCATCGCGGCTTGCGAAGCGCTGCTTCAGCAGCCGTTCGATCTCGGCGCGCGGATGCGGAATTTCGCTGAAATGCTTCTGACCAGGCTTCGGATCGGGTTTCGGCGAACCATGCAGGAATACGCTGCGAATCCCCGCTTCGGTGAGTCCGTCGATCGCGCGATCGGTATGGGCCGGTGTGGGATTGTTGTGGCACCAGTCGCCGAGCGTCGTGGTGCCGCAGTCGAGCTGGTTCAGTGCGCCTGCCAGCGTGCCGATATACAGATCGTCCGGCGTGAACAGCGCGGCGAGCCCCGCATGCACGCTACGGAAGTATTGCGGCAGCGTCCAGTTCGCGGCGAGCCCGCGTAACGCAGTCTGCCAGGTATGCATATGGGCGTTGACGAGGCCCGGCAGCACGATGCAACCGCGCGCGTCGACAGGCTCCGCATCGTCCACAGCGAGGTCGTGCGCGACGTCGGCAATGCGGCTGCCGTCGATCAGCACGTCCAGCTCGCCCGAGCCGATACGCGCGTCCATCGAGACGACGTAACCGCCCTTGATCAGCTTGCGTGTCATCAAATGTCTCCTCCAGCAGGCGGCCGGTTATTCCGGCTCGCGTTCAGGCCAGTTCAGGCCACGGCGCGCATCGATACCGGCGCGCTCTGGTAATCCACCTGGTAGCGGCCGATCCGCAGGTCACCGAGTTCCGCCTTCACCCGCAAATGTTCGGCATGCACCGCATACGCCGCCAGCGATTCGTGCGAGTCGAATTCCGAGTACAGCACGACGTCGCACGCGTAATCGACGCCGCTCGTGTCCACGCCGATTTCCATATGCAAAAGGCCGGGTATCTTGCCCACCAGTCCTTCGAATGCCGCCTTGAGGCGGCTGATGGACGTTGCCTTTTCGTCGGGTGTGTCGCCCTTCAGGTTCCACATCACGATGTGCTTGATCATGAGTTCACTCTGCTTCTGTCTATGGGCGTGTTGCCGGTCCGTGCGCGGCTTCGGCAACTAGGCGCGACGGTTGCCTGCGCCGTCCACGCGGTTGAGAACGAAAGTAAAGTCGAGCGTGCTGAACGGCGTGTCGATCCGGGTGCCGTCCGGCGCATTGCCCGGCTCGTGACGCTGCCAGTTCGCAATCAGCGACGAACGCACGCCGAAGACCGCATCGGAGTCGAGGTACTCGTCTCCCGAGCGAAACACGTGGGTAATCAGGCGCTCGTAGCCAGGCGCCTCGATCATGAAGTGCAGATGCGCCGGTCGCCACGGATGGCGGCCGAGGGCTTTCAGCATCCGGCCCACCGGGCCGTCGTGCGGAATCGGATAGGACTCCGCGGTAATCGAGCGGAAGTGGAATGAACCGTCCGCGAGGCTCTTCAGCGCGCCGCGGCCCTGGCTTTCCGTTGCGCCCTCGATCTGCACGTCGTAAAAGCCATCGGAGTCGGCCTGCCACACCTCGATGTGTGCGTTCGGCACCGGTTCGCCCGCCAGTCCCGTGATGCGTCCCGTGACAAAACAGGGCTCGCCCTTGGCGCCATTGGCGACGTCGTCGCCGTTCTCGTACTCGGGTGCGTTCTCGACGAAGAACGGCCCGAATACGGTCGATTCGGTGCAGCCAACCGGCTTGCGGTTGTTGAGCGCGGTGACGAGCATCGACAGGCCTAGGGTGTCCGACAGCAGAATGAACTCTTGCCGTTTGTCGTCGGTGATATGGCCGACGTCGGTCAGAAACTGGATGCCCTGGAACCACTCTTCCTCGGTCAGTTCGACGTCACGGGCAAAGGCGTGCAGATGCTGGACGACGCTCGTCATGATCTGCTTCAGACGCGGATTGCGGGCCTCCGCGTGGCGCGCCAGGACGATCTGCGTGATCGTGTCTTCATCGACGTTTCGCATGCTGTCTCCAATTTGTGTGTCCTTTGAGTGAGAATATAGTCTGCCGCCGGCCGGTGAAAAAGCATGGCTACGGGAAACACAATCCCGCTCATCGGGAAACACGAGACCGCGTTGGATAAGAGGAGACAACCTTGGACAAGTGGGTGGAGGTACAGCTTTTCATCGAAACGGCGGAGCGCGGCAGCATTTCGCGCGCGGCTGAAGCGCTCGGCCTGTCGACGTCCGCCGCGGGCCGGCACCTCGCCAATCTCGAGCAACGGCTCGGCGCACGGCTGGTTGAGCGCAACACCCGGCGTCTGTTCCTGACCGAGGTCGGTGACGAGTTCTACCGGCGCTGCCGCAATATCGCGTCCGAAATGCAGGAAGCCGAAGCGCTGGTGAGTTCGGCCCTGTTAAGTCCGGCCGGCACGCTGCGGGTCACGGGGTCGGTTTCGTTCTGCACCCAGATCATTGCGCCGCTGCTGCCCGAATTCACCGCGCGGCATCCAAAACTCGATGTCGCGATCACGGCCGCCAATCGCTACTTCGACCTGATCGAGAGCGGCATCGATCTCGCGATCCGCACCCGCGAACACGAAAGCGATTCGGGGCTGGTGATCCGGCGCCTGGCCGAAACACGGCGCATCCTCGCCGCCTCGCCCGAATATCTGGAGCGCCACGGTGTGCCTAAAACGCTGGAGGACCTCGCGGGACACCGGTTCCTGATCTATACGCTGGCGAATAACCCGCATGAGCTGACGTTCTCGAAAGGTAGCGAGATGCATACGGTCAAGATCACGGGGCTGCTTGAGTCGAACGAAGGACAGGTGATCTGCAGTGCGGGCCTGAACGGCCTCGGGATCGTCATCCAGCCGGTGTACATCATCCACGACGACGTGGTGGCCGGGCGGCTTGTGCCGGTCATCGACGACTGGGATCTGCCGAGACTGAAGGTGAATGTTGCCTATCCGAACCGCAAATATGTGCCGTCGAAAGTGCGCGCGTTTATCGACTTTCTCGTCGAGCACTTCGATGCAATGGAATATGAGCGTCGGTGGACGCAGAGGTGGCCGTAAGAGACGGCTTTAGCCTCGTGTGCGCTGCCGCAACCTAAAGCGCAACCGTGCTCCGGCTGACCACGGCCCTGTTGATCTGGTTGTAGACCGCCCCGCCAGCCATCAATACACAGGTCCCAAGAAACACTGCCCGCATGCCGAAGTGCCCCCCAACGAAGCCGCCCAACAAAGGCCCGAGCACCTGTCCGGCGTACTGGGCCGAGGTGGAATAGCCGAGCATCTTCCCGGCGATGGTTTGCGGCACGCTGTGCCTGATGACACTGGCCACGCACGGCAAGAGACCGCCCAATGCCATGCCCATCAGAAACCTCAGCGCGACGAGTTGCCAACCTGCCGTCACGAACGCCTGTGGAATCAGGAGCACTGCCGAAACCGCCAGACAGCCGACGATGACATTCCAATGGCCGATGCGGTCGGCCAGCCTTCCGAGACGCGACGCCGACAGGATGCTGCCGAGCGCCGCGGCGGACATGACCAGCCCCGCGACGAACGTCACCTGGCGCACCTCGACGATCTGCGCGACGAACACGGTGATGATGGGTTCAATGGACATGTTCGCCACCATCAGCAACGTCCCCGTGATGAGCATGGCGACCACCGGGCGTCTGTCCGGAATAGCTTGCCAATTGACGTGCTGCGTTTCGCTTTTCTTCATGGCGCGGCGCGGATCTTCCTTGAGGAGGAACGCCGTGGCGAGAAAGGCGATGAAAATAAACGCGCCGGCCGCAAAAAAAGTAGCCCGCACGCCAATGAGGGGCGGTAGCGAGCCGCCGATCAAGGGCCCCGCGAGATTGCCGGCCATGATCCCCGACGACAGGATGCCGAGCGCCCAGCCGCAGCGCGCTTTCGGCGTCTGGGTGGCAACCAGCACGGTGGAACCCGATGCGTAGCCGCCGAGCAGCCCTGCAAGCAGGCGCAACGCGACCAGTTGCCAGACGTTGTGCGCCATACCGATCAGCGACATGGCAATCGCCATGCCCAGACTGGCACGGATCAGCATCAGCTTGCGGCCGTAGCGGTCACCCAGCTTGCCCCACAACGGGGCCGTGAATGCCGCGGACAGAAAGGTCGCGCCGTATGCGACACCGGACCACTGCACGATTGCCGCATGGCTCTTGACGCCCAGTTCTTCCACGTAGAGCGGCAGAAACGGCAGCAGCAAGGTCATCGCCACGATGGTGGTAAATGAACCGAAGACGCAGACGAACAGGTTTCGCCGCCAATGGGTAGCACCGTCTTGCGCCGGCGGCGCGGAGGCTTGCGTGACGCTTTCTTGCTGGTTCGCCATGTTTCGATCCGGAGTAGACGTGGCCGTGGATCAATGGACCACGCCGACATTCACGTGGAGATTGCCGCTGCATTGCCCGGCGCAACGGCTTCTGTTGCGCCAGGACGGCCATTGGCAATCCTACGGGGTACCGGGATCGACATCCAGTCCAGCAGTCATACTAGTATTGGCAATACTGGTCTGCTCGGGACTGGGTTAAAGCGAGCCGCTCGAGACTTCACGGCTGCGGGCGCATTACTGCTGGGCGTGCTTCGCTGCGTCTTCGATCACCGCCGCTACTTCCTTAGGACGCGATTCGTAGACTGAGTGACTCGCGCCGGCCAGCACCGTCGTGTGGCTATGCGCGCGCTGATAGTAGAAGCGTTCGAGATCCGGATTGATGATCTTGTCGTCAGCGGCCACAATGCCCCAGCTCGGCTTGGTGGTCCATGCGGCCACCGTCATCGGCTGCGAGAAAACCTTCGCGGCCGTCAGGATCTGCGACTGCGCTTCGAACTGGGCTTGCTTCAGCGGCAGGTCAGCGGCGAAATCCTTCGGGAAATCCGCCGGATTCAGGTACGTATAGCCGTCGTCGGTCTTCTTGATGGCGCCCGGCTGCTTCGACGTGTAGCTTGGGTATTGCTTGCCCAGATCAGACTCATCTTCGCCGACAGCCGGCGCATGCGCGGCCACATACACCAGGCCGGCCACCTTCGGATCGACACCGGCTTCGGTGATGATCGAGCCACCGTAGCTGTGCGCGACGAGAATGGTCGGGCCATCCTGCAGGTCGAGCACGCGTTTGGTGGCGGCAACGTCGTCGTCCAGCGAGGTCAGCGGTTCCTGCACCATGGTGACGTGGTAGCCGTCTTTGGTGAGGATGTCATAGACCGGCTTCCAACCTGAACCATCCACCCACGCGCCGTGGACCAGAACAATGTTCTTGATTGGCGCGGTAGCGGGTTGCGTGTCCTGCGCCATGGCACCGGTCGATGCAAACAGGCAAGCGGACAAGGAAAGAACCGATGCGGCGAGAGGCAAAATCTTCACGGCGAAACTCCATCAATATAAGGGTGATTTTTGAAATTTTGAAAAATAGTTGGCTTGACTGATCACTACGCATGACTGCGCGACACACTCGTCTATCAAGCCACCTATCTCTGCAACTGGAACGGCTGGGGATCCTGCACCGGACAACGCACGGTGCAGGATCCGCACTGCATCACTTAGCTACCGAAAAACACGTTGCAGAAGCTGACCGGACCGACGCAACTGGCACTGGTATGCATCGCCGTATGGGATTTCGTACCCGATGCCGAGCTGCCGTTCTGGGTGACACCGCCGACAGCCTGGTTGGTCAATTGCTGATCGTTCTGCGCGGCGATCTTCGCTTCGGCGGCCTGGATGTCAGCCGGGTAGTTGATGTCGTTTGAAGACGGCGTATAACCAGCCTGCTCGACACGAACCAGATCGGCGCGAACTTCTGCACGCGTGAGCGGCGCAGTCGACTGGGCGAAGCTAAGAACCGGAGCGCCAAGCGTGGCAGCAGCGAGAACAAGACCTGCGAGCAACTTCTACATGATTAAGATTCCTTAATAAATTAAAATTAATTTGGCAGTGGAAACTGCCTTCTGGCTTGGGATAAACAGTCCGGTTCCGGCCTATCGGCTCGTACTGCGTGGCTCGTACTGCCCGGGTCGTACTGCGTCTACATAAGGGCGAACACGGGGCCCCAGGGTTTATTCCAGGTTTTTTTCGAAATCGATCGAAATCTGCTGGTGCCCCCGCCGGCAAGCCCTTGCTGGCTGGGGCCGGGCGTCAATTCCTTGCGACAGACGAATATTCGCGCCTACGCGCCCCGCCCTCCAGCAATTTGCGACCAGGCGGCGATATGCGTCGTGAAATGCCGCTGACAAGGCGCGAAACTTTATGCGGCCGATGAATGCCGTTGTTTGAGATGCCGGAGCGGGACCGCGTGGACCTCAGTCGGATTTCACCATGACGAGCGCAAAGAGATGTGAGTGTCCCCAGGCCCGATCGCCGATGTAGCCCACCACCTGGAGGGTCGCGCCAGCGCGCATGGCATTGCCCAGCGCTTCGTCGATCTTGTACTGGTATAGCGAAGCGGCTTTCCCTGGCGCGTCGTAGTCATAAGGCCATCGAGCGATCTCTTTGAAAACCGATGGATCACTGATCGCCTTGTATGGCAGCAGAACCGCAGAATTATTCAGCGTGACAACAGATCCCACAGCCGGGAGACCATATTCGCGCAGCAGCTTGCCCGATGCGTCCAGTTTGTAGCGAACCGCGTTGACCGTCACAAAGCTGGTGTCTTGCTGCAGCGCTATTTGACTGTCGGGGATATAGATGTAGCCGATGTTACCGGCACACCCTACCATCCAGCATCGCTCTGCATAGGCGGAACCCGGCAGAAGAAAGATGAGGACGCTGATCAGGACCACGCGCGGCCAGTTGGGCAAAACGGCTCTCCAGGGAAACAGGGCAAGGAGAAGCATAAACGACGCAGAGGTCCTTGAGTGAACGCCGACGCGTCAACCTGCCGGCACAGCGTTGTCATCGCGGATCGGTTGGCGGGCCATGAACCAGTAGAACAGCGCCGCACATCCGGCGATGACGCCGCCCGAGATGAACGCGAGCGCATAGGAGCCTGTGCGATCGACGACAAAGCCGGCGACAACAGGCGAGAATGCCCCGCCGAAGTAGCCGCCGAAATTCTGGATCGCGCTAACCGATGCCACCATCGATGAGGGTGCAATATCCGCCGCGAGCGCCCACGCCGAGCCGACCACGGCGGCAATAAACGCAAGGCCGACAGTGAACAGCACGAGCGTCACGCTGAGCGCATGGGTGAACGGCAGTGCAATCGCGCACACCGCGGCGCCTGCCGCGCAGCACGCGATCAACAGCCGCTTGGCGTCGATCGGCGACGCCAGATGGCGATCGACCATCTTCTTCGCCAGATAACCGACCGCGATTTCACCAATCGCGCCGCCGGCCCAAGGAATGCCCGCAACCACGCCAAGTTGCGCGAACGAAATGTGAAAGCGGTCAAGCAGATAGAGCGGCAAAAACACGAGGAAAATATTCCACAGCCAGATCGTGCAGAAGTAGCCGAGAATCATGCCCCACACACTGCGTCGCGTGAACAGTGAGCGCCATCTGAGCGAAGAGGTTGCGAGCGAGCGTTCGTGACCGCCGCCGCCCGCTTCGATGTAGGCGAGTTCGTCTTTAGACAGGCGTTTGCTGTCGACCGGATTGCGATAAAGCATCAGGAACAGCAGCGCAAACGCGATGCCGAACGCGCCCGTCACATGAAAGAGCGAGCGCCAGCCGAACGCGATCATCAGGGCGACGAGCATGGCTGGTGCAAGCGCCGGTCCCCACTTCGACGACGAGTCCCACACACCTGTCGCAAAGCCGCGCTCCTTGGCGGGAAACCATGCCGCGGTGATCTTCGCCGAGGTCGGCCAGCACGGTGCCTCCCCCACTGCGAGCAACGCCCGCATCACCAGCAAACCGGAGATCGACCCGACCACACCGGTCAGCCATGTCGCGACGCTCCACCAGATCATGCCAAGCGCATACGCGCGCTTCGCGCCGAAACGGTCGATCACCCAGCCGGCCGGCAATTGCATCACGGCGTAGGTCCATGCGAAGACGCTGCCGAGCAGTCCGATCTGCGTGCGGGTCAGGCCGAGTTCGTGAATCATGCCGGGCGCGGCGATCGACAGGCTGGCCCGGTCCATATAGTTGATGATCCCGCCGACCAGTAGCCAGATCAGCACATGCCAGCGGTAATTGAAGCGAGCGGGCTGCGCCGCCGCAGCCGATACGGGAAGGGTGTGTTTGTCCAACTCGCGTCTCCGTCCAGATGGCCTTAGGCGGCCATTCATCGTTGTCGTGGGTGTCGTGGTGCCTTGCATAGTTGCACTAGTTGCATTGCGCGACACGATGCTTATCTGCAAGCACTGGACCACAAGTGTACGGACGGGGGCGTTGCGGCTCCAATGTCGAAACCGCATGGGCCGATAGCGTTTGCGTTATCGGAGCGCTTGATCGGAGGGCATGCCCGGGGCACAACGGCTCAACGAAAAACGGCCGGTCTTGCGACCGGCCGTTGTACTCGTTCGGCATCAGACCTTCAAAGTCTATTGTCCGTGATCGGGAAGATCGAAGCGATCGAGGTTCATCACCTTGACCCAGGCCGCGACGAAGTCACGGACAAACTTCTCCTGCGCGTCCGAGCTTCCGTAGACTTCGGCAAGTGCCCGCAACTGGGAGTGCGAACCGAAGATCAGATCGACACGCGTGCCGGTCCACTTCACTTCACCCGTGGCGCGATCACGGCCTTCAAACACGTCGTTGGCGTCCGATACCGGCTTCCATTCCGTACCCATGTCCAGCAGGGTGACGAAGAAGTCGTTGGTCAGCGCTTCCGGACGTTTGGTAAAGACACCGTGCTGGGTCTGCCCATAGTTAGCGTTTAGAACCCGCAGGCCGCCGACGAGCGCCGTCATCTCCGGTGCTGTCAGCGTCAGCAGTTGCGCCTTATCCACCAGCAGGGCCTCGGCCGTGACGGGGTATTTGTCCTTCAGGTAGTTGCGGAAGCCGTCTGCGTTCGGTTCGAGCACGGCGAAGGCGTCCATATCAGTTTGCGCCTGCGACGCATCCATGCGTCCCGGCGCGAAAGGAACCGTGACGTCATGACCGGCATTTTTCGCGGCCTTTTCGACACCTGCGCTGCCGGCCAGCACGATCAGGTCGGCCAGCGAGATCTTCTTGCCGCCGGACTGGGCGCTGTTGAACTCACGCTGGATCCCCTCGAGCGTCTCCAGTACCTGCCCTAGCTGGGCCGGCTGGTTGACCTCCCAATCCTTCTGGGGCGCGAGGCGAATGCGCGCACCGTCTGCGCCGCCACGCTTGTCCGAGCCACGGAAGGTGGAGGCTGATGCCCAAGCGGTCGAAACCAGCTGCGAGATCGACAGCCCCGAAGCCAGGATCTTCGCCTTGAGGGAGGCAATGTCCTGCGCATCAACCAGTGGATGATCGAGCGCGGGAATCGGGTCTTGCCAGATCAGTTCTTCGGCCGGCACTTCCGGGCCGAGATAGCGTGCGCGCGGACCCATGTCGCGGTGCGTCAACTTGAACCACGCCCGGGCGAACGCGTCGGCGAACTGGTCCGGATTCTCGAAGAAGCGCCTTGAAATTTTCTCGTAAGCGGGATCGAAGCGTAACGAGAGATCGGTTGTCAGCATGGTCGGCGCACGGCGCTTCGAGGGGTCGTGCGCATCCGGGATGGTCCCTGCCCCTGCGTCGCCCTTCGGCTTCCATTGATGCGCGCCGGCCGGGCTCTTCGTCAGTTCCCATTCGTAGCTGAACAGGTGTTCGAAGAAATCATTGCCCCACTTCGTCGGCGTGGTGGTCCACGTGACTTCCAGGCCGCTGGAGATCGCGTCGCCGCCCGAGCCGCTGCCAAAGCTGCTCTTCCAGCCGAGGCCCTGCTGCTCTATGGGGGCCGCTTCCGGCTCGGGCCCCACGCTGGTCGCAGGACCGGCGCCATGGGTCTTGCCGAAGGTATGACCGCCCGCAATCAGCGCCACGGTCTCTTCGTCGTTCATGGCCATGCGAGCAAAGGTCTCGCGAATGTCCACGGCTGCGGCGAGCGGATCCGGATTGCCGTTCGGGCCCTCCGGATTGACGTAAATCAGGCCCATCTGCACCGCAGCGAGGGGGTTTTCGAGGTCGCGCACGCCGGAGTAGCGTTTGTCACCCTCCAGCCATATTTTTTCCGTCCCCCAGTAGACGTCCTCTTCCGGTTCCCAGACGTCCGGGCGGCCGCCGGCGAAACCGAAGGTCTTGAAGCCCATCGACTCCAGCGCAACGTTACCCGTGAGAACGATGAGGTCGGCCCATGAGATTTTCCGGCCGTATTTCTGCTTGACCGGCCAGATCAGCCGGCGAGCCTTGTCGAGGCTGACGTTGTCAGGCCAGCTGTTGAGCGGCGCGAAGCGCTGCTGGCCGGAGCCGGCACCGCCACGGCCGTCGCCAGTGCGGTACGTGCCCGCGCTGTGCCATGCCATACGGATAAAAAACGGCCCGTAGTGACCGAAGTCCGCCGGCCACCAGGACTGCGAGTCGGTCATCACCGCCAGCAGATCCTTCTTCACAGCCGCGAGATCGAGACTCTTGAATTCTTCGGCGTAGTTGAAGCCCTCGCCCATCGGGTCCGACAGGGATGAATGCTGATGCAGGGTTTTCAGGCTCAGTTGTTTCGGCCACCAATCCCGGTTCGACGTACCGTCGCCAGACGTGTGGTTGAAGGGACATTTCGCTTCAGTCGACATGCGCTTCCTCCGATGATCGTTATCACTCAGCTAGCTGGCTGCGTTTAGAGTTCGTGCAATAGGCTTTAATGGTAGTTTCTGGAAACTCAGGGCGGAAATAGGTTTATTTCATTGCAAGGCAAGAGAAAAGCTAAAGCCGGCGCCGGCGCTGGGTCCCGGCTTTCTCCGGTCTGTCCGGTTTCTCCGGTTGACGGCGCGAGTGACAGCATATACCAATGGACTTTTCGCCGGGTTGACGCTGCACAGGGCTGGAAGACCCGCAACCGGCCTGCGTCCGGGCGCCTGGCGAGTGCTGTCAACCCTGCTCCGATCAGACCGGATCGACATCCAATAGTTAAGGGTCCTGATCACAATGAGAATACACTCGGGGTACGACAAGCAAGGAGCAGTACCATGGTCGACGCTACCCCCCAAAACACCTTTCGTGGTCTTCCCCTGACTCCTGAACAGGACGCCGAAATCAGGCACTACATCAAGCAGAAAAAACAGCATGGCGCGCCGTGGGATACACCGGAGTTAGCTGCCATGATTGGAGACATGCTTGAGCCCCCGGACAACGACGACGAGGGAACGGGCTCCGACGACGAAACTGAGGCGGCCACCGAACGCGCTGCAGCGTCTATCGACGAAGCGATGGAACCGATTGAGGCGAGCGAAGAACGTACCGCTGCAATGGAAGCTGAGGCGATGAAAGGCCCCAGGCGTTGACTTTCCCGCTCGCCGCGCGGAGCGCGGCTGAGCAACTTGTACGATGAATGAAACGACCAGGGTGCCGGTTCAGTCCTGTACCGGTGTCGGGGCTAAACCAGCACGTCCGCGAACACGCGGTTCGCAAAGCGCGTCGAATCTGTGCCGCTGTTCAACACGCCCACGGTTTTCAGGTCATCCGCATAGAGCGAAATTTCCTTCTTGAACGCGTCGCCCACCGGATGATCGTGATCGGTGTGGCTCTTCAGCATTGCCGTCAGTTGGCCAACATCCGCCTGCGGCGCGTGCTCGGAGAAAATCGCCGCCGCCTCGGCCGGATGATTCGCAGTCCACTCGGTGGCATCGAGCAACGCCTGGGTCAGTGCCTGGGCCGTCGCGCGATCCTTGCGGATCAGCGTCCCCCGCACACCTAGTACGCAGCACACGCGGTTCTGGTATTCGCCGCACAGGTTGTTCGACACTTCGACCAGGTGATCCGTTTCCCGGATGCTCCAGATGGTCGGATCACCGTCTGCGATCGCCTGCACTTCGCCCTTTTTGAGCGCTTCGCCCAACAGATTCGCCGGATACTGACGCCATTGCACCTGGCTGTCCGGATCGACGCCGATTTTCTTGAGCGTGATGGCGAAGAAATTTTTCGCTGGACTGGCCATATCGCTGACGCCGATTGTGTGTCCCTTGAGACCCTGCAAATCGACGATCTGCGACGAGCGTGTGGCCAGCAAACGCATGCAGCCGCCGTGGATGCCCGCGGTCAGCTTCACGTCGAAGCCCTGCTCCAGCGGCTTGATCCAGCGCAGCGCCATGCCGACGCCCGCGTCCGATTTGCCGGTCGCGATGGCCTCGAGCAACTGGTCGGTCGAGCCGGCGAAGTTGACCAGCTCCACCTCCAGGCCGCGCTGCTTGAAAAACCCCTGCTTGACCGCAACCGGCACCGGCGCCGTGCAGATCGCGCCCGCGTTCCACGAGAGCTTGAGCGGCGTAAGCGGCCCTTCCGCAAAGGCGAGCGAGCTGGACAGGCTCAGCGAGGCGCCGCCGAGCGCCGTCGCGCCCGCGGCCCACGCGGTCTTGCGCAACCAGGCGCGGCGCGACAGGCTGGCGGGAGAAGTGTCGTCGAAGGATGTCATGGTGTGCGGTTCCTCAAGTCGTTATTGGTTTTGTGCTGCGGGTCTCAAGCATCCCACCTCAAGCTTCGAGCCCGAGTTGCGCGAGCACTTCGCGACGTAACGAGACCAGCTTCGGATTGTCGCGATGCCGCGGATACGGCGCGTCGTTGTCCACAACGGCCACGATCCGCGCCGGACGCTCGCTAAAGACAACGACGCGATTGGCGAGAAACAGGGCTTCTTCCACGTCGTGAGTGACGAGCAGGACCGAGAACCTCGCGTCTTGCCACAAACGCACGAGTTCGCCCTGCATGCGGATGCGCGTGAGCGAATCCAGCTTGCCGAACGGTTCATCCAGCACCAGCAAGGCAGGATCGTTGACGAGAGCCCGCGCGAGTGCCACGCGCTGTGCCATGCCGCCGGACAGTTGATGCGGGAAGGCATCGGCAAACTCGCTCAGCCCGACCAGTTGCAGGGCTGCATCGATACGTTGTTCGGCACTGTCGGTTTCGGGTCTCGCCCACCAGTGTTGCTTGCGACGCTGCGCCTGCGGGCCGAGTCCGACATTGGCCCGCACCGTGCGCCAGGGAAACAGCGTCGGATCCTGGAACACCACCACGCGCGATGGATCCGGCCCTGCGATTGCGGTGCCATCTGCGTGAACGCTCCCCTGTACGGGCGTATCGAGTCCCGCGACCAGCCGCAGCAAGGTCGACTTGCCGCAGCCGCTGGGTCCCAGCAGCGCGACGAATTCGCCCGGCTCGACGGCAAAGTCGACGTCCTGCAGCACCTGCAACGCGGCACCCTGGAAGGTGAAGCGATGACTGACGTTGCGCACGTCGATGCGGGCGCCGCCGCGGCGGATGGGCGTTGACGCGGCGTTTACTGCGGGTACGGCTACCATTTGAGCAATCCTTTCTGCCACGCGAGCAAGCGGTCACGAAAGCGGAACAGCAGCGTAATCAGGCCCGAGCACATCAACGCCATGACCAGCAACGCCGCATACATGTTCGAATAGGCGGCCCAGCCCTGCGCCCATTGCAGATACCAGCCGAGCCCTGCCTTGACGCCCATCATTTCCGCCACGATCAGCACCGAGAACGACACGCCCAGTCCCATGAACAGGCCGACGAACACCGACGGCAGCGCAGCCGGTATCGCGACCCTCAGGATCAGAAAGCTCGGCCGCGCGCCGAGCGTCCGGGCAATGTCGTAGTACGCGGCATTCACGCCCGCGACGCCGGACCAGGTCAGCACCGCCACCGGGAACGCCGTGGCCAGCGCGATCAGGAACACGCTCGCGCTAAAGCTGGAGGGAGAGAAAAAGAACGCGAGCGGCAGCCACGCCGTAGGCGGTAGCGGCCCGATCAGGCGCAGCATCGGATGCAACCAGTAGCTCACCGCACGCGACCAGCCGATGCTCACGCCGATCGCGAACCCCGTCACGGCGCCCAGCACGTAACCGTACGCCAGCAAACCAAGCGAATGAACGACGCTCGAACCGAGGCGCGGAAAATCCTCTACGTATACGGCAATCAGCGCCTGGGGCGGCGCGAAGAACGGCCGCGGCAACCATTCGAGCTTCGCCGTCAGCACTTCCCACGCCGTGACGACGAGCGCTAACGCGAGCAGCCACGGCATCGCGCCGAGCCAGGTGTCGATGCGCGACGGCCTGTCTGAGTCGCTGACGTCGCCAGTGTCGCCTGTGTCACTCGCGCGCTTGCGCCAGCCGGCGATGCCGAGCAATGCGGCAACGACCGCCAACGCGAGCTTGAGCACAATGAACTCGTTCGTATACGGCCAATCGTCGAGATTGGGCCACCATTGCGTGAGCACTGCTCCGCCTAGCCATGCCAATGCAGCGAGACCGGCGATCACAACCCGTGGCGACACGTGGCGCGGCGTTGCGGACCGGTTCACTCGCGCACCGCTCGAGGGAATCGTTTCAGATTGGGTAGACACGGTGATAGCGAGCTCCGTCAGGCCGGCAGACGTCCTCTCGGACAGATTCAGCGCACAGCGTAACGGTCCGAAACCCCGTTGAGAATTATTCGATTTGTATATGTTTATTCGAATTCGACATTTAAGGTTTGCATGTTCTCGCGACTGCACCGCGCGGGTGCGCCATGGCGTTCTGCTGCATGCCGGCGCGCTTATCAGCAAAACAGACAATGGATATCGCAAATGCTTCGTTTGATCCGCTCGAACCGTTAACTACACTGCGTTTCCATCTTGTCATAACAAGTTGCTCATGCCCAAAACCAATCTCGTGCCGCTCTCGCCGCAGCCGCTTTACGCGCAGATCAAGGACACGTTGCGCGGCCGGATCCTCGATGGCACCTATGCACCGCACAGCCAGATGCCCTCCGAGCACGAACTGTGCGCGCTGTTTGGCGTCAGCCGTATCACCGTGCGTCAGGCGCTCGGCGACCTTCAGAAAGAGGGGCTGCTGTTCAAGCTGCATGGCAAGGGCACCTTCGTCTCCAAACCGAAGGCGTTCCAGAACGTGACCTCGCTGCAGGGGTTCGGCGAGGCCATGTCGTCGATGGGCTACGAAATCGTCAACCAGTTGCGCAGTTTTCGTATCGTCGAGGCGAGCCGCCATGTCGCTACCAAGCTCAACCTTCCAGAGGGCGCACCCGTGGCCGAGATCCATCGCGTGCGGTTGCTCAATCGCGAAGCGGTCTCGCTCGAAATCACCTGGCTACCCGAAATTTTCGGCAAACGTCTCTCTAACGCAGACCTCGTCACGCGCGACATTTTCCTGATTCTGGAGAACGACTGCGGCGTACCGCTCGGCCATGCGGATGTTGCCATCGACGCCATTCTGGCCGACGACGAGATCGCCGCTGCGCTGCCGGTCGAGGAAGGCAGCCCGGTGCTGCGCATCGAGCGCCTCACGCACGATGCTACAGGGGCCCCCATTGACTACGAATATCTCTACTTCCGCGGCGACGCATTCCAATACCGGCTGCGCACCGATCGTCGCAAGCCGAGCCGCAACGCGAGGAAAGCACAATGAATACGCATGTTCTGGAGTACGACGTTGTTGTGGTGGGCGGTGGCACAGCCGGACCAATGGCGGCTGTCAAGGCCAAGGAGCGGGATCCCAACCTGAAAGTACTGGTGCTGGAAAAGGCCAACGTCAAACGCAGCGGCGCGATTTCGATGGGCATGGACGGACTGAACAACGCGGTAATCCCGGGCCACGCGACGCCCGAACAGTACACGCGGGAAATCACCATCGCCAACGACGGCATTGTCGATCAGGAAGCCGTCTATGCGTACGCGAAGCACAGTTTCACGACCATCGAGCAGCTCCACCGCTGGGGCGTGAAGTTCGAAAAGGACGGCACCGGCGACTATGCGGTCAAGAAAGTCCATCACATGGGCTCGTATGTGCTGCCGATGCCCGAGGGTCACGACATCAAGAAAGTGCTGTACCGCCAGTTGAAGCGCGCGCGGATTGCCCTCACCAACCGCATTGTCGCCACGCGGCTCCTGACCGATGCACAAGGGCGCGTCTGCGGGGTGCTCGGTTTCGACTGCCGCACGGCGGATTTCTACGTAGTACGAGCAAAAGCGGTGATTCTCTGCTGTGGTGCGGCGGGGCGCCTGGGGCTGCCCGCATCGGGCTATCTGATGGGCACCTACGAGAATCCCACCAATGCCGGCGATGGCTACGCGATGGCCTATCACGCCGGGGCTGCGCTCGCGAACCTCGAGTGCTTCCAGATCAATCCGCTGATCAAGGATTACAACGGCCCGGCCTGCGCCTACGTCACCGGACCGCTAGGCGGCTTCACGGCCAACGGCAAGGGCGAACGCTTCATTGAATGCGATTACTGGAGCGGCCAGATGATGTGGGAGTTCTATCAGGAGCTGCAAAGCGGCAATGGTCCGGTGTTCCTCAAGCTCGACCATCTTGCCGAGGAAACGATCCAGACCATCGAGCAGATCCTGCACACCAACGAACGCCCGAGCCGCGGACGTTTTCACGCGGGGCGCGGCACCGACTACCGGCAGCAGATGGTCGAAATGCACATCTCGGAGATCGGCTTTTGCAGCGGTCACAGCGCCTCCGGTGTCTATGTCAACGCGCGTGCCGAAACTACGGTGCCGGGACTCTACGCGGCGGGCGACATGGCGGCGGTGCCGCATAACTACATGCTCGGCGCCTTCACCTATGGGTGGTTCGCCGGTCAGAACGCAGCGGACTACGTGGCCGGCCGCGAGCATGCAGCGGTAGACGAACAGCAGGTCGCCGCCGAACGTGCACGCGTCTATGCGCCGCTCGAACGCGAGCACGGCCACACGCCGTCGCAGGTCGAATACAAGCTGCGGCGCATGGTGAACGACTATCTGCAACCGCCGAAAGTCACGCGCAAGATGGAGATCGGCTTGCAGCGCTTTGCGGAAATCGGCGAGGACATCGACTCGATCCGTGCGCTCAATCCGCACGAACTGATGCGGGCGGCCGAAGTCCGCGCGATCCGCGACTGCGCGGAAATGGCGGCGCGCGCCTCGCTGTTTCGCACTGAAAGCCGCTGGGGTCTCTACCACCATCGCGTCGACTATCCGCAACGCGACGACGCACAGTGGTTCTGCCACACGCATCTGCGCAAGGACGAGCATGGCCGCATGACGAGCGAAAAGCGTGCGGTAGAGCCTTACGTTGTGCCGCTTGCCGACGACGAGCGAAGCGCTTACCAGAAACTCCGCATCCGCGAGTCTGCGCTCGCCGCAGAGATTTGAGCGCAATTACATTGCATGGGACCAGAGTAAGCGCTAAAGCGCCAACTCTGGTCGACAGGAACCCCAAATGCCCTATACCCCGCACGACATTCTTCAGCGCAGCAGCGCCCCGGTGACGATCGACGAAGACCTCTGCATTGCCGACAAGGGCTGCACGGTCTGCGTGGACGTGTGCCCGCTCGACCTGCTCGCCATCGATTTGAGCAAAGGCAAAGCCTATATGCAGTTCGACGAATGCTGGTACTGCATGCCCTGCGAGCGCGATTGCCCGACCGGGGCAGTCAAGGTAGAGATTCCTTATCTGCTGCGCTAGGCCGTTTTTGTACGGCAACGTGGCCGACTGCCTTGGAGTCCTGATCGCCGCTCGCGTTGCAAGCGCGCCCGCGAACGGCTCCAAAGCCTCGACGTTCAGATCAATCATCCTGTTCGAATCTCATACCCATGACCGTGCCGCCCATCACCGCTCCTCACCTTGACGCCCTTGACCCGGAGAGCGCCGCGCTGCTCGCGCGTCTTACCGATGAAGACGCCGCCGTGCGTCGCATCGCGCTGCTCGATATCGCGGATCTCGAAGAGGTTGAATTGCTCCCGGCGCTCGTTGCCGCCTTGCGCAACGATCCCGCCCCAGAGGTCCGGCTTGAAGCGGCGCGCGTGCTCGCGTCGTGGGAACAGCGGGAGATTGTCGAAGCCCTGTGCGGCGCGCTGCTCGATACAGACGAAGCGGTCCGCACCGCAGCTGCACAAAGTCTCACCGAGTTGAAGGATCCTGCATCGGGCGCGGTGCTTGGTGGCTGGGTCGAGCGTCCGGAGCCTTTCGTGCGAGCCGCGGTACTTCGAGGGTTGCGCGAACTGCGCTTTGGCGAGGCCTTCGACCCCGCCCTGCATGCGCTGGCGGATACCGAGTCTAGCGTCAGGCTGGAAGCGGTCGGCGTGCTTGGGTGGCTGAGGGACGCGCGTGCGTTGCCGCCGCTCGCCGCGCTGGCCACGGAAGATGCAGAAACTGACGTGCGGCGCGCAGCCGTTGGCGCGTTGGGCTTTGCGCCTGCTACCGACTCCGTAGCAACGGCTGCCCTCCTCGGCGCCTTGCGCGACGGTGCCTGGCAGGTACGCGAGGAAGCCGCCACCACGCTCGGCAAATTGCGCGCCCCCACGGCACGCGACCCGCTGATCGCAGCCCTCGCCGACGACTACTGGCAAGTCCGCCTCCGTGCGGTGCGCGCGCTCGGCCAGACCGGCGACGCCAGCGCCGCGCCCCCGGTCGCTGCCCTCCTCACCCACACCGTCAGCAACCTGCGCAAGGAAGCCGCGCTTGCGCTCGGCGAACTGCGCGACCCACAGACCTTGCCCGCGCTGCGCGAGGCCCTGCAGGATCGCGACCCGGATGTGCGCAAAGCGGTCCGGATCGCCTTGCAACAGATCGAAGGCGCAGGCGCGTGAGTACACCACAGCAGATCGCCAGCGACGCCGCTACGCGCACCCTGACGCTGCAGTGGCCCGATGGGCGCGAACAGCAGATCGCTCATGCGGAGCTGCGCCGCGCGTGTGCGTGTGCCGAATGCCGCCGCATCCGGCTTGACGACAGCACGGTACACGCATCGCCCGATGTGACACTGACCGATGTGCAGCCGATGGGCTACGGCGTGCAGCTCGTCTTCAGCGACGACCACGCGCGCGGTATCTATCCATGGCGGTATCTCGAGGAGCTTGCCGAAGCGGCATCGCGCAGCGCTGAACAAAAACTTTGACGGAGTTCACAGCGAACAGTCGCTATGGGCCACGTTTAATGTTACTTTCAAGCAGGTGCCAGCGTCGTTCGTTGGCCTGATTGCTCACCACCGGAGCCCAACCTGGTGAGCGTCGTCGAATACTTCCTCATAGCGCGTACACGGCTACGCCCGTCGACGAGATGTCCATTCTTCTGGTGGCAACTCAATCGCAGTCTCATCCCAACCGAAGGCGGCCACTTCGATCCTGCTCAGCACGAGTGGGCCTACCCAGGAGAGTCATGATGAGCAAGAAACCGTACGCCAGTGATGCCGGCGACTCGAATGAAACCACCGAAGCGACGTTGCTGGCATTGACCACACAAATCCACCAGTTCGTCGTCGCAAGGACGCTCGATAGCCGGTGCGCCACGAAACTCGTGAAGCGCCTGAAAAAGGAAGCTGACGCCGTGTCGGAAAGCGGCAATGCCACGAAATCCGACCGGAAGGCGCTGGAGAAGGCGTTCGAAGCAGTCGATGCCGCATTGCGCGAGCACGATGCGGGCTTACTGGTCACGGCCAACGCGGCGCTTCGGGCGACTGACGCCACCGCCAGGGAATCAAAAGGTCACCGCAGCACGCAATAGCCGGCGATTGCGAACGCATACGGCCACGGGTCGCCAGCGTACAGACACCGTGGCACGATTGATGCAAGGATCTGAGGCATACGGTGCTGCGATGCGCCGTCGCCAGCCGGCCGAACCCACGCTACAGCCGGTCCCTCCAATGTTTCGACAGGAGGACCATCATGATCCGACTTCTCAGTATTTTTGCGCTCGTTGCTGTCCTTTCAGGCTGCGTCGTGGCCCCGCCGTACAGTTCGGGTTACGGCTACGATCCTGGGCCCACCTACCAGTCCGGGCCGGCCTACTACGGATATCCCCCAGGTTATTACGCAGCTCCCGCCGTCAATGTCGGCATCGGCTTTGGCGGATACTACGGTGGTGGGCATGGCGGACACGGACGGTAAAAGTGCGCTCCGCTCACTCATCAGGAATGATCAGACAAGCGCACAGGAGCAACCATGAACAGTAAACACGGCAAAAAGGAACATCTCGAGGCCGCCGCGTCGCATCACGAGCAGGCAGCGCGATTGCACCGCGAAGCGTCCCGGCATTTCGAGGAAGGCAAAGACTTCGCCCATGCCGCGCATCAGGCGATGTTGGCGCACGGTCACGCGTTGCATGCCATCGACCGGGCCAACGAGGCGCTCAAACATCACGGTGCACCGCTGGTCGTGCCGCCAGCCACCGCACCTGCCGACAGCCACGCCGGAGCAGCGCAGCATCATGCCATCGCAACCGAACTTCATCAGCAGGCTGCCCGGCATATGCGCACCGCGGCCAGTCAGTTCGATCAGGACCGTGGCGCGGTCGCTCACGAGACGCAACTGGCGTTTGCGCTGGCGCTACGCGGGCTGTCCCACAGCAACGAGGCAGCGAAGCTGCATGTCTCGGCGATGCGCGATAAAGATCCTGCGAAGAACACGCAGTAAGTCGCGCGGTAAATCGCGCAGTAAATCGCGCAGTAAATCGTTGCGTGGCACGTCAGGCCGCCGTCTTGAGCGGTCTTACCGGCGTGCCGGTGGTGACATCGCTCCCCGCAATGGCGAGCGCCAACGCAGGGTTAAGGCTATCAACCATCGACGTAGGCATGAGAATCGTGGCCCCACGTTCCTTGGTTGTCTCGTAGATGATATTCATCGCCCGCAGTTGCAGGGCTCCCGGCTGTTGCTCGTAGACCCGTGCTGCTTCGACGAAGTTGTATGCAATCGCCGCTTCCGCCGAGCCGAGAATCACACGCGCCTGCTTTTCGCGTTCCGCCTGTGCCTGACGCGACATCGCATCCTGCAACGCCACCGGTATCGCCACGTCGCGGATTTCTACGGAGCCTACCGCGATACCCCATTCAACCGTCTTGCTGGCGATTTCGTCCCGCAGGTGCGTGTCTGCCGCCACCCGATCGGAGAGGAGCGTAGCCAGCAACGACGAACCGATCAGTTCGCGTAAAGTGGTCTGCGCGACGCGGTCGATCGCCTGACGATAGTCGGTGATCGCGAGTGCAGCCTTTTGTGCGTCAAATACATGCCAGAAAATGATAGCGTCGACATTGACGGGTACCGTATCTTTGGTGAGCGCCTGTTCTGCGTTGAACGCTGTTGTCTGAATACGTTCATCGATGATGGCAACCACATTGTCGAAGACCGGGATAATCATAAAGAAGCCCGCGCCTTTGACACTTTGCAGTTTCCCCACTCTCAGGATGACGAACTTCTCCCACACATTGGCCACCCTGACCGACATAGCGACGATAATCGCAATGATGAAAAACGGCACGCCCAGATAGACGTTCAGCAGGCCTCCGGCCGCCACGCCGGCCAATAGAAATACGGCGGAAAGAACTACTGTGATTGGATTCATGGTAAGTCACCTCGCGAAGCATTCAATCATCTGCAATAGAAATTCTGTGTCTAGCCCTCCACCAGCCCCATCTGATCGCGTTTGATGGAAGTGCCGGCAGTTCCGGCGATCATCTGCTCGATATCGTCTAAGGCGCCGATGACGGCGCGGTGTCCTGTGCGTTTGACAAAATCGCACGCAGCCTCGATCTTCGGCGCCATTGAATCAGCCGCGAAATCCAGCCGGTCCAGCGCGTCCGGACTCACGAGCCTGATGAGACGCGCAGACGGTGCGCCCCAATCGAGGTAAACGCCCGCGACGTCGGTCACGATCACGAGCAGGTCGGCTTCGAGTTCGCGGGCCAGCAACGCCGCGCTGCGATCCTTGTCCACGACCGCCTCCACGCCGAGCCGGCGCCGCTCGCCTTCGACGACGAACGGAATGCCGCCGCCACCCGCACAGATCACGATCGTGCTGTGAGCGAGCAACCAGCGCACCGGCTGCATTTCCAGAATACGGACCGGCTTGGGACTCGCGACTACACGCCGGTACGCCGCGCCATCCTGCGTCACGGTCCAACCCTGGTCACGGGTTGCAAGCGCCGCTTCGGCCTCGGTGAAGACCGCGCCGATGGGCTTGTCAGGAGACTTGAAAGCGGGATCGGCGGGATTGACTTCGACCATCGTCAGCAAGGTTGCGCAGGAACGCCCGCTGGGCAGCAGGTTGCCGAGCTCCAGCTCGATCGCGTAGCCGGTCATGTCCTGCGTTTGCGCGTCCGGTGCATCGAGCGGAAGCTGCTCCGCCGCCGGGGCGTTCTTCCCTTGCGAGGCCGGCACACCGACCTGCGGTCCGTTTCCATGCACGATCACCAGACTGTTGCCGTCAGCAACCTTCGCCAGTTGCACGGCGGCAAGGCGGATGTTGTCCTGCTGCGCCTGCGCGCTCGCTGCTTCACCGCGCTTGAGTAGCGCGTTTGCGCCAAGCGCAACGACAATTCGCATCAGGAAACTCCGTTATTCATTCAGGGGTGGCGACGAGAGCACCGATCGCTACCAATGCTTCGGTCTGCGAAATCTGTGCAATATCCGTGAGTTCGCGCATGCTCTCGAAGGCTTTATGCAGCGTCTGCGCCACAAACTCGCGCGGCTGAGAAATGGCCTCCGTCGGCTTGCCGGCGACGTCCGTTTTCTGCATGGTGGTCTGGATCTCGCGCATCGTAGTGATCAAAAACTCCATCTGCTTGCGGACCAGAATCTGCATGCCGTCATGCGCCTGCTTGCTGGCTGTCGCGAGCGCGTCGATATCGTTATGCTGTGCTGCGATCACCGACGGCATATCGACGCCTGGGATATTGATTCTGGCGAACAGTTTGGCGAGATCGGTAAACGGATTGGACGTTACAACCATGGTGAGGCTCCCTCCTGTGCGGCGTTAAGCATTGAACCGCGGCATTGAACCCGCGCCTCGCTCCACGATGAAAGGGGATGCGGCGCACAGTCCATGGTGGCACGCCTAACGCGACGTGTCTGTACGGTATCCGTAAACGGCCTCCATACCGGTACGCGACCGTACCGACTTCAATTCCCACTGCGAGCACGATAGGGATAGACGCTCCGGGCCATGGCAATCCCGGGCGCCGCTTACAGGTAATAAAAGGGAGAACACATATGAAAAACCACCCACGGGTATGGATCATGATCGTGCTATCGCTGATCGTCAGCTTGAGCGCGTGCATTGTGGTCCCGGACGGCGATCATCACGGCGACTATCACGGCGGTGATTATCACGGCGGCGACTATCACGGCGATCACGGTTAATACTATTCACGCGCTGTCACGCCGCGCCAGGCTTCGGAGAGAGCGACACCAGGGTGAATTGGCGTCGCTCCTGTCGTGAAACGCTACACCTTCGGCTGCCCGAGCGTCACGATCACACTGTGACGCGCCCCATCGTCCATCAGTTGCACCGCGTGCTGCCCCGCTTCAAGCTCCCTGCCGTCCACGACCATACCGGTGACGCCGCGGCCCGCTCCATGCGGATTGTTCACGACGATGTCGTAGCGTGCAGCGCCATGGCGAAACACTGCTGCAAAAGCCGGCCAGGCGCGCGGCACACACGGATCGATCAAAAGTTCATTGCCGTGCTTGCGCATGCCAAGCAGACCTTCGATGCCGGCGCGATACATCCACCCTGCCGAGCCCGTGTACCACGTCCACCCGCCGCGCCCGACGTGGGGCGCGACCGAATACACGTCGGCGGCAACCACATAAGGTTCGACCTTGTAGCGCTTCGCGCCGCTGCGCGTGCGGCTGCGATTGACCGGATTGAGCATCGCAAACAGGTCCGCGGCACGATCGCCATCGCCCATTTGCGCGTAAGCCAGCACCGACCACATGGCAGCATGCGTATATTGGCCGCCATTCTCGCGAATGCCGGGCGGATAGCCTTTGATATATCCCGGGTCGAGCGGCGTGCGATTGAACGGCGGCGTGAACAGCAAGGCGAGGCCATCGTCGCGGCGAATCAGCCGGTTTTCCAGTGCCGTCATCGCACTCCTGGCCCGTTCGGCATTCGCCACTCCGGACAACACGCTCCACGACTGGGCAATCGCGTCGATCGAGCATTCATCGTTAGAGGCGGATCCCAGCGGCGTGCCGTCGTCGAAATAGGCGCGCCGATACCATTCGCCATCCCATCCCGCGCTTTCGAGCGCCTTGCGCAGCCCCTCGGCGCGCATCGACCAGCGTTCGGCCGTGGCGCTATCCCCACGATCGCGCACGAGCGGCGCCCATGTCGCTAGCGTGGCGCACAGAAACCAGCCGAGCCAGACGCTCTCGCCAAGGCCCGCCTCGCCTACGCGGTTCATGCCGTCGTTCCAGTCGCCGGTGCCCATCAGCGGCAGGCCGTGCGTGCCGAACAGCGCGAGGCTCTGTTCCAGTGCGCGCACGCAATGCTCGAAGAGCGGCGCGCTGCTCTCCGAAACGGTCGGCACCAGGTAAGCGTCATGCTCGCCTTCGGCCAACGGACGGCCGTCGAGAAACGGCACGTCCACGTCGAAAATCGCCGTGTCGCCGCTCACCTCCACATAGTGAGCCACCGTATAGGCCAGCCACGCGCGGTCGTCGGAAATATGCGTGCGTACGCCCGCGCCGCCTTGTGGCAGCCACCAGTGCTGCACGTCACCCTCCGGAAACTGGCGTGCGGCCGCCCGCAACAGATGCTCGCGGGTCAGCTCGGGACGCGCCACGACGAGCGCCATGCCGTCCTGCAACTGATCGCGAAAGCCGTACGCGCCGCTTGCCTGATAAAAGCCCGCACGCGCCCAGATCCGGCACGCGAGCGTCTGGTACAGCAACCAGCGGTTGAGCATCAGGTCCATCGTCCGATCGGGAGTCACGACCTGAATCGCGCCGAGCGTGTCGTCCCAGAACGCCATCACCGTGGCGAGCACCGCGTTGAGGTCGGCGTCGCGATAGCGTTCGATCAACTTCCGCGCGCCGTCAGTTGAGGCGGCTTCGCCCAGCACGAACACCACCTCGGCGATTCCGCCCGGTTCCAGTTCGAGCGTGGTTTGCAGCGCCGTGCATGGATCGAGGCCTGCGCCGACCTTGCCTGACAGCGGCGCGGCGTCATCGTCAGTGGCTAGTGCTGCCGGAAAGTGCAGGCTGCCATTACGGCCGATGAACTCACACCGGTCCGCACTCCAACTGGTCTGCTTGCCGCCCAGGTCCGCAAAGGCCACACGGCCGCGATACGCCTCGGTCCAGCCGTTGCGGACGAACATGGCCTGCGTCGGCACATCGATCTCGCTGATGGTGTGAGGTGCAGCGATGCTGCGCGACGCCCCCAGTGCCCATTCGACGTAAGCCGTCACCGAAAGCCGGCGCGTGCGGCCGGACAGATTACGCAGCGTCAGACGGGAGATTTTCAGCGGGTCCTCGAGCGGCACGAATTGCAGCAGGTCGAGCGCGACGTCTTCCGCTGTGTGCGTGAAGCGGCTATACCCCTGGCCGTGCCGCGCGATGTACGGTGCGGCACTTGGCGCGGTGTCACGCGCGGGGTTTGCCTGCGGTCCCCACAGCGCACCCGTATCGTCGTCGCGCACGTAAAACGCTTCGGCCGTTGGATCGCTGATTGGGTCGTTCGACCAGGGTGTCAGTTGATGCTCGCGGCTGTTCGACGCCCACGTGTAGCCGCTGCCTTCGGCAGACACGAGAAAACCGCAGGCCGGATTGGCGATTACGTTGACCCACGGCATAGGCGTGCATTGCCCGGCCGCGAGAATGGTGACGTATTCGCGGCCGTCGTTCGCAAAGCCGCCCAGGCCATTGAAGCATTCCAGCCCCGCGCCAGGCGGCGTGGTTCTCACGGAAGCGGACAACGGCGGCGCGCTCAGCAAACGTCTCGCGCGCGGCTGACTGGGTGGTGGCGTGCTCGCGAGCCGTCGTAACTGGTCCAGCAAGCGCCCGTTGCGCGCCGCCAGCACGGCACGCGCCACCACCGGAAATAACGCCCGCGCGTCAGCCGACATCAGGTCGGTGCGCAGCACGAAAATGTTGCCACGCGCAGCGCCGCCCACCTGCTCGCGCGGTTGCGCCTCGCCGGAGCGCACAAGGGTTTCGAGTGCAGCCTGCAGATCCTGCACATACGACGCGGCGCGCTCGTTGATGATGACCAGATCCACCGCGAGCCGCTTCATATGCCAGTACTCGTGCGCGTGCACCAGTTGCCGCACCAGCGCCATGTGTTCGATATCGTCGATCCGCACCAGCAGGATCGGCAGATCGCCCGACACGCCATGCGCCCACAGTGGCGCGGCTCCAACACCGCCCGCCGCGGCAACTGCGGCTGTACCGCGCTGCAGCGCAGCCGAACCCGGCCGCAACGACGGATCGCTGTACAGCATATGGCCGGCCATGCGCTGGAATAGTCCTGCCTCATCGGGACTCACGCCGTTATGGCGCAACTGCACTTGCGCCTGGGTCCAGGCAAGCATGGCGGCGCGTGCAAACGAAGCGCCGTCGCGATGCTTGTCCACCAGATCCAGCAACTGTGCACGCGAATCGGCGACGATGGTCCAGAAGGCGATCCTGGCCGTCGCGCCCGGCTCGATGCGCAGCCGCTGGCGCATCGCGAAGGCCGCGTCGAGCACGACCCCGGCCGAGTTGCCGAGCGCCCGCTCATCCGCGAGACCCAGCGGTGTGCGCACATCACGGCCGCGGCCGATAAAGCGCGCGCGGTCCGTTTCCACTTCGAGTGACCCAACGGTCTTGCCCTCGATGACCGCCAGATGCGCGGCCCAGACCTCGGGTTCGTCCGGTGAGCGGCGCCGCCGGGTCGCGAGGATCACGCCGCTCTGCGCCAGATACTCCGTTTCGACAAACAGTTTGGAAAAGGCCGGATGCGCCTGATCGGCGGCGGGTGGCGCCAGCACGATCTCGGCATACGAGGTGAACTCGATCACGCGCGCGCGCGGACCCGAATTGGCCACCGAGACTCGCCGCACTTCGGCATCGTCTTCGGCGGACACCACCACATCGAGCGAGGTGGTCAGCGTACCGTCGCGCCGCACGAACTCTGCGCGATCTTCCGTGAAGGTCACCTCGTAGCTGTCCGGCACCACACCCGTGGGTTGCCATGCGGCTGACCAGAACTCACCGCTTTCGACGTCGCGCAGATACAGGTAGCTGCCCCAGTTGTCGCAGGTCGCGTCCTCGCGCCAGCGGGTCACCGCCAGATCGCCGCGGCGGCTGTAGCCCGAGCCGGCCGAGGTAATCATCACCGCGTAGCGGCCATTGCAGAGCAGATGGGTCGCAGGCGACGGGTCGTTCGGCGACAACAAACGTCGTGCCACCGCTGGCTCGACGCCGCGCATCTGGCCGGTATCGCGGTTCTCGTCGACCCGCAGATGGGCGACCGCCACCCTGCCCGGCATGCGTTCCTGCAACAGCAGTTCGGTTGCCTGGATGGCCGGCTCGGCGTGGAAGAATTCGCGGATGCAACCGCCCAGAAGCGCGTTGGCGATCGAGACAATCGACATGCCCTGGTGATGCGCCATGAATGCACGTACCACCGCCACCGTCTGGCCTTCGGGCAAGCGGGCGGGCGTGTAATCGAGCGCCTCGTAGAAGCCATGGCGCCCGCAGGCTCCGGCCGCACAGAGACGCGCGAAGTTGTCGGTGGCCGCAGCGGGCTCCACCATGGCAGCCAGCGCGGTCGCATACGGTGCAATCACCGCATCGTGGCCGAGACCGCGCTTCAGGCCGAGGTCCGGAATGCCGAAGCTAGAGTATTGATAGGTAAACTCAAGATCCCGTGCGTTGTAGGCCGACTCGGAGATGCCCCACGGCAAGCCGAGCGCGCGGCCGTAACCCATCTGCCGGTGCACCACCAGCTTGTTGGTCCGCGCGATCAGGCTGCTGGCCGGCGCACGCATCACCAGCGACGGCATCAGGTACTCGAACATCGAGCCGGACCAGGAAACCAGTGCGGCGCCACCCGGCACCGGGGTCGCAATGCGGCCGAGGCGAAACCAATGGCGCGCGGGGATGTCGCCTTTGGCAACCGCCACGAAGCTTGCGAGCCGCGCTTCCGATGCCAGCAAGTCGTAGCTGCTCGGGTCGAGGCGGCCATCGGCGACCGCGTAGCCGATCGAGAGCAGATTGCGCACGGGGTCCAGCAGGAAGCCGAATTCCATCGCGTTGGCCATCGTTAGTGCGGTACTGGTCAAGGCCGTCAGCCGCTCGCGCAAGGTCGCCGGTTCGTCCGTGGCGTTCGTGTGCTGCTCGTGTCCATCATGATCTTTGCTGTGACTATGGATCGCCTGCTCCAGCGCGTCGACCCAGAAGCGCACGTCGGCGCCCGAGTCGCCCTGATCCGTACGGACTTCATCGACGAGGGCACGCGCGATGTCGGCCACTGTGGCGGCAAGTAGCGTGATGGCTGGCCATGCCGGCGCAACGATGGTTGCTTGCGCGCTGCTACTGCCTGCTGCCGCCGCAGAGCTATTCGAATCGTCCGCAGCAACGTCGGCAAGCGCGGCTCGCAGTGCCGTCACGGCCTGATCGAATTCGTCATGCAGTGCGAGGCGCGTACGCTCCGCCCTACCCTGACTCTCGTGCAGCGCCTGGCACAACAAAGCAAGGTTGTCGCGAATGCCTGCCAAGGCCACGTTGCAGAGGGTTTGCGCGGGCTGTGCCGCCCATGCGCGGCAGGCGTTACCCAGCGCGATCAGATGACCGGCGAGATTGCCGCTATCCACCGACGACACGTACTTCGGCTCCAGCGGCCGCAAATCCTGCGTGTCATACCAGTTATAGAAATGGCCGCGAAAGCGCTCGAGGCGCTGCATCGCGGCGAGCGTCGTCTCCAGCCGCGCCACGCTATCCAGCGTGCTGGCCCAGCCGAATTCGCGCGCGCTGACGGTGGCGAGCAGATAGAGCCCGAGGTTGGTCGGCGAGGTCCGATGCGCGACGACCGGCCGCGGATCCTCCTGGAAGTTGTCCGGCGGCAGCATCTGGTCCGCAGGCGTGACGAAGGTTTCAAAGTAACGCCACGTGCGACGGGCATGGAGCCGCAGTTGCTGTGCGTTCTCAGGCGTGACGACGAGATCGCCGGCCGGTCGCGGTGCGCGACTCGACCAGTAAGCGAGCGCGGGCGAACCGAGCCAGCCGAACACGAACGGCACCCCAACCCACGCGCCGTGATGGCCGAAGCGCCACGCCACCGCAGCGCTGGCCGTCATGCCAACCAGTGCAAGCGCAATACCCGCGCGCATGCGCAGGAACGTCGCAGCCAGCGTCAGACGCTCACGGGCACCGGCTTCGGCTGCGGTCGTCCATTCGAGCAGATGCCGGTGGCTCACCAGCACGCGAAACAGCGTGCAGGCGATCGCATCGCTCATCGACCAGGTCTGCTCCGCGAGAAAGGCAATCGACATGCCACATTTGCCGAGCGCGAGCCACAAGTCGTCCAGCCAGACGCGCAGCAGGCTGCGCAAGGTCATCTTCACGTGTGGACGTTGCCAGCGCGGAACCAGCGCGCTGAGCGTGGGCAGCAGCACCGGCAACGCGATCGTCGCCACCACGAAGGCGGTCCACAGGAGCGCGACCGAAAACGGCAAGGCCCAGCCCACCAGCAGCGCGATGAAGGCCGCCGGCGCCGTGAGCGTGCGGCGCAGGTTGTCCAGCATCTTCCAGCGGGCCGTAGCGTGCAACGTCAGGTCGGCGCGCCTGTGCAGCGTCATGAGCCATGGCAGCAGTTGCCAATCGCCGCGCGCCCAGCGATGCTGGCGAGCCGTCGAGACGTCGTAACGGGACGGAAACGCTTCGACCACTTCGATATCCGAAGCAAGTCCTGCGCGTGCAAAAATCCCTTCGAAGAGGTCGTGGCTCAACATGGTGTTGTCGGGCACCCGGCCGGCCAATGCGGTCTCGAACGCATCCACGTCATAGATGCCTTTGCCGGCGTACGATCCCTCGTCGAAAAGATCCTGATAGACGTCCGACACAGCAGCCACATACGGATCGATCCCACTCGGGCTCGATGAGACACGCTGGAACAGCGAGCCCTCTGCGCCCACCGGCAACGACGGCGTCACACGCGGTTGCAAGACCCCGTAGCCCTCGACGATCCGCTGGCTCACCGGATCGAACACCGCGCGATTGAGCGGATGGGCCATCTTGCCGATCAGACGGCGCACGGTGTCGCGCGGCAGACGGGTATCGGAGTCGAGCGTGATGACATAGCGCACCTGTGACGGCACGACGAGCGGCTGGCCGTCGACAACCACGAACGAGGTGTCGAGCGCGCCGCGCAACAGCCGGTTCAGCTCGTGCAGTTTCCCGCGCTTGCGCTCCCAGCCCATCCATTGCGCTTCTTCGTCGTTCCATGTGCGGCGCCGATGCAGCAGGAGGAAACGCTCACCGTCCGCTGCGCCCGGGTAGAGGCGATTCAGCCTGGCGATACCCTGCGCCGCAGCTTCCAGCAGGCTGCTGTCGTCCTCGGCCTCAGCGGTTGGAGAATCCGTCCAGTCGGACAGCAGTACGTAGTAAAGCTCGCCCCCTGGGCTCGCCAGGTGATGGATTTCCAGCCGCTCGATCTGTGCGACCAGCGCAGCTGGCGTGGTCAGCATCGTCGGCACGGCAACGACCGTGCGCAAGGTGGCGGGAATCCCCTTCCTTAGCGCGAGGCCCGGCAACACGATGGCGCCAACGTCGCGCATCACCCCGCGATTGACGATCGCCACCGCCACGTCGAGCGCAGGCAACACGCCTGCCAGGCCCAGCCAGATCAACCACCGTGGGTGAGGTGCAAGCCCGCTCACGAGGACCAGCACGCCTGCCAGCAGCAGCGCCGCCAGCAACACGATGCGACCGACGTATCCGCCGAGACCCGCACGACGCGTAAAGCGATGCACCCATACGCCGACCGGCGGACGATAGCCGATCGCCGCCTCGAGTGCGAGGCGCCCGCCCGCCAGCAGGTGATAGCCGGGATCGCCGGCGCGGCGCAGTCCGGCCTCGGCGGCATCCGGTTCGCGTTGCGAGTCAGTTGGCGCGGCCTGAGATACCCGATTGGGCGTCCGATTGAGCACGTCAGCCGGTACTTCCGCAGTCCGTCGCGCGCGCTCTGCAGCTGCGACGGCGCGGCGCGCGATATCCGTTTCACTCAGCGACGAACCGCGCGCCAACGCTTCGATCGCACCGCGATACAGATTGCGCGTCGAGAAGTCCATATCGACAAAACTGGCGTGCGTGCGCAGGACTTCGTCGACGGGGCTGATTCTCTCGAACAGTTCGGTCCAGTCGACGTCGGAAATCAGACGCATGCTGGTAATCACGTTGCGCACCGTCAGGCTCGCGGCGCCCTGCTGCTGATGCACGGCCGCGACGATCCGGTCCGCTGTCGTGTCCTGGGCAGCGAGCCGCTCGTGCAGCCATTTAACCGCTGGCGTGACGTCCGGATCCTGGTCGTGCAAGCGCTGCAGCAGTTGCACCGCGAAGGTGTCGCGCAAGGCGGAACGTCCATAATGCGCGACCAGCGCGGCAACGGCCTCAGGCGTATGCTCGCCGACGCCGAGCAGGCGATCGGCCATCGCATCGGCGTCGAGGCGCGCCGTTCTGCCATCGGTGATCTGGTCGGCGAGGCGCCGCAGATTCTCGATCAGCACAATGCGCAGCGTGATTGCCACCGCCCACAGTTCGCCGATCGTCAGCGGCTCTACCGTCTGATAATCGCGTACGAAGCGGCACAGCAGATCGGGATCGAAGCGGCTATCCGTATGGGCGACAAACGCCCAGGCGAGACCGAACACGCGCGGATAACCCGCAAATGGTCCGCTGCTGAGTTTGGGTAACTGACGGTAGTAGCTGCGCGGCAGGTCGTCACGGATCTGCCGAACCTGTTCCTCGACCAGATAGTAGTTGTCGAGCAGCCATTCGGCCGCCGGCGTGATCGCTTCATCATGCGCGGCCGCCGTCACTGTTGCTTCGTACGCCAGCAAGAGGTGCTGCGCGTTGTCTTTCAGACGCGTCGCGAGCGCCGGACGGGCTGAAGCGCGATTCGAAATCTGCTGCGCGCGGGCAAGGCTGTGCGCGTGCTGCGCCAGTCGCTCCTCGCCAAAAAGTTCCTCGCGGACCGGCTCGGTGTTGTTCCATGGCGAGGGCGAGTTGCCGCCGCGCAGAACACGCGAGAATTGAATCATTGAAATACCTTCCTGCCAGGGACAGCGTGATCTTCGACGCTCGCCAGGATGGCTGCGCCGAGGCCAGTGGAAAGCGTCCCTTTTGCAACTCTTTATTCCGTAGGCTTCGCTACGCGCGGAGCCGGCTGGTAGCGCCATTTGCTCGCCGCCGGGTCGTTGCGCGTGTCGTCCTGCTGGCGTTTCTCCGCCCGCGCGGCATCGGCGAGGCCGAATTCGGCGCGGCGGTCACGGGTGGGATTGTTGGCATTGGGTGGGAATGACATAGGGCCTTCTGTTTTCGGTTAACGGTTGTCACGCGGGGTGCGGTTCGTTCCGTCCGGTCTGTATCGGGACACTGAGGACGCCCAAGCGTCGACGCGCACCCGAAGCGCAACGTCATCCGGTCAGGATGACCTGCATCAGGGTGCGAGTCTGTACGGTGCAGGACTTTTGGTCTGGAGGCGTCGCCGTGGATGCGCGACGCTTCCTTCGGGAGGATCGTGCGCTTCGTTAGGTCGAAGTGCCGCCGGGCGTTGCCGCCTGTTGTGCAAGCGTGCTGTCCACCATCGCCTGGGCTTCCTCAACGATGCGGGTCAGGTGATCATCGCCCTTGAAACTCTCCGCATAGATCTTGTAGATGTCCTCGGTCCCTGACGGGCGCGCGGCGAACCAGCCGCTCTTCGTGATCACCTTGATGCCGCCAATAGCAGCCTGATTGCCCGGTGCGCGGTCGAGCACCTGCTCGATCTTCTCGCCGGCCAACTCAGTATGCGGAAACTGCGCGGGCGACAGCTTTCCCAGTTTCGCCCGTTGTGGCGCCGTAGCGGCAGCCTGCACGCGGCGCTCGGTCGGCTCGCCCAGGCGTTGCGTCAGGTCGCGGTAGATTTCGGCGGGGTCGCGGCCGATGCGTGTCGTGATCTCGGCCGACAGCAACGCGGGCACGATGCCATCCTTGTCGGTGGTCCAGGCCGTACCATCGAGTCGCAGACAACTCGCTCCCGCGCTCTCCTCGCCGCCGAATCCGAGGGACCCGTCGACCAGACCGTCGACGAACCACTTGAATCCCACCGGCACCTCGTAAAGCGTGCGGCCAAGTTTCCCGGCGACCCGGTCGATCATCTGGCTGCTGACGATGGTTTTGCCCACCGCCGCGCGAGCCGGCCAGTTCGGCCGATGCGCGAACAGATAATCGACCAGCACGGTGAGGTAGTGATTGGGCGGCAACAGACCTGCCCCACGCGTGACGATGCCATGGCGGTCGTGATCGGTATCGCAGGCAAAAGCCACGTCGAAATGGTCCTTCTGCCCTAGCAACGGCTGCATCGCGTAAGGCGATGATGGATCCATGCGGATGCGCCCGTCCCAATCGAGGCTCATGAAGCGAAACGTTGGATCGACTTCGTCATTGAGGATGGTCAGGTTCAGGCCGTAGCGTTCCGCAATAGGCCCCCAGTAGTGCACGCCGGCGCCGCCGAGCGGATCGACGCCGAGGCGGATCGGCGCGCCGCGTATAACGTCCATGTCGATAACGTTGGCGAGGTCGTCGACATAAGCGTTGAGGTAATCGTGCCGGTGCGTGGTCGACGCAGCGAGTGCGCGGGCTAGCGGCACACGCAGCAGGCCATCGAGCCCGGTCTCCAGCAAGGCGTTCGCCGCCTTCTCGATCCAGCCGGTGACGCTGCCGTCGGCCGGTCCACCGTTGGGCGGGTTGTATTTGAAGCCGCCGCTTTCGGGCGGGTTATGCGAAGGCGTGATCACGATGCCATCGGCCAGTCCCGACGTGCGGCCGCGGTTATACACGAGGATCGCGCGAGACAAGGCTGGCGTGGGCGTGTATTCGCCGTCCGGCGCGATCATGACCTCGACGCCGTTAGCGGCCAGCACCTCGAGCGCGCTGGCGTTGGCGGGTTCGGACAGCGCGTGTGTATCGATGCCGAGAAAAAGCGGGCCGTCGATACCCTGCTGCTTTCGATACTGGCAAATGGCCTGCGTGATGGCGAGCACATGCCATTCGTTGAAGCTGCGCTCGAACGGCGAGCCACGGTGCCCCGAGGTGCCGAACGCGACCCGTTGCGCGGCAAGCGACGGGTCCGGCGTTTCGGAGTAGTACGCGGTGACAAGCCGGGGGACATTGACGAGCATGTCGTGTGACGGGAGCTTGCCGGCGAGAGGACTGATGTTCATGGATGCCCTCCAGTTGTGCTTCGCAAAACGTGGAAACCCGTTGGGACCGCTGCCGCCAAAGGCAGCGAGCGCTTATTTCACCATCTTATTTCACCACTTATCTGGCCACTCAGGAGTCCCGGATTACCCGAGCATACTCCGGTAAGGGAGCAGGCAGCCGATATCCGCTGCGACGAACGGCAAGCATGCCGTCATCGTGATCGCCAACCGGCCTGCAGTCTCTCACCGCTCCTTTGGGCCTGGCATCATCCCGGATCAAACCGCTTGAGTTGTACGACAACCAGTCAGTACTACCGCACCAACCCGTGCTGAACCCCACGCGCCGGCACCTCGAAAGTCGCCAGGACCGGCATCGGTCCGGTCTAAATATCTCTTCATTTTCATGAACCCGTTGCGATAGGCCGCGCGTCTTATTCTGCATCCCAGCGGACAACCCAAGCCCTCGCGCCGGTTGTTTCAGGCCACACACGCATGGAGATGAATTGATGAAACGCATGACACTCGCCGCACTTGCCGGAATCCTGGTGAGTAGCGCGGCCTTCGCCCAGTCCAATCCCAGTATGAACGATGCTGCGACGACCGCGCAGCAGCCTCAACAAACCCAGAGTCAGTCGGTGCCGCCGTATGACCAGCCCAGCGCGGGAAAAACCCGCGCCGAGGTTTATCAGGAGCTGGTGCACGCCGAACAGGACGGACAGCTAGCGACCCTGAACCGCACCTTGTATGCGCACCACTGAGGCGGCTTGAACTGTTGCTTTAACCCTTCGTGCGGTGGCGTGCAATCCTGCCTTGCAGCGCTGCGCTGATTCGCTTTCACGTCTTTGTCGAACTATCTGAAATCATGAAACTTCGGACTTTATTCTCGCGAATGGTACGGCTCGCCGCGTGCGTCGCCGTGGGGGCGACGCTGGCCGGATGCGCCTCGTTGCACGGTTCTCCTAACGGCCCTGGCGACTGCGTCGGGCCCCCGGATTTCTGCACACCGTTCTTCGGGTCGTAAGCGGGGCTACCGCAACATGCTGATCGGAGCCCCGCGGGAGACGTCCTGGTACGCCCTACTCTGCGTGCCGCGCCGGTAAATCGAGCAGGTCCGCCCCTTCCAGGATCTCGGCGGTCGAACCGTTCCATTCGGTTTCCCGCATCGGTTCGGCCCGGCCGCCGAGATGCCGTTCGAGAAACGCCTCGGTAATCGCGTTGAACGAGATGCTGTTTTCCGGGCGCGCAAAACCATGCCCTTCGTCCGGATACAGGACGTAGGTCACGGGGATGCCGTTCACCTTCATCGCATCGGCCATCTGATCGCTCTCGGCCCGTTTGACGCGCGGATCGTTCGCGCCCTGACCGATCAGGAGCGGCCGGCGGATACGGTCGGCGAGATGCACGGGCGAGCGCTCGCGCAGCAGGGCCCGTCCCTCCTCGGTCGAGGGATCGCCAATGGCGCGGACGAGTTGCGTACGAAACGACTCCCAGTAAGGCGGAATGCTTGCCAGCAGCGTTTCCAGATTCGACGGTCCGACGATTGCCACCCCGCATGCATAGAGCTCGGGGTTGCGCGTCATACCGGCGAGTACTGCATAGCCGCCGTAGCTGCCGCCCATGATTGCGATCCGCGCTGGGTCCGCGATGCCGTTGTCAACGGCCCAGGCCACGGCGTCGAGCAGGTCGTCGTCCATACGGCGGCCCCATTCGCCGTCGCCGGCATTGACGAACTTCTTGCCGAAGCCCATCGAGCCGCGGAAATTGACGCTCAGCACGCTGTAGCCGCGGTTCGCCAGCCATTGATGGTCGGCATTGAAGCCGAAGCCGTCGCGTCCCCACGGGCCGCCATGAACCGTCAACGCGAGCGGCCCCGGCTGGTTCGCGCCTGCGGGGCGCGTGAGATAAGAGATCAGCTCGAAGCCGTCCCGCGAGCGGATCACCACAGGCTGCATGGGCACGAGCGGCGCCCCGTTCAACTCGGGGCGATGCTCGAACAAGGTGCGCAGCGTTTGCTGCTCGCGATCGTAAAGATAAGTCGTCGCCGGACGCAGATCCGAATCGGCGTTGATGATCCACAGCCGTTCGTCCTCCGTGCGACCTCCAATGTGCCAATCGCCCACTTCCTTGCCGTTCAGGAAATCGAGGTCGCGTTGGATTTCCGTTGTGAGCGCAACATACTCCCGGCGCTCCGCGTCGAGGGAATAGGCAACCGGCTCGAGCGTATCGGCATCCAGAATGAAGTCGAACAGATCGACACGCGGATTCGCCGCCACTAGCTGGGTCGCGCCGCTGGCGAGATCGATCCGCGTCAATGCCGCCGTATCGCGGCCGCGGCTATCGAACATGAATAACGCGGTGCTGTCACCGTTCAGGTGGCGCGGTCCGGACGTCCACGCATCTTCTGGCGTAAAGCTGGTCCATTCGGTCCACGCGCCTTCCGCGTTGCGCTTGAACACCTCGTTCGTGCCGTCACTTGCCGTGCGCGTGGCGAAGTGCGTCCGGTAGTGCCTGTCCGTGATAAAGCCCGCAAAATCCGTGTTCTGTTCAACGAGCACGAGTTCGCCGGTTGCGAGGTTCAGCGTGTGCAGATCGAAATACTTCGGGTCGCGCTGGTTCATGGCCACGAGAATGCGGTCACGCGCGATTTTGCTGACGCGCTCGACGTGCACTGTCACCCCTTTGAAAGGCGTCAGATTGCGCGCGGCGCCTGTGTCCAGGTCGACCACGTAGAGGTGGAAATCTTCGTTGCCGTCGACATCCTGCTGATAGAAAAGCTGGCCTTCGTACGTCCAACCATGAACGAAGATGCCGCGCTTCGTATCGCTCGTGACCGCCCGGGCGCGCGTCAGGTCGTCGATGGGCGTGACCCAGATATTCAATACGCCATTGACGGGCGCAAGCCATGACAGAAACCGGCCATCCGGACTGATATGCACCGACGTGCGTTCCGGATTGCCAAACAGATGCGCGCGAGGAATGAGCGGAATGTCCGCAGCGGTTGATGTCACTTGATGCTCTCCGTCCGTAAGGAAAATCGTGTGGGACAACCCCAAGCAGAATAGCCGGAATTCGGCGCAGAGCAAACTGCCTGAGTGAACGTGAGCCATGCCGATCGCATAGCAAACCAGTCCGGCAAAAGGAGCGGGAGCATCGCCCCAGGTCGCCAAGCCGTATACTTGCAGGCGTGATCCCGAACCGGCTATGCATGACTCCCTCCCCGACTGAAAACGCCGCGCAAGCGCACCAACTTACGCTGCAAGGCGCGACGCTGTTTCAAGCCGGACAGGCCGCGCAGGCGCGCGAAGTCTGCCTTGCGGCATTGCAACTCGCGCCCCAATCCTGCGAAGTGTTGCTATTGCTGGCGTTTATCGCCCTGCGGGCAAAGCAGCCGCACGAATCGATCGAATGGATCAACCGGGCCATCGCGGAGAACGGCGAACTCATGGAAGCGTATTTTCTGCGCGGTGAAGCGCAGCAAATGGTGAAGCAGTACGAGGCTGCCGCAGCGAGCTATGACGAGGTGCTAAGGCACAGGCCTAACCATGCAGATGCCATGAACAACCGGGGCAATGCCTGCCACGCACTGGGTCAGCATGAGCGTGCGCTGAAGGACTACGATAAGGCGCTCGAACTGAATCCGTCCAAAGCCTCGTTTCATAACAACCGGGGTCTCGCTATCAAGGCATTGGGTGATCACCCGCTCGCGATGGCCTGCTTTCAGCGGGCCATTGGACTCCAGCCAGACTATGGGCTCGCTCACTTCAACTTCGGGTTGTCGCTGTTTGCGACGGGCCGCTATCAGGACGCTGTCGCGAGCCACGACGAAGCGATCCGGCTCATGCCGGACCACGGACCTTCGCATTGGGGACGTGCTGACGCATTGCGCGCCACCGGACAGTACGAGGCCTCGCTAGCCTCGTACGACACCGCGATCTCCCTCGAACCGCATCACGCAGACATCTACAACAACCGTGGCTTGTTGCAGCACTTTTGGGGCAAGCATCATGAGGCGTTGGCGGATTTTGCCATTGCGACACGCCTCAATCCCTTGCACGCGGACGCCCACTGCAATCGCGGCATGGCGTTGGAAGCATTGGGGCAGCATACGGATGCGCTTGGCCACTACGACGCGGCTATCGCTCTTTCGCCCCACCACGTGGCTGCCCATTTCAATCATGCGCTCTGTGATCTCACGCTGGGAAACTACGGCGAGGGATGGCCGGAATATGAATGGCGCTGGCAGACGGAGCAACTCAAGTCATCCGAACTGATTTCGGACAAACCTCTGTGGCTGGGCAAAGAATCGCTGCGCGGCAAGCGGATCCTCGTGCACGCCGAACAGGGGCTTGGCGACAGCCTGCAGTTTTGCCGCTTTCTGCCGATGGTTTCAGAACTCGGCGCAACGCTGATCGTGCAGGTCCAGGCGCCGCTGGCGCCGCTACTCAGGACGATGAGCGGCGTCGCTCAGGTCGTCGCGCAAGGCGAGGCCCTGCCCGAGTTCGACGTTCACTGCCCGTTCATGAGCCTGCCGTTGGCGTTCGGAACCACCGTCGATACGGTGCCGTTTGCGCCGCGGTACGTGTGGCCCTCTGCGCACAAGGCGCTGGCGTGGCAACAGCGCCTTGGCGCGAGACAAGCGCCTCGCGTCGGTCTGGCGTGGGCAGGCGCTCCGCACAGTTCGCGCGCGGTCCAGCGACCGGTCGATGTCCGCAGGTCGATTCATCTGGCGCAGTTCGCCGCTTTGAACCTGCCAGGTGCGGCGTTCGTTAGTCTGCAGAAAGGCGAGCCGGCGGTGTCGCAGTTAAGGACGCTCGAAGAAGCGCGCTGGGACGGACCCGCCATCCAGGACCTTACTGCCGATTTGCACGACTTCGAGGACACAGCCGCGTTAGTCGATCAGCTCGACCTGGTGATCTCGGTCGACACCTCCGTGGCGCATCTGGCGGGCGCGCTCGGCAAGCCGGTGTGGCTGCTCAACCGCTTCGATACATGCTGGCGCTGGATGACCGAGCGGGACGACAGTCCGTGGTACCCAACAATGAAGATTTTTCGGCAGCCGGTGGCGGGCGATTGGGACAGCGTACTTGCACAGGTACGTGCAGAACTGCAGAGTTTTCTCTCCCCAGACTCCAGACTTTAAGCTTTGGCGAGGCGAGCGCAGCGCAACGCCAAGCCGCACCACATCACGCCCCAAGCGCCACGCTTCAATAAACATCCCGCACGTAGCGCTTTTCGCGGGCGAGCCGGTTGACATACTCGAGCGCCTTCTCGTCACTCATGCCGCCGTGGCCGGCCACCACCGTCTTCAAGACCGCGTCGACGTCTTTTGCCATCCGGCTGGCATCGCCGCAGACATAGAAATGTGCCCCGGACTCGAGCCACGCCCACAGTTGCGCGCCATGTTCGCGCATCCGGTCCTGCACGTAAATTTTCTCGCTCTGGTCGCGTGAGAAGGCCAGATCGAGCCGGTTCAGCAGCCCCTTCGCGCGCATCGTTTCCAGCTCATCGCCGTAATAGAAGTCCGTTGCGCAATGCTGCTCGCCAAAGAACAGCCAGTTACGGCCTGTATCGCCACGGGCGAGCCGTTCGTGCAGGAAGCCGCGGAACGGCGCGACGCCGGTGCCGGGTCCCACCATGATCATCGGCGTGTCGCCGTTGCGCGGCGGCCGGAAATGCGCGGACTTTTGCACGTATACCGGCACACTGACATCGCCGGCGCGATCCGCTAGGAAGGTGGACGAGACGCCTTTGCGCTGGCGCCGGCCGTTGTTGTAGCGAACGGCAGAAACGGTCAGGTGGACTTCACCCGCGTGCGCCTTCGGGCTCGACGCAATCGAGTAAAGCCGCGGCTGCAGGCGCTTGAGCATGCCGAGCAACTCCGGCGCCGTCAACGCCACCGGAAACTCGTGCAGTACGTCAGCCAATTGTTGGCCCCACAACCATTTCTTCAGATCCGTCTTGCGGTCCTCGGCGAGCAAGGCGCCGAGTGCGCCGCTCCGATCACGCGAGGCAATAAACGCCAGCGCTTCGGGACTGGGACGGGCAATTTCGTAGTGCTTGCCGAGTGCATCGGCGAGGCACATGTCGCCGACGCCATTGACATTCACCGCCGTATCCGCGGCGAGCCCGCTCAAGCCGATCAGTTCATCGACCAGTTCCGGGCAGTTGCTCGGCCATACGCCCAGCGCGTCACCCACCTCGTATTCGAGGCCCGAGTCTCCGGTCGACAAGGAGAAGTAACGCGTATCCTTCGACGCACCCGCCTTGTTGAGCCGCAAGTTCATCACGAGCCTCGAAGCCGCGGGATGCGCTTTGGTCGCCAGCGCACCGGGCAAAACCGACGGGATCATGCCGTCCGCGGGCACGTCATGGAGCGCGGCATCTTCCTCCTTGATACGCGCGACGATCCGCTCGAGCCATGCGTCGGCTGCGGGTTGAAACTCCGCATCGCAGTCGACCCGCGGCAGCAGGCGCAGCGCGCCCTGCTCCGCGAGACGCGTATCCAGTGCGCGGCCGTGACCGCAAAATGCGTCGTAGTTGCGGTCACCAAAGGCCAGCACCGCGTAGCGCAGGTTATCGAGGCGCGGTGCGTTATCCGCCTTCAGCGCGCTCCAGAAGCTCTCTCCATTGTCGGGAGCGTCGCCATCACCAAAGGTGCTCGACATCAGCAGCACGTATTGGGCCTTGGTGAGCGCCCCAACGTCGTAATCCGCCATACAGGTCGTGCGAATCTCAAAGCCCGACTCCATCAATTGCGTGGCATAGCGCTCCGTCAGCGATTCGATGTTGCCGGTTTGCGATGCCCACAGCAGCAGTACTTTCGGCCGCGCCCGTGCAATCCGCACGGCGGATGAAGATGCCGCCGCATCGGACACGGCGAGCGGGCCGCCGCCCAGCGACGGCGCGCCCGTATCGGCACGGCTGTAGAGACCGGCGAGCATCCCGTCGAACCAGAGCCGTGTGGCGGACGGCAGCGGCGCGCTGGCCGGCAGCATGGGTACGCCGTCCGCCTGGCCGCGTTGGCTTGCCCGCAGGCCGCCGATAAAGCCGGATACATAGGCACGTTGAGCGTCGTCGAGCTGCGGCGCGGGCACTTCCGGCAAACCGAGTAACTGGACGAGGGCGTCGATACGGGACATGTCCCTTTCCTTGATCGAACCGGCATCGACCGCGAGCAACGGGGCCGCGGTTTCAGTGCCGGAGGGGATGGCGTCAGAGTGATCAGAGTCGGCCATCGTGGCGAGCGGTTCCGCCGCGACCCGCGTGAGCGTCACGGCGCAGAACTTGAGTTCCGGCTGTTGCGAGATCGGATCGACCGCGTCGTTGGTCACCGCGTTGATGCAGAGGTCTTCGCCAAACACGTCGTTCCAATGCATCGGTGCAAAGCATGAACCGGCGCTTACGCGATCGGTCACCACCGCAGGCAGCACCGCGCGGCCGCGCCGCGAGCGCACCTCTATAGGATCCCTTGCCTCGATGCCGAGCGCGGCCGCATCCTCCGGGTGAATCTCGATGAATGGCTTGGGATTGAGCTTGTTCAGCATCGGGATCTTGCCGGTCTTGGTCATCGTGTGCCATTGATGCTGCAAGCGGCCGGTGTTCAGCACGATCGGAAATTCCGGCGCGGGCATTTCCGCCGGTTCCGTATGCGGCCGCGCGAAGAACACGGCCTTGCCGCTGGCGGTCGGAAAGACCAGCGCCGGTCGGGTGCCGTCGGGCATCTCCTTGAGAGTCTGGCTGACGCCGTCGTTCACATAGCGCAGCGGATTGCGGTCATGCGTTGCGTCTGGCGCGCAAGGCCACTGCAACGGCGTCTCGCGCAGCCTTGCATGGCTCGCGCCGCGCAGGTCGTAGCCGGTCTTTGGATTCGAAGCACGCGTGATCTCCGCGAACACTTCATCCGCCGATGCATAACTGAAGGCGTCCGCAAAGCCCATTTCGCAGGCCACCCGCGCGATGATCTGCCAGTCGGGCAACGCCGCGCCAGGCGGGTCGATGGCCTTTTGCATCAGCGTCATGTTGCGTTCGGAGTTGATCATCACGCCCTCCGCTTCGGCCCACAGCGCGCCGGGCAGCAGGACATCGGCATAGCGATTGGTCTCAGTGTCGAGAAAGGCGTCTTGCGCGATCACCAGTTCGGCGGCTTGCAATCCGGCAATCACGTTTTGCCGGTTGGCGACGCTGGCGACCGGATTGGTGCAGATAATCCAGCACGCCTTGATCTCGCCTGTCGCCATGCGCGAGAACATATCGATGGTGCCCTGCCCGACCGCCGTCTTGAGCGTGCCCGGCGCAACGCGCCACAGGTCCTCGACGAAAACACGGTCCTCCTCCACCTGCACCGAACGCTGGCCAGGCAAGCCCGGTCCCATGTAACCCATCTCGCGGCCACCCATTGCATTCGGCTGGCCCGTCAGCGAAAACGGTCCGCTACCCGGGCGGCAGATCTTGCCCGTTGCAAGATGCAGATTGCAGATGGCGTTGGTGTTCCAGGTGCCGTGCGTGCTCTGATTCAGACCCATGGTCCAGCAGCTCATCCACTCTGGCGCGGCGCCGATCCATTGCGCGGCCTTGCGGATATCCGCCTCGGGGATGCCGGTGATGGCAGCCACCTTTTCTGGCGTGTAATCCGCAAGGAAGGCCGGCATGTCGTCCCAGCCTTCCGTGAATGCAGCGATAAAGTCACTGTTCGTTTGACCGTTCTGATGCAGCAGATGCAGCAGACCGTTCAGGAGTGCCAGGTCCGTACCCGGCTTGATCTGCAGGAAAAGGCTTGCCTTGTCCGCCGTCGTATTGCGGCGCGGATCGACCACGATCAGTTTGGCGCCGGCCTTGACGCGCTCCATCATGCGCAGATACAGGATCGGGTGGCAATCCGCCATGTTGGCGCCGATCACGAAGAACAGATCGGCCTTGTCGAAATCCTGATACGAGCCCGGCGGCCCGTCGGCGCCCAGCGAGAGCTTGTAGCCGCTGCCGGCGCTCGCCATGCACAGCCGCGAGTTCGATTCGATATTGTTGGTACTGACGAAGCCCTTGGCGAGCTTGTTGACGAGGTACTGTGCCTCGATCGACATCTGGCCCGACACGTAGAACGACAACGCATCGGGGCCATGCGTGTCGAGCAGCGTGCGCAAGCGGCGGCCCGTGTCGGCGATCACCTGGTCGAGCGGCAGCGGGATCGGGTCGCCATTGCGGTCGCTGCGCTCGAAAGCGTTCTCGAGACGTCCGGACTTGCGCAGCGCGACGTGGGCCGACGAGCCTTTGGTGCAAAGCCGTCCAAAGTTGGCAGGATGTTCCTTGTCGCCGGAGATTTTGACGACCTGGCCGTCCTCCACCTGCAGGACCATGCCGCAGCCAACGCCGCAGTAGGGGCACACCGTCTTGACGCTTGCGCTGCTCATCACGTGCACGACCTTCTTATACCGCGACCCAGACCTGGCCGTCCTTGACCTGTGCCGCGAACGCGCTGACCGAATGTTCAGGCGCTTCAAGACACTCGCCGGTGCGCAGATCGAAATGCTGCTTGTAGATCGGCGAGGCCACCACGATGCGCTCGCCGAGGCTGCCGATCAATCCGCGCGAAAGCACCGCAGCCTGCGAACAGGGGTCGTAATTGTCGATTGCATATACGCCGCCCTCGCCTTGCGCGACATTGAACACGGCCACCTGTTTGCCTTCGACGAGCGCGCAAACGCCTGTGTTGGGGACGATGTCGTCGAGCGCGCAAATTGGCACCCAGTTAAGCGGATTTCGATCGTGACTCATGATGGGTTTCCTGGAGTGAGTGACAGTGGCTTTGGATCGTGGCTTCGGATCGCGCTTTCAAACAGTCTCAACGACCACCGGAACCGGGAACGGCTTTGCCGCCTCGCGTTCGGCTGGCGTTGCCGGACGAATCTGTCCACGCTCCTCGACGAAGGTGACGTTTTCATCGACCTTGTCGCTGTTGACGAAATGACGGAAGCGCTTGCGGGTCTCGCGATCGGTCACAGCCTTCTTCCACTCGCATTCATAGGTATCGACTACGTTGCGCATTGCCGCTTCCAGCTCCGCGCCGAGTCCCAATTTGTCGTGCACAACAACGTCGATCAGGTAGTCGAGGCCGCCCTCGAGGTTGTCGCGCCAGACGCTGGTGCGTTGCAGTCGGTCGGCCGTGCGGACATAAAACATCAGGAAACGGTCGATGTAGCGCACCAGCGTCTCGCGATCGAGATCCGCCGCGAGCAGTTCGGCGTGGCGCGGCCTCATTCCGCCGTTGCCGCATACATAGAGATTCCAGCCTTTTTCGGTGGCGATAATGCCGACGTCTTTGCCTTGGGCTTCGGCGCATTCGCGAGTGCAGCCCGAAACGCCGAACTTGATCTTGTGCGGCGAGCGCAGACCCTTGTAGCGGTTCTCCATCTCAACAGCGAGCCCAACCGAGTCGCCCACGCCATAGCGGCACCACGTCGAGCCCACGCACGACTTCACCGTGCGCAGCGACTTGCCGTAGGCGTGGCCCGATTCGAAACCGGCCGCGATCAGTTCTTCCCAGATCAGCGGCAACTGGTCGACGCGGGCGCCGAACAGGTCGACACGCTGGCCGCCGGTGATCTTCGTATAGAGGCCGTACTTCTTTGCGACCTGGCCGACGGCAATCAGCCCCTCCGGCGTCACCTCGCCGCCGGGCATGCGCGGCACTACTGAATAGGTGCCGTCACGCTGGATGTTGGCGAGGTAGTAGTCGTTCGAATCCTGCAGGCTGGCGTGCTCCTTTTTCAGCACGAACTCGTTCCAGCACGAGGCGAGGATGTTGGCGACGGTCGGTTTGCAGATGTCACAGCCGAGGCCGTGGCCATGCTTTTCGAGCAGCGCGCCAAAGGTCTTGATACCCTCTACGCGCACCATGTGATGCAGTTCCTGGCGCGAGTACGGGAAGTGTTCGCAGACGTGGTTGTTGACCGCCATGCCCTGCTTCTTCATTTCGGCCTCCATCACCTGGGTGACAAGCGGCACGCAGCCGCCGCACGAGGTGCCGGCGCAGGTTGCCGTCTTCAGCGCCCCGATGCTGGTCGCGCCCGCGCACACCGCTGCGCAGATTTCGCCTTTGGAGACGTTGTTGCACGAGCAGATTTGGGCGCTCTCGGGCAATGCGTCGACGCCGAGTCCCGGTTTAGCCTGGCCGTCGCTCGACGGCAGGATCAGAAACTCCGGCGCTTCAGGCAGTTCGATGCGGTTCAACATCATCTGCAGCAGCGTGCCGTATTCCGCTGCATCGCCCACCATCACTGCGCCGAGCAACTGCTTGCCGCACTCGGAGACCACCAGCTTCTTGTAGACCTGCTTGCGCTCGTCGCTGAACTGGTATGTGCGACTGCCCGGTGTCTTGCCGTGCGCATCGCCGATGCTCGCCACATCCACGCCCATCAGCTTGAGCTTGGTGCTCATGTCGGCGCCGGCAAAACCCGCCTCGTCGCCGAGCAATTGCTTCGCCGTGATCCGCGCCATCTCGTAGCCCGGTGCGACGAGTCCATACACCATGCCGTTCCACGCCGCGCATTCGCCGATCGCGTAGATGTCGGGGTCGCTGGTGCGGCAGGTATCGTCGATCGCAATGCCGCCACGCGGGCCCAGTTCGAGCCCACAGGCACGGGCAATCTCGTCACGCGGCCGGATGCCCGCGGAAAACACGATCATGTCGGTGTCGAGATGCGTGCCGTCGGCGAACTGCATGCGGTGCGTACCCGCCTCGCCATCGACGATTTCGAGCGTCTGTTTGCCGGTGTGAACCTGCACGCCAAGTTCTTCGATCTTGCTGCGCAGAACCCGCCCACCGCCTTCATCGACCTGCACCGCCATCAGGCGCGGCGCAAATTCGACGACATGTGCGGCCAGTCCCATGTCGCGCAGTGCCTTCGCGCATTCGAGCCCCAGCAGCCCGCCGCCTACCACCACGCCGGTTTTCGCGCGCACCCCGCAGGCTTGCATCGCTTCGAGGTCTTCAATCGTGCGGTAGACGAAGCAGTCCTGACGATCGTTGCCTGCGATCGGCGGCACGAATGGCGACGAACCGGTGGCGAGCACCAGCTTGTCGTAGGAAAGGGTCTCGCCGGTCGAGATGCGCACCGTGCGCGCCGCGCGGTCGATCGACAGCGCCTTCGCGTTGAGCTTGAGCAGCACGTTCTCGCGCTCGAAGAAGCCCGGCTTCACGAGCGACAGGTCGTCTGCGGATTTGCCGGAAAAGAATTCGGACAGATGCACGCGGTCATAAGCGGGACGCGGCTCTTCGCACAGCACGGTGATGTGCAACGCCGACTTCGCTTCGTCCACAAGGCATTCGAGGAGCTTGTGACCCACCATCCCATGACCGATGACCACCACGTTCATGGCAGAGGTTTCATCCGTTTCCAGCTCGATTCGCGACATGATTTTCGTCCGGCAAATAAAAAGGCGTCCCGCGGATCCAGTCGCCAAAGCGACTGAATTCGGGGGACGCCGTTGTCCAAAAGCCCGTGATCAAGGATTGACTTTTGCTGCAATACTGGCCGGATCATCGTTGATCCGCCGGGCAGACTTACGCAAAGGCCATGCCATGTGGTGCAATCCAACGCGGCGGCCCTTGCGGCGGGCGTCTCGCCAATTTCCGCGAATGACCCCGCGCACCGCTCAGCGACGCATTTTGATGCGGCTTAGCACAACTGTGGTGCGGTGCAGCACTTCATCCGTGCAGCGCGTTTCGTGGACGCTGCCGGTTTCGTCTGCGATTCACGGCATCGTCGCAGTCCCAACGTGCGCAACTGCAATCTGGCCTGGATATTGCGTTTAATAGAATGCGCGGCAACGATGTCGGCGCACGGAATCAAGCGACCCGAGGGACTTTAAGCTCACGCGTCGCACTCATACAGGCAACATCAGGACAACGGCGTCCCCTCGTTCCACACGACGAGCGGACGCCGTTTGTATTTGGCGAACCGCACGGTCCTGAACACGGCAACAGCTGCATAGCTGATCAAGGACATCATCATCATGGCAACCGGCAAGGTCACCTTACTCAGTGCGGGTCCAGGCGAGCTCGATCTGCTTACCATCCGGGCTGCAAGGCTCTTGGCGACCGCGGACGTCGTGCTGCTCGACGACCTCGTCAACCCCGAGATCTTGACGCTGGCGCCGCAGGCGCATGTCATCCGGGTCGGCAAGCGCGGTGGCTGCAAGTCGACACCGCAAGCATTTATTCAGCGGCTGACTTTGCGCTACGCACGCGCGGGACGGCACGTGGTGCGGGTGAAAGGCGGCGACGCCCTGCTGTTCGGCCGCGCCGGCGAAGAGTTGACCGAGTTGCGGCGCGCGCAGATTCCGTTCGAGATCGTGAACGGTATTTCATCGGGCTTCGCGGCGGCGGCGGGCCTCGGGATTTCGCTCACGCATCGCGACCACTGCCAAGGGGTGACGTTCATCACGGCACACCTGCGTGACCACAGCGAACCCAACTGGGCCGCGCTCGCCGCTACTGGAACAACGCTCGCTATCTATATGGGCATGACCCGCATCGACAGCATTTGCGCTGCACTGCTGGAGTCGCTGCCCGCCGGCACGCCCGCTGCGGTGGTGCAATCCGCCGGCACGTCCGATGAGCGCCGCGTACTGGCGACGCTCGCAACGCTTGCCGTCACTGCGCGTGAGGCCGGCCTTGGCAGCCCTGCGGTGATCCTGGTTGGTAATGCGATTGGCGAGGCGGTGGTGAGTGGGGAACAGACACGTGGCCCGCACCAGCCCGATGCGTCGTCTACCGTTTCTGAGCACGGGCGCCGTTACGCGTAAGTTGAAGGGTCACGCAGCAGCGCTACTTCTGCCTGGTGAGCAACTAAGGCCCGCGTCATCCGACGACGCGGGCCTCTTTCACAAACGAAGCCGTCCTGCGCGCTTGCCGCGCACATCACACCCCGCTGTCCACCCGCACACCCCCAGCCGACATCGGGCTCACAACAACCAGACTCTCAGCCGGCAGCGCCCATTTGAGCCAGCGCGCACGATGCAGCGCGACCAATGCGAAAGCGAGCGCCGACAGCACGCCGAACGTCGCAAAGCCCATCTGATAACTGCCGGTGCTTTCCTTGGCCATGCCCATGATGACGGGCAGATAGAAGCCGCCGATGCCGCCGGCCGCGCCGATGATCCCCGACATCAGGCCGGTTTTGCCTTTCCAGCGTTGCGGCACGAGCTGGAACGTAGCGCCATTGCCGAGTCCAAAGCACAGATAGGTGGCGACCAGCAGCGCAATGCCGGCCGGCAGCGGCGGCATCCACGCGGCGAAGGCGAAGTCGCACAGCGAGATGCCGGCAAGCAGCAACACCAGCGCGCGCACGCCCGAAATGCGGTCGGCGATCAAGCCGCCAACCGGACGCACCAGCGCGCCGGTGAACGCAAGCAGCGACATGAACAGACCCGCTTCGAGCTTGGGCAACTGGTACAGCGACACCAGCAGCGTCGTCACGTACGAGGACATGCCGACAAAGCCGCCGAACGTGATGCTGTAGACGAGCATCACCACCCACGTATCGCTTTCGGCCAGCACGCTGCGGTAGTGCTTCGGCAATACCGCGATGGCAAGCAGCGCGCCCAGCACAGGCAACAACAGCACCCCCGTTTTGCCGCCGCCGAAGACACCCGCATGCACGGCCAGCACCAACACGATCAGTCCGCCTAACGTAATGCAGAAGCTGCGCAAAGCGCGCGGTGCGCTGCCCGATTTGGGTCCGAGGTCCTTCGCCCAGAAGAACAATGCGACTGCGGCCAATGCCAGCAACGGCAGCGCGGCGCCCGCGGCTTTGGCCCAGCCGAACTGGTCCGCGATACTCGGGAACAGGAAGCCGTCGAGCACCGCGCCAATATTGCCGGCAGCGGCGAGGCCGAGCACCAGCCCTTGCACTTTCGGCGGATAGTTGCTGCCGGCCATCGGCAAGGCCACGGCAAAGCTTGCGCCGCCGACGCCGAGGAACACGCCCAGCACCAGCAGCATCACATACGACGGCGGCGTCGGCGACAACAGCATGACAACTGACGGTAGTGCCGACAGCGCCACGCCGAGCAAGGCAATGCGGCGGCCGTCGTAAGCCTGGTACAGATTGCCGAGGGTCACGCGCAGGATCGCCGCACCGAGCACCGGCACCGCGACGAGGAAGCCCAGTTCCGCGGGCGACATCGCGATGTCTTTGTGAATGAACGGGGCGAGCGGGCCGAACATCACCCACACGGTGAACCCGGTATCGAAGTACAGAAAGCACGCTAACAATGCACGCCAGTTGCCGCTTGTCAGCGAATTCAATAGATGTTTCATGGGTCTCTCTCGCAGGATGAAGGCTATTGAAGAGCGCGATCGGCACGGGCGTGCCAACCCGTGGAGCGCTAAACGAAGCGCAAAAAAAAGCGTCCCGAGTACCCAGCACGCGCACCGATTGCTCGGTGGGCTTCTGGATACTCGGGACGCCGTTGTCCCTGTGGGTCGCTCGAACTTCAGACAAGCGGCCCTTCAAGTTTCAATACGCTGAGGCCGCCGTTGGCCCCGGTGCGTTGCAATGCAATAGGTATGCCATGGGGCGGCGGGAGATCGCTTTGAAAGCGTAATGACAGATAGAGCCGCGCGCTGCGACCGAAAGGCAAAGGTCCGCCGGATAAGGCTAAGCGCCCTGAGCGCAAGGGGTTTCGAACGCGGATATAAAACCGGAAAAAGCAGCTTTTCTGCAGCACCGTCAGCACCCGGCCGCTAAATGACCAGGCGCCTTCGCGGCGCGACATGAATTGAGTTGGTGCAACTTTGTGGTGCGTCGCACCATGATATTGCACCGCGCTTATGGCTGAGATCGCTTGTCAGCGGGCAAGCAACGCACTCAATGACGCGGTAACATCCGTACTCGCGCTTAAGCAAATACTGTGTAGCGTGTCAGTCGTGATGGAGCCACCGCCACGGTGTGCGCCTTCCAGAAAGCTGACACCGCTGCCCACATCGTCCCCTGCTGCGCGTTCGAGCGGCCTTCAGAAGCCGCACGGCCTCTCTCCTTCTATATAGACGGCATGTCACAGCACCCCAAGACAGTTCGACCCCTCGTAATCGCCGCGGTCATGGCATCGATGGCGATGGTCGCCATTGAAGCCACCATCGTGTCCACCGCCATGCCGCAGATCGTGACGCAACTCGGCGGCCTGCGTCTCTACAGTTGGGTCTTCTCCTCCTTTCTGCTCGCGCAGACCGCGATGACCGTCGTGTTTGGCAAGCTCGCGGACCTGTATGGTCGCAAGCCCATCGTCCTCATCGGCATTGCGATCTTTCTGGTGGGCTCGGTGCTCGCCGGCTTCGCCTGGTCCATGCCGGCGATGATCGTGTTTCGCCTGATCCAGGGGGTCGGCGCCGGCGCCATCCAGCCGGTCACGCTGACGATCGTCGGCGACCTGTACCCCGCGCGCGAACGCGGCAAGATTCAGGGCTACCTCGCAAGCGTGTGGGCCATCGCGGCCGTGGTCGGCCCGATGGCGGGCGGCCTCTTGATCCGCGACCTGTCGTGGGCGTGGATCTTCTGGATCAACGTTCCCATCGGCCTCGCTTCCGCGGCCGGCTTTATCGCGTTTCTGCACGAACACGAAAAGCGCGAACGCCCGTCAATCGATATCGCCGGCGCGACTCTCTTCACCGTATCGATCGGCGCGCTCATGATGGCGCTCACCGACGCCGGCACCTCCAGTAACGCGCTCGTCGCGTTTGAATTTGCGCTGTTCGTGGCCTGCGCCGTCCTGTTCGTACTGCAGGAGCGCCGCGCCGCCGATCCGATGATTTCGTTCGCGCTGTGGGGCCACCGGCCGATCGCCGCGTGCAACGTCGCTACCGTGCTGTCGGGTATGGCGCTGATGGGCTTGACCAGTTTTCTGCCCATGTATGTCCAGGGCGTGCTGGGCCGCTCGCCGGTGGTGGCCGGCCTCGCGTTGACGATGATGATGGTGGGCTGGCCGAGCGGCGCGACCCTCGCCGCCCGCTCCTTCCATCTGCTCGGACTGCGGCGCACGCTGATCGGCGGCAGCGTGTTCCTGCCGATTGGCGCCGTGTTCTTCGCCATGCTGTCGCCGGAAAGCAGCCCGGTCCTCGCCGGTGTCGGTTCCCTCGTGATGGGCTTCGGCATGGGGATCGTCAGCGTCAGTTCGCTGATCCTGATTCAGGAAATCGTCAAGCCGTCCGAGCGCGGCAGCGCCACCGCATCCAATCTGTTCTCGCGCAATCTGGGCAGCACGCTGGGCGCCGCCATGTTCGGTGCGGTGCTGAACTACGGGCTCGCTCATTCCTCGGGAATCGCTGCGGTGACCGCGGATCAGCTACGACAGATTCTGGATGCGGAGCCAGGGAGCACCGCGAGCGGCGCGGCCGTGCGGCTAGCCCTGCATCAATCGCTGCACCTGACCTTCGCGTCCATCCTGGTGATCTCATTCTTTTCCGTTGTCTCGGTGATGATCGTGCCAGCGATCGAGCTTGGCCAGGCGCGTGCGGCGTCGGCACAGTAATACGCTCCTTCACTGCACAATCTTCGCAGGTCGGATAGACTGCAAACAAATCGCAAAACCATAAGGGCGGCACGGTGCCTGAAGATGCGGAAGGCGACTCATGCCATCCCATCTTGAGGCTGCCTTTGCCTCCTCATTGAATTCAATTCTCTGACAAATATGCGAATGGACCCTCGAGACAGCTCCACCCTGATCGTTGCGGAACCAAGCAAACTCATTTGCCATCAGGCCAACATTGCGCGCGCCTGTATCGCTCTAAAATTCCGTTCGTCATTCAAACACCAAAGCCGTTCCATGTGTGTCCCGCTGCACAGCTAGTGCGAGTGCAGGCTTGTACAGTGGCAAAGCGTGCAATGGTTGCAGCGCGATGCCATAGGGCGCTTGCACGTGTGTCTTAAGAAAAAAAGCTTCCGCAAATAAACAAGTCACTCAAGTGGTCGGAAATCCCATGCGATCAAAACAAACGTCTGTGCAAGGTAATTTTGTCCGCGCCCTGCTGTTTTGCGCGCTAACGATCGGTTCAGCAGCGGCACATGCCGATCAGTTTGGGGTGCAAATTGCCGGCGGTGTCGCCGATCACGATATTAAAAAGGCCGATCTCGGCTTCGTCTGGGACCCAGGTTTAACCTGGTGGGAGATCGACGGATATCACTTTACCGTCGTGGGAGAGGCCCACGCTGCTTACTGGGACATCCGGGAGAGCAACGCCGCCCATCCGAACATCTGGGAATTCGGCGTGACGCCGGTGTTCCGCTTCATCAAGAGCTCGGGCTGGATCCGCCCGTACATCGAAGGCGGTGTCGGCGTGCGCCTGCTTTCGCATGTGAGGGAGACCGAAGACCGCACCTTCTCGTCGTCCTTCCAGTTTGCCGACATGCTCGGCGTCGGCGCCCAGCTCGGCGATCATCAGCAGTATCAGGCAGGGTTCCGCTTCCAGCATCTGTCGAATGCCGGTATCGATCATCCGAACCCCGGCGCCAACTTCAGCGAAATCTATCTGCAATACAACTTCTGAGCGCGCTGGCCGCCCTCCCCGCGGCGGCCGTTGTGTGGCGCCTCGCCCCTACTAGCACAAGATGTTCCAGATTAGGGGCAGCGCGTGCTATCGTTGTGTTGCAGCATAGGACGGTTCACGCACCGTCGGGAACCGAACGCAACTCATCGTAGCGAGTATCGCCATGAGTGATGTACGCCTTCATCTGAGCCCACGTGACCGTGTGGAATTGCTTTGCTGGCTCACCTGCGGGAGCCTCGGTGCCTATTACCTCAATGAGACCTGGCCGGAACCGGCCTTTCACGTGCAGGCGGCCCACAAGTGGCTTGACCGGCACTTACGGGAAGCTGACTGGTTGAGCGTCGCCAAACTCTCCGCCCTCGCGCTGGAGATTGCCGGGCGGCACGCGCGTTTTGTCGAAGCGGAGTGGGCGCGCGACGCCGTCGAAGAAATCCTCGATACGGACGACCTCAATTTCCAGGCGCGGCTCGTGACACAGGTGCTGGCCGACTGCCAGCACGCGCTGGCGGACAAGCGGATAGCGGACTGAGCGCCGGAAGACCCTGCCCGCACGGCAGTTGCGCCAGGGGTTTCCACGTAGCGCGGAGCGTGCACCCGCACTACGGCGCGAGGCAGATTGCCCCGCGCCGCTGCACAACAATTCAACGCCCCTGAATTTTGCTAAGACATCCTGATTAATATCATGACGTCCGTACATCATCACGCGCGCCATCCGGCCGGTTGCAGAAAGGCAAGCGCCCCACTTCTGCGCTGCGAAAAGCAATATTCGCGCAAAACTCGCCAAACGTTTGCGCGCTTGATCTGAAGTTTCTGCCGCACGTACGCCACGTTCTTCGTTGGTTGTCAATCTCGCGCCCGCCATTGGCGGCATCTCACATATTGCGCGTCAACGCACTAAAGAGATCGGCGAACGAGTCGTTATCCAGTGGTAAGAGGCAGCAGCGACTGCCACCAGAGAGCGAGTCCAAAGAAGACCGCTTGAGCAGGGCCACACACTCGCAGGGGAATACATTGAATCAGCAACAATCGTCAAGGTCGCGGACCGCCGCTCCGGGCGAAGTCATCTACTCCGAGGGGTACGTTGGAACTTCAGCCATCTATGTGATCGCGGACGGCAAAGTCGAAATCTCCACGCAATGTGACGAAAAACGGGTCGTTCTCGCGACCCTCGGCAAAGGCGAAATCTTCGGTGAGTCGGCCTTGCTGCCGTCCGAGCCGCGCGGTTCCACCGCCAAGGCACTGACCTTCTGCCGCCTGACCATCATCGACACCAGCATCGTCGAACAGGAACTGGAGCGCGTCTCGCCGCTGCTTCGCCATCTAGTGCGCACTATCATTCGCCGCGCCAAGCGCAAGGACGATCTGCTCGCGACCTATACGCATGCCGACTTCCTGCCGGGCGTGCTTTCCTATGCTCACGTGCTCGCGCTGATGGCCGGCGCCGAGAACCGCGACGGCCGCGCACGCCGCTCGCCAACCGAAGAAGTGTCGGTACCCTTGTCCGAAGTCATCAAGAAGTGCCGCGCGATTGCGGGCCATTCGCGCCTGCATGTGATGGCCATGTTGAAGCGCATGGAAAAGCTCAATCTGGTGAGCTTCGACGCGGGACGGCCGGAGTTCGCCGGCAAGGGCTCCACCGGTGACGAGGGCGCAGCGGGCCGCCACATGGTCAGCTTCGACCCGGTCCGGATCACCGATCGCGCCCAGCAGGTGGCCGATCACGATCTGGATATCGCAATCACCGGCGAGCTGGAATTGATCGAACTGTCGGACCTGGAAGCGCTGATCGGCGTTGAACGTCAGTTGATTCTCAAGAAGCTTTCCCACTCGGAAATCGCCGAGGATATTTTTGCGTTCCGCAAGACCAAGGTGTTGAACTACATCGAAGAAAACGGCACCGCGTATTTCTCGAAACGGAAAATCCGCGCTGCCAGCGAGCTCGAATCGCTCGCCGACCTGGAATTCATCGACCAGCGAACCCTGTTCGACGCCGTCAGCGCCTTCGACACCTACGACCTCGCCAAGCTGCTCACCGCGATGGCCGATCATTCGATCGCCGACCGGCTGCTGTCGGTCATGACCCGGGCCCGCCAAAACGAAATCTCCTGGATCATGCGGCGCGACGTCAAGATCGATCCGCTGGAAATTCCGGAAATCGAGCAGCGCTTTATCGATCTGGTGAAAAGCGTCAAATCGCCTTCGATGAGTGCCTCGGTGCCCCTCAGTTCGACCCTCTAGGCTCTGTCGAGGTCTTTTATGGATTTCCTGACGCTGGGCGGTGCCGTTCTTGGCATCGCCGCCATTGTGCTGGGCTTTTCGCTCGAGGGCGGAAGGTTTGCCTCACTGTTCCAGCTCGAAGCCCTTGTGATCGTGCTCGGCGGGACGATCGGCGCCGTGATGGTTCAGAACACCTGGGGACGGTTTTCCGACGGCGTCAGGCAACTCAAGCTCGCCATCACGACAGCCAAACCGGTCGATCAGGACAACCTCTCCGTGCTGCTGGAATGGGGACACAAAGCGAAGCTGAACGGCATGCTCGCCTTCGAGTCGATCGACCCGGCCGGCATTCATCCGTTCGCCAAACGCGGCCTCGAGCTGATCGCCAATGGTGTTGCCACCGCCGTGATTGAAGACGCGTTGCAACGCGAACTGGACGCCTACGAACGCAATCACATGGCCGCGGCGCGCATCTGGCTGCAAGCGGGCGGTTACGCGCCAACCTTCGGGATTCTGGGTGCAGTGCTGGGTCTGATCCAGGTGACGGGCCATATTATGGAGCCGGCCCAACTCGGCCAGGGCGTCGCGGTTGCGTTCGTGACGACGCTCTACGGCCTCGCGCTCGCCAACGTGCTGTTTCTGCCGATCTACGGCAAGATCAAGGCGCAGGTGGATAGCGAATTGCGCTACCGCAAACTGTACTTCGACGGCTTGCTGGCCATCTCGCGCAGGGAATCGCCGCAAACCATCGAGACGCGTCTGACGGGCGACGTGCGCGAGCGATCCAACGCATTGCTGGCGTAGGACACCATGGCGACCGCATCTGAAAAGCGCAATCCGAAGATAGACGACGCGGAGGCCAGTCCTGAGCGCTGGCTTCTTTCGTACTCGGATCTCGTCACCACGCTCATGGTGCTGTTTCTGGCGCTGTACGCGATTCAACTGGCTAAAAACCGGGAGATGGAAATCAAGCTCCTCGAATCCAGTCACAGCGTCAAGGCAGATCAAGCGGCTGCCTCCACTGCTGCTCGCAACCCTGCAAGCGGCCCTCAGCAAGCCTCGAAGACGGAGTTGCTGTCGCTCTTGCGAGCACTGCGCGACAAAGGTCAGATCAATATCGACGAAGAGCCGGGCAGCGTGGAAATCGGCATCAACGCGAAAATCCTGTTTCACTCCGGAGATGCCCATTTACTGCCGGATTCGACCAGCGTGCTCGACCAGGTGGCCGTGGCGCTAAAGGACTATTCGACCCACAATATTCTGGTGGAGGGGCACACCGACAGCACGCCGATCTCAACGGCGAAATACGAATCCAACTGGGAACTGTCGTCCGCTCGCGCCGGCGCCGTGGTGCGATTCTTCGTGGACAAAGGCATCGAACCGCACAGGCTGGCCGCGATCGGCCGCTCCGACAATATCCCCTTGATGATCGGCGACGATGCAGTTGCGCGCGCAGCCAATCGCCGCGTGACGATACTCGTGCAGTATTGAGCGTAGCGTGGGGCCTCACCCCGGCTCTGAAGCAACGGGAACACATCACGCGCGGCCGCGCCAGCCCCACATCAAACATCAGACGATAGCCATTGCTGCTACGCTATACGCGCAGACATGAGTAGCTCGCCCGACAAGACAGGCCCCGCCACCCGAACGGAGCTCCAATGAGACATCATCGCCCGCGCCCTCCGAACTTCCCTGGCGAGCATTCCCATGCCGATCTGCGCGATCTGACCTTGACGTTCGCGCCGATCGCGATCTTCGTGGTGGTCGTCATCACGCTGGTGATCTGGCTAGTGGACCCGGCGCCGCCGCATACGATTACGATGAGCGCGGGGCCGCACGACAGCTCGTTTCTGCTCGCCGCCAATGAGTACAAAAAGATCCTCGCGCGCAACGGCATCACGCTAAAGGTGCTGGAATCGGACGGTTCGCTGCAGAACCTGCAGCGCCTGCTGGACCCCAAACAGCATGTGGATATCGCGCTGGTGCAAGGCGGCGTCGCCGATGGCCTTGCCGTGTCCACGTTGATGTCGCTCGGCAGCGTGTTTTATGACCCTGTGGTGGTGTTCTATCGCGGCACCGGCATCACACGCCTCGCGCAGCTCGAAGGCAAACGGATCGCCATTGGCCGCGAAGGCAGCGGCACACGCGAGCTGGCGCTTAAACTGCTGGAGGCGAACGGCATCGCGCCGGGCGGCGACACGCCGCTCTTGCCCGACGACGGCTTGCAAGCTGCCACGAAACTGGTCTCGGGCGAGGTCGACGCAGCCATCCTGAACGGCGATTCGGCCACGCGCGCCTTGATGCAGCGGCTCTTGCGCGTGCCCGGCATCTCGGTGATGAACTTCGAGGAAGCCAGCGCCTATACGCGTCTCTTCCCGTATCTGGATGAAATCGACCTGCCGCCCGGCGTACTCGATCTGCGGCACCGCATCCCCGCCGATACCGTCCATCTGATCAGCCCGACCGTGGAAATCGTGGCCCGTACCAACCTGCACCCCGCCATCTCCGATCTGCTGATAGAAGCCGCCCAGGAGATTCACGGCATGCCCGGCCTCCTGCAACACGCGGGAGAATTCCCCAATGCGGTTGAGCATGAATACCCGATCAGCGAAGACGCGCAGCGCTACTACAAGACCGGCAAGAGCTTTCTCTACCGTAACTTACCGTTCTGGCTCGCAAGCGTCGGCGACCGCACGCTGGTTCTTCTGCTGCCGATCGCAGTGCTGCTGTTTCCGGCCTTGCGTCTGATTCCCGCCCTGTATCGCTGGCGCGTCAGGTCGCGCATCTATCGCTATTACGGCTCGCTGATCGCGATTGAACGGGAAGCGTTGAAGGAGCCCTCACAGGAGCAACGCGACGCTCTGTTCCACGAACTCGATCAGATCGAGGAGTCGCTCAACAGCCTGCGCATGCCACTCGCCTACGCGGACACGTTTTACGTTTTGCGTGAGCACGTCGGCTTCGTGCGCTCCCGCCTCGTTCAAGGAAATTCGTAAGGTCTAACCTCACGGCTCCTGTCACATCGCCGACAGCGAGCGAACGCAGATTAAGGGCACCGCTTCAAAAAAGCGTGTATGTTGCCTAGGTGCATCGGGGGTCGCTCCGTCAACCCAGCCAGCCCTCGTCTTCGGGAGCCCGCAATGATGAACCTCAGCGCGTTGGATCTTTCGCGCCTGCAGTTTGCTTTCACGGTGTCGTTTCACATCATTTTCCCTGCGATGAGCATCGGCCTTGCCAGCTTCATCGCGGTGCTCGAAGCGGCGTGGCTGAAAACCGGCAAACTGCACTACAAGGAACTGTGCCTGTTCTGGTCGAAGGTCTTCGCGATCGGCTTCGGCATGGGGGTGGTGTCGGGCGTCGTGATGGCCTATCAGTTCGGCACGAACTGGGCCGGCTTTGCGAAGTTCGCCGGCCCCATTACGGGTCCGCTGCTCACTTACGAGGTGATGACAGCCTTCTTTCTCGAAGCGGGCTTTCTCGGCATCATGCTGTTCGGCTGGGATCGTGTGGGGCGCAGCGCGCACTTCGGCGCCACCCTGCTGGTGGCCATCGGCACGCTGATCTCGACCTTCTGGATTCTCGCCTCGAATAGCTGGATGCAGACGCCGCAGGGCTTCACGGTCGAGAACGGCCACGTGGTTCCGCTCGACTGGTTCAAGATCATCTTCAACCCCTCGTTTCCGTACCGGCTCGCGCATATGGCGATGGCCGCCTTCATCGTTGGCGCATTGCTGGTCGCCGCCGCCGGGGCATGGCATCTGCTGCGCGGGCGGCGCGACCCGGCGGTCAAGACCATGTTTTCGATGGCCCTGTGGCTGTTGCTGGTGCTGGCTCCGATCCAGGCACTGGTGGGCGACCAGCACGGCCTGAACACGCGCAAATACCAACCGGCGAAGATCGCCGCCATCGAAGGCCTGTGGGAAACGGAACATGGCGGCACGGCGCTCAATCTGATCGGCTTTCCGGACATGCAGGCCGAAGAGACCCGCTACGCGATCCAGATTCCGCATCTGGGCAGCCTCATCCTGACGCACTCTTGGGACGGCGAAATTCGTGGCCTCAAGGAGTTTCCGCCGGAAGACCGGCCGAATTCGTCGGTTATCTTCTGGACGTTTCGCATCATGGCGGGCCTCGGCATGTTGATGATCCTGCTGGCCGTGATCGGCCTCATCCTGCGACGTGGCGGCCGGATCTACGAAAACCGGCTGTTCCAGCGTTGCATGCTGGCGATGGGGCCGGCCGGCTTCATCACGCTGATCGCCGGCTGGATCACGACCGAAATGGGCCGGCAACCGTGGGTGGTGTACGGCGTGTTGCGTACGGCGCAAGCGGTGTCGCCCGTGACCCAACAGGACGTGAGCGTGTCGCTGATGATTTTCGTGATCGTCTACTTTCTGGTGTTTTGCACGGGCATCTTCTACATCTTCAAGCTGCTGCGACTCGGGCCGCCGTACGACGATGGAGCGCCGCGCCCGGTGCCAGGCACCGATGCGAACAGCAGTGGCCGCCGTCCGCTCGCCGCGGTCGAGTGACGCGTCCACAGATGCAACCAACGGCAACCAGCGACAACCGCCGGGCAGCAGCAGCCCTCACTTATCTGAAGCGGAGCACAGCATGGACGTGACGACTATCTGGGCCGCGATCATCGCCCTGGGGCTCTTCATGTATGTCGCCCTTGATGGCTTCGATCTCGGCATCGGTCTGATCTTTCCGTTCTTTCCGGACGACGGCGAGCGCGACCTGATGATCAGCACGATCGCGCCGGTCTGGGACGGTAACGAAACCTGGCTGGTGCTCGGCGGCGCCGCGCTATTCGCGGCGTTTCCCGCGGTGTATTCGATCGTGCTGTCGGCGCTGTATCTGCCCATCGTCACCATGCTGGTGTGCCTGATTTTTCGCGGCGTTTCCTTCGAGATCCGCGAGAAAGCGACCCGCACCAAGAACCTCTGGAACCTCGCGTTCATCGCTGGATCGGGCGGCGCTTCGTTCTTTCAGGGTGTCATTCTGGGCGCCTATCTGCAGGGCATTCCGGTGACAGACGGCGTGTTCGCTGGACCTTCGTTCTTCTGGCTCACACCGTTTAGTTTGCTTACCGGTTTCGGCCTGATGGCTACCTATTCGCTGCTCGGTGCGTGCTGGCTTATCATGAAAACGGAGGGTGACCTGCAGCACCGTCTGCATGAGGTGGTGCGTCCGCTCACCATCGTGCTGCTCGCGTTTATGGTGGTCGTCTCCATCTGGACGCCGCTCACCGACGCAAAAATCGCGCAGCGCTGGTTCGATTCGGGTCTGCTGTACCGCTTGCTGCCCGTGCCGTTTCTCGTCGTGATTACCGCACTATTCATGTTCCGGGCGCTACGGCGCCATCACGACAACACGCCGTTTCTGCTGGCGCTGCTGCTGATTCTGCTCGGGTATATTGGCCTGCTTGTCAGTATCCGGCCGTATGCGATACCCAACGTCCTCACGCTCCAGGATGCGGCTGCGCCACGCTCGAGCCAGCTCTTCACGCTGGTGGGCGCGGTGATCATCCTACCGGTGATCATCATCTACACGACGCTCGGATACCACGTGTTCCGCGGCAAATCCGCACCGGGTGCGAAGTACCACTAAGCTCGACGAGGTGCGTTGCAATGCGACTCTCCTGGCTCCCGACACCGCGTAATTCTGCCGCGTCGTCTACCCAACCGGAAGCGGCGAATCAGCCCCCTCATGGGCGGCTCAAGCGCGTGTTCTGGTTCGTCGCCCTGTGGTGCGTGGGTGTGGCGGGCGCGATGCTGCTTGCGCTGCCGTTCCGCTTGCTGATGCAGGCGGCAATGCACTGAGGCCTACCGCCTGTACGGAAGCAGACAGCGTGTTCAACCGCTCACGCCTCCGGGAGCGGTTGAACGCGCTCCTGCAGAAACTGCACGAAGGTGCGCACCTTGCTCGAATGACGGCGATTCGGCAGGTAAGCCGCATAGATCACCGACCGGCCGGCGTGCGGATTGACCTCAGTATTGGCAAAGAGGCGCAGGAGGCGTCCCGCGCGGATCTCCGAGGCCACCAGCCATTCCGGCAGCAAAGCAATGCCGCGGCCCGCCAGAACCGCATCGAGCAGAACGTCAGGGTTATTGGCGATCAGGTGGCCGCCTACTTCGACGCGCTGCTCCGTCTCGCCTTGAAGGAAAGTCCACACCTGACGCGCCGGCCGATGCGTTCCGCCATACCCAAAGCGCAGGCATTCATGGGCGGCAAGCGCTTGAGGTTCGGACGGCATGCCGCAGCGCTCGAAATACGCGTGACTCGCGACCACAAAGCGCGCGTTGTCGGCGAGCTTCCTGATCACCAGGTTTTCATCGCGTGACGGCAAGCCGATGCGAACTGCGACATCGATCCGCTCGGCGGCGAGATCCAAGTAGTAGTCGCCAACCACCACGTCGAGCACCACGCGCGGATAGTCGGCGAGGAAGTTCGTCAGATGGGGCGCCAGTTGCAGCCGGCTATAGGCGGTCGGCACGGAGATGCGCAACACGCCGACGGGCGACGCACCGCTATCGAAGATGCTGTCGTCGGCGACCGCCAGATCGTCCAGCACCTTGCTGATCTGCTCGACGTAGGCCGTGCCGGCGTCGGTCAGGCTAACGCGCCGCGTTGTGCGGGTCAGCAAGGCGGTGCCGAGCGAGGCTTCGAGCGCGTCCATCAGCCGGGTCACGGACGAGGTCGCGACACCAAGGCGCTGCGCCGCCTTGGAAAAGCCACCGGCCTCCGCGACTTCCAGCAGGGTATTCAAGGCAAGCAGCTTGTCCACTTGTCGACCTCCTTGATGACTACATCGGCGAGCGCTAGCGGTGATCTCAGGCCGTGCTTGCGTTGCGCTGCACGCAACGTGAATTTGCTCTTTGAGGCTATTCTACTCATTAATCGCAACCGATATCCTATGCGTAATTTGCCCCTCAGGGATTCACCATGACGTCCAACGCATCTGCCGCCGCCTCGAACGGCGGCGCCGTCCAGCTAACCCGCAGCCTGACCGCGCTGTTCGCATTCTGTTGCGGCGCGATCGTCGCCAACCTCTACTACGCGCAGCCGATTACCGAACTGATCGCGCCGGACATCCACATGACGGGCGGCACGGCCAGTCTGATCGTCTCGCTCACGCAGATCGGCTACGCCTTCGGATTGTTTTTTCTGGTGCCGCTCGGCGATCTGTTAGAAAACCGCCGGTTGATGATCACCACGGCGCTAGTCTCGATCATCAGTCTCGCGCTGGCCGCGGTGACGCGCCAGCCGAGCGCGTTTCTGGCCGTTTCGTTGCTGGTGGGCTTTAGCTCGGTTGCCGTGCAGATCCTGATTCCGCTCGCCGCGCATCTCGCGCCAGATGAATCGCGTGGCCGTGTGGTCGGCAACATCATGAGTGGCCTCTTGCTCGGCATCCTGCTGTCGCGGCCGATTTCAAGCGTGGTGGCCGGGCATTTTGGCTGGCGCGCGGTGTTCGGTTCGGCAGCGGTGCTGATGGCCATCGTCACGACCGTGCTCGCGCTGACCATTCCGCGCCGTCAACCCTCGCATCAGGCCACCTACTTCCAGTTGATCCGTTCGCTCGAGCATCTGGTCGTGACCATGCCGGTGCTGCGCCATCGCTCGCTATACCAAGGGCTGATGTTCGCCACCTTCAGTCTCTTCTGGACCGCCGTGCCAATCGAGTTGACGCGTCACTATGGGCTGTCGCAGAACGCTATCGCGCTGTTCGCGCTCGTCGGCGCGGTGGGCGCAACCTCCGCGCCGCTGTCAGGACGGCTTGCCGATGCGGGTCACTCGGTGCGCGCAACGCTCATTGCGCTGGTGATCGCAGCACTCGCTTATACGCCTGCGCTGATTCATCCGGCCTGGGGCGTGGGTGGCCTGGTCGTCACGGCCGTCGTGCTCGATTTCGCCGTGCAGATGAACATGGTGCTCGGTCAGCGTGAGATTTACGCGTTGCATGCGGCGAGCCGCAACCGTCTGAATGCGCTGTATATGACCAGCATTTTCATTGGCGGCGCGATCGGCTCGGCGTTGGCGAGCAGCCTGTATGAGCACGGTGGCTGGACCTTGATCGCCATCGTCGCGAGCGCGTTCCCTCTCATCGCGCTGCTTCATTACCTCGCGATCGGCAAACCGCTTGCAGTCGCAACGGCCTGACTGGCGGGCGCAACGATCGTCGGACCGTTCGGCTGGGCCGACGGTCCAGCGTCTGCCGTACATTTCTGTCCTGTTGACGCCTCCCGACCCCGCGGTCAGAATGCGGCCTGTTACGACTCCAGGCCAGGCATCCGCATGTCGCACACACACGAAGCAGCACACGAACTGCCCGCCACATGCCCTAACTGCGATGCCCCTGTCCACGGGCCGTTCTGTGCGCAATGCGGCCAGGAGACGGTCCACGAAATGCCCACCTTGCGCGAATTCGCGCACCAGTACCTGCATCACTACGTCGCCGCGGAAGGCAAGCTGCTGCCCACCGTCAAACTGTTGCTGCTCAAACCGGGGCAACTCACGCTCGAGTATCTGGAAGGCAGGCGGCGGCGCTACGTGATGCCGCTGCCGCTTTACGTCACGTTCAGCTTTCTGTTTTTCCTGCTGCTGAGCTGGTCCGGCGCGGTGACCCACCCTCATCTCGTGTACATCGACAATCAGCCGGTGGCGCATCCCACCCAGGCACTCAGCGCCCTCGCCGCCTCCGAGTCCGACGCGGACGACAAGCAGGTGCTGAGCTTCGCCTCCAGCGTGATGAGCGTGCTGGACCAGCCCGACAAGCTTGCCGAATTCAGCGAACACCTGCTGCATCGCTTACCCTATGCGGTGTTCGTGCTGATGCCGGTGTTTGCGGCAATGTGCGCGCTGGTCTATCGGCGCAGACGCCAGCACTACGGCATGCATCTGCTCTTCACCGTGCATCTGCATGCGTTCATTTTCGCGGTATTTCTGGTGTGTCTGATACCCGGCGTCAGCGCCTATGCGGCCTGGTCGGCGTTGGTGATCCTTGCCTACCTGATCGTCGCCCTCAAGCGCGTGTATGGCGGAAGCTGGTGGCCGCAAGTGGCGCGTGGGGTGCTGCTAGGGGCTTGCTATGCCGTGATCAGCAGTCTTGCGCTCGCGGTTGTCACCTTTCTTTCGAGCGGCGTTCATTTGCGCCTGTCCTGAGGCGGCGGTTTCGCAGGCCTGCAAAGGCATTGATGTCGCTCTGGCACCCCACCCGATCGTCCTTCCTGTTGCGAAGCACTTACGCTTATTACCATCCGTTGCGGCGGCGCGGTCTGCGCGTGCGGCAGCGCCAGGCAGCACGCGCCAGAGCGCCTGCCGGCGGTAAAAAACAAAAATTTCAACCGTCAACTTTGTTGCACTTGCGTAACTCAAGACGCGCGCCGGCGGACTACAGTGAAGCTGTCTTCTCCCCTGATTTGGAGGTCAACATGAAAAGCAAACTGTTAGTCAGCCTCGGACTCGGGGCACTCATCCTCGGGGCATCGCAAATGGCCAACGCGGGTGTTTCGGTCGGACTCAACTTCGCCGTCCCGGCGCCGGTTTACGTCGCACCTGCCCCTGTCTACGTCGCGCCTCAACCGGTCTACGCACCGCCGCCAGCCGTGGTCGCCTATCAGCCAGTGGGCATGCCGGTGATCGCACCGAGTGTTGTGATCGGCTGGCACGGCGGTAACTACTGGGACGGGCGTCGCTGGTGGTCCCGTCATGACTGGTACGCACATCGTCGTTGGTAGAGCCACGGGGCGTTAGCTCCTCAGTTCAACACCCTCTCCCTTGCGCCGGACGAGCCCACTCAAATGGGTTCGGTGCTCGCCCGGCCACCCTCTCCCCTCGCTCCAGATCGCCGCGCACTCCAGCGTGTCACGCCTTTCACATCGCGCCCCGAACCGCACCTTGCTGAAAGGAAGAATCGGTAATCCGTAGGTAACCTTGAGCGGCACCCGCGAGCCTAGACTCGCTCTCCAATGTTGTTCGGGAGCGCTCTTATGTCACAGCCGGTTGCCCTGGCGATCCATTCCCTGCATTCCTTCGAACTGACTGGCGACGGTCAGTACCTGATGCTCAAAGGCAATCAGCCTGACAGCATTGCCTTGCACTACTCGGTCATGCACGAGCTGCTGGCGGCCATCTCGAACGCCATCGGCTGGTCCGAGCGGGTGCGCCAGAAGAAGGACGACGTGAAGTTCACCATGCCGTGCGAAGCATGGGCCGTCGGCAAGGACAAAGGCGAGACCACGCACCTCGTGCTGACGTTTCGCCTGCCGGGCGGCGCAGAACTGTCGTTCCGGATGCACCGCGCCGACGCGCGCCATATGACCGAGGTGCTCTCGCTCGTGACCGGCCTTGCCAAGGTGGACGAAGCATCCGCCGCACGGTTGCAATAGCGCCGCCGTGCTCCCTGACACCTCGAAAACAAGCCGTCAAAAACCACCGTCGCACATCAGACATTGGCGAAAGATGCGTCTGCGATCCTCATATTGTGTGTCTCTCCTGTCAGCCTGTATGAACTTTGAAACACTATCGGCCCGTTGCGCGCGTGCGCTGACATTGGTCGGCCTGAGCGTCACCACGGTCTCAGCTTTCGCCACCACGCCGTTCGTGGTGCGGGACATCCGGCTCGAAGGCTTGCAACGCGTCGAACCGAACACTGTTTTCTCGTATCTGTCCATCAAGCAGGGCGACACCTTCACCGACGACAAGGCGTCCGACGCCATCCGCGCTCTCTACGCAACCGGATTCTTCAACGACGTCAAGATTTCGACCGATGGCGATGTCGTCATCGTGCAGGTGCAGGAGCGTCCGGCGATCGGTACGATCGACTTCTCGGGTCTCCACGAATTCGACAAGGACAACCTGACCAAGGCGCTGAACTCGGTCGGGCTGTCGCTAGGGCGCTATTACGACAAGTCGCTGGTGGACCGCGCCCAGCAGGAACTGAAACGTCAGTACCTGACGCACGGCTACTACGCCGCCGAAGTCACGACCACCGTCACGCCGATCGACCGCGACCGCGTCGGCCTGCTGTTCTCGGTAATCGAAGGTCCGAGCGCGAAGATCCGCCAGGTCAATTTCATCGGCAACAAGGTGTTCAGCGACGGCACGCTGCGCGATGAAATGCAGCAGTCCACGCCGAACTGGTTCTCGTGGTACACGAAGAACGACCTGTACTCGAAAGACAAGCTGACCACCGACCTCGAGAACATACGCTCGTACTATCTGGATCGCGGCTACCTCGAGTTCAACATCGATTCAACCCAGGTGTCGCTGTCGCCGGACAAGAAGGATATGTACCTGACGCTCACGCTGCACGAGGGTGAGCCGTACACGATTTCCGGCATCCATCTGGCGGGCAACCTGCTGGACCGGCAGGCGGAGCTGCAGAAGCTGGTCAAGATCAAGGCGGGCGACCGCTTCTCGGCGGCCAAACTGAAAGCCGCCACCAAGGCGATGGTCGACAAGCTCGGCGAATACGGTTATGCATTTGCCACGGTGAACGCGCAGCCGCAGATCGACCAGAAAAACCACACGGTCGACCTGACGCTGCAGGTCGACCCGAGCCGCCGGGTGTACGTGCGAACCATCAACATCGTCGGCAACACCCGCACGCGCGACGAAGTGATCCGCCGCGAAATGCGCCAGCTCGAAAGCTCGTGGTTTGACTCCAGCCGCCTTGCGCTGTCGAAAGACCGCATCAACCGTCTCGGCTATTTCACCGACGTTGATGTCACCACCGTGCCGGTCGAAGGCACCGCCGACGAAGTCGACATCAACGTCAAGGTGACAGAAAAGCCGACCGGTTCAGTGACTCTGGGTCTCGGCTACGGTTCCGGCGAAGGCCCGATCATTTCGGCGGGCGTGTCGCAGGACAACGTGTTCGGTTCGGGCACAAGCCTCGCGGTCAACGTGAACACGGCAACGACGTTCCGCACGCTGACGGTGACCCAGGTGGACCCGTATTTCACCGTGGACGGCATCAAGCGCATTACCGACGTCTACTACCGCACCAGCGAACCGCTGTACTACTCGAACGTAACCGATACCAGCTTCCGCATCATCACGCTCGGCGCGGACCTCAAGTTCGGCGTGCCGTTCTCCGAATCGGACATGGTCTACTTCGGCACGGGCATTGAACAGAACCGCCTCGACGTCGACTCGACCACACCGCAAAGCTATATCGACTATGTGAACTCGTTCGGCCGCGTCTCGAACAACGTGCCGCTGACGGTAGGCTGGTCGCGCGACAATCGCGACAGCGCCCTGGTGCCGAGCCGCGGGTACTTCACGCAGTTCAACGCCGAGTACGGTACGCCGCTCGCCCGCACCAACTACTACAAGGCCGACCTGCAGGCGCAGTATTACTACTCATTTGCCAAAGGCTTCGTGCTGGGCCTGAACTTCCAGGGCGGTTACGGTAATGGTCTCGGCGGCGAGCCCTACCCGATCTTCAAGAACTACTACGCGGGCGGTATCGGATCGGTGCGCGGCTATGAGCCGAGTTCGCTGGGTCCACGCGACGCGACGACGGGCGACCCGATCGGCGGTTCGAAGATGCTGGTGGGCAACATCGAACTGACGTTCCCATTGCCGGGCACCGGCTACGACCGCACGCTGCGCGTGTTCACCTTCGTCGACGGCGGCAACGTCTGGGGCACAGAAGGCAACAGCGTGGGCGCCAACGGCTTGCGCTACAGCTATGGCGCCGGTCTCGAATGGATTTCCCCAATTGGTCCGCTCAAGCTCGACTTCGGCTTACCGATCGTCAAGCACGCCGGCGACCAGTACCAGAAATTCCAGTTCCAGATTGGCACGTCTTTCTGACACCGCTGCCAGCTTGCTGCCACGCCGCTGCCAGCTTGGCGCAGGCCGCGTTTCTTCGATGAGCGGCCTGTCGCAATCCTGACTAAATACTTTCATCGCATTACGTTTTTAAAACTTCGCGGCGTCGTGTCTTTCAGAACGGTTGGAACCATTACAGCCGATTACACAGCGCCCTCGTAGTAACTCCTCGCAATCCTTTCAAGGCCCTCGATAGTCGGTGAGACCGCCCTGGCACATTAAACTCGCACGCATGGCTATCCAAATTCTGGTTGTCGACGACGACGCTGATCTGCGCGATCTGCTGCGCAACTATCTGGGCGGTGCGGGCTTCGAGGTTTCCGTGCTGCACGATGCCGCCTCGCTCGAGCGCCGGCTTGAACGCGAACGTCCGGATCTGATCGTGCTCGACCTCATGATGTCGGATATCGATGGCCTGACCGCGCTGCGCAAGCTGCGCGCCACCGGCGACGACCTGCCGGTTATCATCCTTACCGCCAAGGCCGACGAGGTCGACCGGATCATCGGCCTCGAACTGGGCGCGGACGACTTTCTCGCCAAGCCCTTCAATCCGCGCGAACTGCTCGCCCGTATCCAGGCGGTGCTGCGGCGCCGCACGACGCCGTCCGCCGCCGCGCCGGAACACCGCGAGCCGTTCAACTTCGGCAGCTTCATGCTCGACTTCCAGTCGCGCACGCTAAGCCAGCGCGGCCGGCCGATCATGCTGCCGGACGGCGTGTTTGCCCTGCTGCGCATCCTGGTAGACCATCCGCACCATGCCCTCAACCGCGAGCGTCTGCTCGAACTGCTGCACGGTCCGGAATACGACGGCACCGACCGCGGCATCGACGTGCAGGTGTGGCGCCTGCGCCGCATCCTCGAAGCTGATCCGTCCGCGCCGCGCTTCATCCAGACCGTGCGCGGCCGCGGCTATATGTTCGTGCCCGAGGGCAAGCCGCAGGAGGAGTCGTCATGAGGCCTCTGCAACTCCAGGTCAACGCAATGCGCATAGCACAGCCCGGGTCGAACATTTGTCAAAGAGCGGCTCAATGGTGACAACACGCAGTAAACGTGGCACTTTGCGCAGTTGCGGCAAATCCGGCCTTCCCGCCGCGGCCTGCTACCCCGAACCGGGCAGATGAACCGGTTGCGAAAGCAGTGCCAGTAGTTCTTGCCGGTCCGGCCGGGTTGTGCCGGGTCAAACCAATAATCGTCAATAGCAATAAAAGTTTTCCGGAGAAAGATATGAGCGAAGCCGTGTCCACGCAGCCGAAGCGCTCACGCCGCGGGTTAATCTTGTTCGCGGTCATAGTGCTGGTGCTGATTGCGGTCGTGGTTGTGCACGTGCTGCGCCAGAAGAAGCCGGTCCGCGCCGCGGCGGCGCAAGTGGTGACGACGGCCACCGCCACACTCGGCTCCATGCCGGAGACCCTCAGCGAACTCGGCACGGTGACACCCGTCGCGACCGTCACGGTGCTGCCGCAACTGAGCGGCTATCTGACCGCCGTCGGTTATCACGAAGGCCAGGACGTGCAGAAGGGCCAGTTCCTCGCCCAGATCGATCCGCGCCAGTATGAGATCGACAAGCAGCAGGCCGAGGCACAGCTCGCCAAGGACCGCGCCGCGCTCGCCCAGGCCCGCTCCGACCTCGCCCGCTTCACCCAGTTGAACGAGCATAAGTCGATCGCCGAACAGACCTTCGTCGACCAGCAGTTCCTCGTCCAGCAGGACGAGGCCGCGGTCAAGTCGGATCTCGCGAACATCGCGCAGTTCGACCTCGATCTGGCCTATTGCCATATCACCGCGCCGGTTTCCGGGCGCGTCGGCCTGCGCCTCGTCGACCCGGGTAACTATGTGACCGCTTCGTCCTCGCCGGGCATCGTGGTCATCACCACCATGAAGCCGACCACGGTGCAATTCACCGTGCCGCAGGACTCGCTCGCGAGCGTGCTGCAACGCATGGGCACGGGCGCGAACCTGCCGGTCACGGCCTACAGCAGCGACAACTCCAGGCAGATCGCCACCGGCATGCTGTACGCGGTGAGCAACCAGATGGCGACGGCGACGGGCACGGTGACCTTGCGGGCCACCTTTGCCAACGACGACGAGGCGCTGTTCCCGAACGAGTTCGTCAACATCAAGCTGCTGGTCGACACGCTGCAAAACGCCGTGCTGGTGCCGACCCCGGCGGTGCAGACCGGCGCGCCGGGCGACTATGTCTACCTCGTGAACGCCAACAACACGGTCTCCGTGCATAAGGTCACCCTCGGACCGAGCGACGGCAAGAACACCGTCATCGCGTCGGGGCTCTCGGCCGGCAACATCGTGGTGACGGACGGCACCGACCGCCTGAGCGACGGCGCGCCGATCAAGGCAGCCCCCGCGCGTGCGGCCTCGGGAGCGTCGGGAGCGTCGGCCGCCTCGGGCTCTGAGGCAGGATCGGAAGCCTCCGAAGCGGGTGCCGCGAGCGGCGCCCATGCCCATCACAAGCGGGCCCAGGACGGCGCCTCGGGGGCCTCCGCGACCTCCGCCGATGCAGCTTCGTAGACGCGGACCCACTCGCCGATGAATATCTCCCGTCTGTTTATTCTTAGACCCGTAGCGACGCTGCTGCTGATGGTCGCCCTCGTGCTGGTGGGCCTCGTCGCGGTACGCGTGCTGCCGGTCTCTTCGCTGCCGAACGTAGACTATCCGACCATCCAGGTGCAGACCTTCTATCCGGGCGCGAGCCCGGACGTGATGGCCACTACGGTTACCGCGCCGCTCGAGGTGCAACTGGGCGAGATCCCCGGTTTGCAGCAGATGACCTCGTATAGTTCGGACGGCGCTTCGGTCATCACGCTGCAGTTCGACCTGTCGCTGAACCTCGACGTCGCCGAGCAAAACGTCCAGCAGGCCATCAACGCGGCCAACAGCTTCCTGCCGGCCGGCCTGCCCGCGCCGCCAACCTACGCCAAGGTCAATCCGGCCGACCAGCCGATCCTGACACTCGCCGTCACCTCCAACTCGATGTCGCTCACGCAGCTCGAGGACGCCGCCAACAACCGCCTCGGCACCAAGATTTCGGAAGTCTCGGGCGTGGGTGTCGTGACCACCAGCGGCGGCAACGTGCCGGCCATCCGGGTCGAAGCCGACCCGCAAAAGCTGGCCGCCTACGGCCTGAATATCGACGATCTGCGCACCCTCCTCAGCTTCGTCAACGTCAGTCAGCCGAAGGGCAACTTCGACGGTCCGGACCTCGACTACACGATCAACGGCAACGACCAGATCTCCGATCCGAAGGACTACCTGAACACGGTGATCGCCTACCAGAACGGCGCGCCGGTGTTCATGCGCGACGTTGCCCGCGTGACCTCGGCCGCCCAGGACGTCGAACGCGGCGCCTGGTATAACGGCACGCCCGCGATCGTGCTGAACGTGCAGCGCCAGCCGGGCGCGAACGTGATCGCCACCGTCAACCAGATCATGAAGCAGTTGCCGCAGCTCGAATCGACGCTGCCGGCCGGCATGAAGGTCACGGTGGTGCAGGACAGTACCGGCGTGATCCGCTCTTCAGTGTCCGACGCTGCGCTGGAACTGGTGCTCGCCATCATCCTGGTGGTGGCGGTGATCTTCGTGTTCCTGCGCAACGTGCCGGCCACGATCATCCCGAGCGTGTCGGTGCCGGTTTCGCTGATCGGCACGCTGGCCGTGATGTACCAGTTGAACTACTCGATCGACAACCTCTCGCTGATGGCGTTGATCATTGCCACTGGCTTCGTGGTCGACGACTCGATCGTGATGATCGAGAACATCGTGCGCTATCTCGAGGAGGGTAAAACCCCACTCGAGGCCGCGCTCGAAGGCGCCGGGCAGATCGGCTTCACGATTCTGTCGCTGACCATTTCGCTGATCGCCGTGCTGATTCCGCTGCTCTTCATGGGCGGTGTGATCGGGCGTCTTTTCAGCGAATTCGCGGTGACGCTCGCGGTGACCATCGTGCTGTCGGCGGTGGTCTCGCTGACGGTGGTGCCGATGCTATGCGCGCGCCTCTTGCGTGCCCAGGCCGAACGCCATCCGAGCCGCTTCGAGCGGATCAGCGAAGGCCTCTTCGACAAGACGCTCAACGCCTACGAAAAGGGCCTGCGCTGGGTGCTCGATCACCAGGTGCTCACGCTCGTGGTGTTCGTCATCACCCTCGTGCTGACCGCCGTTCTGTACATCGTGATCCCGAAGGGCCTGTTCCCGGTGCAGGACGTCGGCGTGATCGAAGGTATCAGCGTGGCCGACAACTCGGTGTCCTATAAGGCGATGGTGACGCGCCAGCGGGCGCTCGCCGATCAGCTCCTGAAGGATCCCGATGTGGTATCGCTCACCTCCTATGTGGGGATCGACGGCACCAACTCCACGCTCAACAACGGCCGCTTCCTGATCAATCTGCGCGACCACGACAAGCGTTCGGACACTGCTCAGGAGATTGCGCGGCGTCTGCAGACGGAAGTCGCCAACGTGCCCGGCATCAAGCTCTTTATGCAGCCGGAGCAGGATCTGACGCTCGACACCACCGTCTCGCCGAACCAGTACAGCTTCGTGCTGCGCGGACCGAGCCAGCAGGCATTCCAGAAGTACGTGCCTGAACTGATTGCGCGCCTGCAGAAGATTCCGTCGCTCGCCGATGTGCAAAGCGATATGAATACCGACGGCCTGAGCGTGAACGTCGAAGTCAACCGGCAACTGGCCGCGCGCTTCGGCATCACCCCGGCGACCATCGACAACGCCCTCTACGACGCACTGGGCCAACGGATTGTCTCGACCATCTTCCAGCAGTCCGACCAGTACCGGGTGATCCTCGTTGCGAAGCCGGAATCGCTGCCTAATGTGGGCTCGCTCGGCAACCTGTACCTGCCGAGCCAGACCAGCAGCAGCGGCCAGGTGCCGTTGTCGGCGATCGCCAAGATCCAGATCGTCAAGTCGCCGCTCGTGATCAGCCATCTGGCGCAGTTCCCGTCCGTCACCATCTCGTTCAACCTCGCGAAGGATGCGTCGTTGAGCACGGCGGTGAAGCAGATCCACGAGGCCGAACAGGCGGTGAATCTGCCGCCTTCGATCACCTCGTCGCTGCAGGGTGCGGCCCAGGCGTTCCAGGACTCGCTCTCGAGCGAGGTGTACCTGCTGATCGCCGCGCTGGTGGCCGTGTATATCGTGCTGGGCGTGCTGTATGAGAGCTTCATCCATCCGGTGACGATTCTCTCTACCCTGCCCTCGGCGGGTATCGGGGCGCTGCTCGCCCTGATGATCGCCGGCAGCGATCTCGACGTAATCGGCATCATCGGGATCGTGCTGCTGATCGGTATCGTCAAGAAGAACGCCATCATGATGGTCGACTTCGCGCTCGATGCCGAGCGCACTCACCACAAGCCGGCGCGAGAGGCGATCTTCGAGGCATCGCTGCTGCGCTTCCGGCCAATCCTGATGACGACGCTCGCCGCCATGCTCGGCGCGCTGCCGATGCTGGTCGGCACCGGCACGGGTTCCGAACTGCGCCGCCCGCTGGGTCTGGCGATTATCGGCGGCCTGGCCTTGAGCCAGATCCTCACGCTCTTCACCACGCCCGTCATCTATCTGTTCTTCGACCGGATGGCCGAGCGCACGAACCGCTGGCGCAACCGCAACAAACCGCAGGATCCGTCTGAAGGCACGTCTGCAGGTACGGCGGAGGACACGCCTTGAACATCTCGGCGTTATTCATCCGGCGCCCGGTCGCGACCACCCTTCTGGCGGTCGCGATCCTGATCGCAGGGGCGCTCGCCTATTTCCGGCTACCGGTCGCGCCGCTGCCGAACATCGCCTTCCCGGTGATCGTGGTGCAGGCGCAAATGGCAGGCGCGAGCCCGGAAAACATGGCTTCTACCGTGGCCGAACCGCTCGAGCGGCGCCTGGGCACGATTGCCGACGTGGAAGAGCTGACCTCGATCAGCTATGTCGGCTCGTCGATGATCGTGGTCGAGTTTGGACTCAACCGCGACATCAACGGCGCCGCGCGCGACGTGGAGGCGGCCATCCAGGCGGCGCGTGCCGACTTGCCGACCACCTTGCGCAGCAACCCGACCTATCGCCAGTACAACCCGGCGGATTCGCCGATCATGGTGCTCGCGCTGACCTCGAACACGCTCACCAAGGCCCAGCTCTACGACTCCGCGGATTCGGTGATCCAGCAGCAGCTCTCGCAGGTCAACGGCGTGGGTCAGATCACGCTGGGCGGCGGCGCCCTGCCATCGGTGCGGGTCGAGTTGCAGCCGGGCAAGCTGAATAGCTACGGCATTGGCCTCGAAGACGTGCGCGCGGCGATTTCCGCAGCGAACGCCGATAGCGCCAAAGGCCACCTCGACCAGGGCGACCAGCGCTACGTGGTGTTGTCCAACGACCAGATCACCAAAGCGGCGCCCTACCGCGACCTTGTGGTCGCCTACCGCAATGGTTCGCCGGTGCTGCTGCGCGACGTCGCCCAGGTGAGGGACTCCAACGAAAATATCCGCAACGCCGGGCTCTACAACGGCAAGTCGGCGGTGCTGGTGATCGTCTATCCGATGCCCGGCAGCAACGTCGTGAGCACAGTCGCCCAGATCAGAAACGTCCTGCCGGCGATCGAGGCAACCCTGCCGCACAGCGTCCATGTCAACGTCGCGGTCGACCGTTCGGAGTCGGTCCGGGCCTCGGTGGCCGATACCGAGCGCACGCTGTTTATCGCCGTGCTGCTGGTGGTCGGCGTGGTGTTCATCTTTCTGCAGTCGCCACGCGCCACGCTGGTGCCGGCGGTGGCGCTGCCGCTGTCGATCGTCGGCACCTTCGGACCGATGTACCTGCTCGGCTACAGCATCGACAACCTGTCGCTGATGGCGCTCACCATCGGCACCGGCTTCGTAGTCGACGATGCGGTGGTGGTGCTGGAAAACATCACGCGCCACCTCGAAATGGGGCTGAGTCCGAAAGAAGCCGCCCTGAAAGGCAGCGGCGAAGTGGGCTTCACCGTGATCTCGATGAGCCTCTCGCTGATCGCGGTGTTCCTGCCGATCCTGCTGATGCCGGGCATCGTCGGCCTGCTGTTCCATGAGTTCGCGGTGACGCTGTCCATCGCCATCCTGATCTCGCTCGTGATCTCGCTGACGGTCACGCCGGCCATGTGTGCGTACGTGCTGAGCCGCGAACACGCCGGCCACTCACGGGCGCGCTGGGCGATGTGGATCGAGCGGCAATTCGACCGCTTCAAGGATGCCTACTCGCGTTCGCTCACTGCCGTGCTGGACCACGCGCTGCTGGTCATCCTGCTGCTGATCGGCCTGATGGTGGCCAACGTGTTCCTGCTCAAGCTGCTGCCGGGCACTTTCTTCCCGGAACAGGACACCGGCATTCTGATCGGGCAGATCATCGCCGACCAGAGCATCTCGTTCACGGCGATGGAGAAGAAGCTCGCCCAGTTGCAGGAGATCGTGCAGAAGGACCCGGCGGTCCAGTCGGTGGCCGGCTTTACCGGCGGTCGTGCTCTGAACACCGCTAACGTGTTCGTCGAACTCAAGCCGCTGGCGCAGCGCCATGCGACCGCCACGGAGGTGGTGAACCGCCTGCGGCCCAAGCTAAACGCGGTCTCGGGCGCACGGCTCTTCATGCAGGCCCAGCAGGATCTGCGGATCGGCGGACGGCAGTCGGCCGCGGAGTACCAGTACACGCTGACGAGCGAAGACTCCACCGCGCTGTTCGCCTGGACCCCCAAGCTCGTGACCGCACTCAGCAAGATGCGCGGCGAGGTGCTGGACGTGAACTCGGACCTGCAGCAAAACGGTCTGCAGACCTACATCAATTTCAACCGCCCCACGGCATCGCGTTACGGTTTTGCGCCGAACCAGATCGACAATGTGCTGTATGACGCGTTTGGCCAACGAACCGTCTCGACCATCTACAACGCGCTCAATCAGTACTTCGTGGTGATGGAGGTGGCGCCGGAGTACTGGCAATATCCGCAGACGCTCAACCAGATTTACCTGAGCACGGCAGCGGGTAATGCGACCGGCACCGCGCAAACGCAAATGCCGGGCGGCACCGTTACGGGTGTGACGCAGGCGAGCGCGATCAGCGCCGCGTCGAGCACGTCGAGCACCAACTCGCTGAACTCGAACGCGGAGGCCAATGCGACCACCAACAGCATCTCGAACAGCAAGGGCGGCAGTTCGAGCGGCAGCGCGGACAGCACCGCGGCCGAAACGATGGTGCCGCTGCCCACCATGGTGACCTTCGTCAACAACCATACGTCGACCCAGGTGAACCATCAGAGCGGGCTGGTAGCCGCGACGATCTCGTTCAACCTGCCGCCCGACGGGTCGTTGAGCACGGCGCAGAAGGCGATTGACGACGCGTCACGCGAGATCGGCATGCCGGCCAGCATTCACGGTGCGTTCGCGGGCGCGGCGCAGGCCTACGCGCAGTCGACGGGCACCATCCCGTTGCTGATCGTGGCCGCGCTCGGGGTGGTCTACATTGTGCTCGGCGTGCTGTACGAGAGCTCGATTCACCCGCTCACGATCCTCTCGACGCTGCCCTCGGCCGGCATCGGCGCCACCCTCGCCCTGCTGATTTTCGGCACACCGTTCTCGGTGATCGCGCTGATCGGCATCATTCTTCTGATCGGTATTGTGAAGAAAAACGGCATCATGATGGTGGACGTGGCGATCCAGCTGCAGCGCAACGAGGGCAAGTCCGCCAAGGAGGCGATTCATGGCGCCGCCGTCGTGCGTCTGCGGCCAATCATGATGACCACCTTCGCCGCGGTGCTCGGCGCGGTGCCGCTTGCCATCGGCATCGGCCAGGGCGCGTCGCTGCGCCAGCCGCTCGGTATCACGGTGATGGGCGGCCTGATCCTGAGCCAGGTGTTTACGCTGTACACGACGCCGGTGATTTACCTGTACCTGGACCGCTTGCGCTCCAAGCTGGTCAGGTGGTCCTCCGGACTGCCGTGGAACCGCCAGGCGGAACAGATGGGACCGCCGCGGCAATCGGGGCAAACGGATACGAAGGCATGAAGATGAAGATTGACTGCAAACCGCTGGCCAAACCCCTGGCCGCTTCGATCGCCCTGCTGCTGAGTGGCTGTATGGTCGGCCCGGACTACCACCGGCCGCAGGTCAGCGTGCCCGCGACCTACCGTGAGCTGCCGGGATGGACCCAGGCCGAGCCGGCCGCCGACGGACCCAAGGGCCAGTGGTGGACCGCCTTCAACGATCCACTGCTCAACGAGCTCGAACCGCAGGTGGAGGTCTCCAACCAGACCGTGCGCCAGGACTACGCGAACTATCAGGAGGCGCTCGCCGAGGTGAAGGTGGCGCGCTCCGGCCTGTTCCCGACGATTGGCGTGACCGGTTCGGCCACCCGCGCGCGCAGCGCCACCAACTCCACGAGTCTCGCCGCGAGCCGCGGTTTCAGCACCAACATCCAGCCGGTGAGCAACTCGGCATCGCTCGAAGGCAATGTGGACTGGGCGCCGGACCTGTGGGGCTCGGTGCGCCGCACGATCGAAGAGAATTCCGCCACCGCGCAGGCGAGCGAAGCGACGCTCGCGAATGCCACGCTCTCCGAACAGGTGACGCTTGCGACCACGGTGATCCAGCTGCGCACCAGCGACGCCAACATCGCGCTGTTGCAGGACACCGTCAAAGCGTATCAGCACTTTCTCGAGGTGGTCTCGAATCAGGACAAGTACGGCACCATCGCGCCGTCCGATGTGGTGACCGCACGCACCCAGCTAGAAACGGCGCAGTCCAACCTGATCGCGCTAGGTGTGGCGCGCGCCCAATTCGCGCACGCGATTGCCGTGCTGGTGGGCAAGAACCCGGAAGACCTGGACATTCCGTATAACCCGACGCTACCCACCTTGCCGTCCATTCCAGCTGGCGTGCCGTCGACGCTGCTGCAGCGCCGGCCCGATATCGCCACGGCCGAACGGCAGATGGCCGCGCAGAATGCGGCGATCGGCGTGGAAGTCGCCGCGTATTACCCGACGGTGTCGATCTCGGCACTGGACGGCTTCACGCAGTCGCCGTTGGGCGGCTTGCTGCATATCGCCAATTACGTCTGGTCGCTGGGCGGCAGCGCCACCGAAACGATCTTCGACGGCGGCGAGCGCAGCGGCAGAGTGGCAGCCGCCAAAGCCGCCTACGACGCGGCTGTTGCGAACTACCGCGGCACGGTGCTGACCGCGTTCGAAGATGTCGAAAACGATCTGTCCGGCTTGCGGATCCTCGCCGAGCAGGGCAATTCGCTCGATGCCGCCGTGCGCGACGCGACCCACGGCACCGAAATCGCCTTCAACGAGTACCAGGCGGGCACCGTCGACTACACCACCGTGGCGACCGCCCAGGCGACCCAGTTGACCAATCAGCAAACGGCATTGAACGTGCAGGAATCGCGTCTCCTCGATGCGGCTTCGCTGTTCGGCGACCTGGGCGGCGGCTGGTCGGACAGCGAGTTGCACGATCCGCGCAATCCGGACAAGGCGCCGGTGGCGTCAGGTGCGTCAGCGCCGGCTGCGCAGAGTAGCAGTGCAGCAAGCGGCCAGAGCGCTCGGGCTTCGGTTCAATAATCTACCCGGATCGGGGCTATGCGGCCGCGGGCGTCATCTGTTAGCGAATGACGCCCGCGCACTCGCATAACTACGCGCCGCTGCCTCCGACCGTCTTGATGCTCTTCCACTGCCCCTGCTCGACCTGGAACAGCGTGTACGGCGGCTTGATCAGGTCTCCATATGGATCAAATGTGATCTTGCCCGTCACGCCCGTGACCGTGACTTTCGACAGACTGTCGACGATCTTGGCGCGATCGAGCGAATCGGCGCTGTGAATCGCCTTGATCAGCGCGAGCGCGGCGTCATAGGCAAACGGCGCGTACAGCTCGACATCCTGGTTAAAGCGCGCCTTGTACCGCCTGCCGAAGTCCTGCGCGGCGGGCAGCTTGTCGAGGGCCGGCCCAGGTTCCAGATCCTGCGTGCCATCGCCCGCCGCGCCGGCGATCTGCAGGAACGCGTTGCTCTTCAACGCACCCGCCCCGAATAGCTGTGCGTTCATGCCCAGCGAGCGCATCTGCTTGACTAGCATCGCGCCCTGTTCATCCAGTCCGCCGAAGAAAATCAGATCGACGTTCTTGCTCTTGAGGGTGGTCAGGATAGAGCGGAAATCGACGGCCTTGTCGTTGGTGAACTCCCGATCGACCACGTTGCCATTCGCTTCCTTGACGCCTTTTTCGAAGGCGTTGGCGAGGCCTTCCCCGAACGCAGTGCGATCGTCGATGATGGCAATACGCTTCGCCTTCATCTGCTCAACCACGAAGTGGCCCGCCACCACGCCGCCGATGCCGTCGTGGCCCATCGTCCGAAATACGTTCTTGAAGCCCTGTTTGGTCAGATCCGGATTGGTCGAACCCGGCGTGATCATCGCGACGTCGGCCTGATGGTAAACCGCGGAGGCCGGGATGCTGCAGCCCGAGTTGTAGTGGCCAATCACGCCCACCACGCCGTCGTCGACCAGTTTCTGCGCGACCTGCACCGCCACGTGCGGGTCCGCCTGATCATCCTGTACGTCGAGCACGAAGGTGACCGGCTTGCCGCCGACGGTCGGATGCCTGGCGTTCTCTTCGTCGAGCGCCAGTTGCGCGCCGTACTGCAAATCTTTACCGACACGGGCCACCGGACCGGTCAACGGTCCGACAAAACCGATCTTGACGACTTCCGGATCGGCGGCCCACGACGGCGCCATTTGCGTGCCTAGCGCGCAGACGGCCAAACTCAACAGCCAATAGCGGCGATTCATGATGCGCTCCTTGCGAGATGTGACGTCGCGCGTGGTATCGGTGAATCGGTTCGATGCGCGACGCGTCGAGACCGTCCTCTGGTGCTTGCAGTAAATCGTTCTAGAAGCGCGTAGCCGCGTAGGGCGCAAGATCGAGCGGCGGCGCGCGTCGCGCGATCAGGTCGGCAACGATCCGTCCGCTGATACCCGCTAACGTGAGTCCAAGGTGCTGATGCCCGAAGGCATAGATCACGCGCTCGCTGGCACTCGAGCGGCCAAGCACCGGCACACCGTCCGGCAACGTTGGGCGAAAGCCGAGCCAGCTGCTGTCGGGCGTACCGAGCGCGGGCAACGCGCGTTTCGACGAAAACGTCAGCAAATCGAGCAGCGAACAATTGCGCTTCTCGTTGAAACCAGCCAGTTCGACGGTGCCGGCGACGCGAATGCCATCGCTCATCGGCGTCATATAAAAGCCTCGCTCGGCCCAGCCGACCGGCCGCGAAATCAGTTGCTGCGCGCCTGGATAGCGCACGTGATAGCCGCGCTCGGTATCGAGCGGCACAGCATCGTCGCATTGGCTGGCGAACTGTGCGGAGCGCGCACCGGTGGCAATCACCACGTGGCTGAAACGTCTTGCGGCGCCGTCGACCGTCAAGGCGGCGCCGTCTGCCGAGGGTTGTACGGCGCTAACGGTTGAACGTTCCAGCTTCAACCCTTGCGTTGCGAGCCGTTCATAAAGCGTCTGCAAAAAGCCCCGCGGATCGGAAAAATGCCAACTGTCCTTGAACAGCACGCCACGCTCGAAAATCGGCGCGAGCGACGGTTCCAGTGCGCGGATATCATTGGCGGCAAGCACGTCGAAGGCAACGCCGAGCTTGCCACGCAGATCGAGCGCGGAGCGCGCGGCGTCGAACGAGGACGCGTTGGAATACAGATAGAGGCATTCGCGCGGCCGAACGAAGCGCGCCAGTTCCGGCTGCGCCAACAGCGGCGCGTAACCGTCCTGCGCACGTCGGAGCAAAGCGGCAAGCGCGCCCGCGCTCGCCTCATAACGACGAGGCAGCGAACTGATCAGGAAGCGCATGAGCCATGGCGCAAGGTGCGGCAGGTATCCCCACCGCAAGCGAAACGCACTGTCGTTCGAGAGCAGAAAGCGCGGTAAATCGTGGAACACCGAAGGGTTGTTCACCGGGATGCATGCGTAAGGCGCAAAGGTCCCGGCATTACCGAACGACGCACCCTGCCCGACTCCCGACGGATCGAATAGCGTCACCCGATGACCGTCGCGCATCAGCGCCTCCGCGCTCGCGAGGCCGATGAATCCCGCTCCCACGATAGCGATCTCCGACATCACTTACGTCCTTGGTACGGCGTGGCTCCTGACTCGGAGGACGGTGAAAAGCTCATGCGAAAACTCCTGCTGACAGAATCCTGGACATCTTCCGTGGCGTCTCGATACATCCGCCACCAGACAAACCATGACGCCTAGAATCACACAATAATTTTTTGTGTGCAATTAAAACGTGCATTGTGTGGCCCTGGCATTTTCCCTGGATGGCCGAACGTGGGGCCCGAAGCGGAGCTGCTGAAACGAATGGCAGCGTGGTCTCGGGGGAAAGGTTACAACCGCGCATACGTGGTATAGAATCGCCAAAACTCCGCACAATCGCGGAAAAAGCTCGTTTTGTATGGAGACATCCGTTCTTATGGCTTCTGGCAAAGACGCAGGCCGCGCCGCCAACGGCGCGCCGGCCCAGGTGAAGCGTTCCACGTATGTCGAGGTGTCGAGTTCGATCGAGCATGAGATCCGCAGCGGCGTGTATCCGCCGGGAAGCCGCCTGCCGCCGCAGCGGCAACTCGCCACCGAGCTCGGCATCAACGTATCGACGGTATCGCGCGCGTACAAGGAATTGCAGCTGCGCGGGCTGGTGATCGGCAGCAAGCGGCGCGGCTCGCTGGTGACAGGCGGCGCGATGCCGAGCGTCGAACCCGCCCAAGCGGCAGGCAATGCGGCGATCGACCTGACCGTGAACCGGCCGGCCACGGGCGAATTTCTGAACTGCCTCGCACGCACGCTGGCGGACCTGCCGCGCGATCCGCGCTATGCGCAATTGCAGGAGTACCAGCCGCCGCAAGGGCCGGTCTGGGCGCGCGCCGCCGGCGCCCGCTGGATGGCCGCGCCCGGCTTCGAGCCCTCCATCGATCATGTGGTGGTGACAAGCGGCGCGCAGCATGGCCTGTATGCCGTGCTCAACAGCCTGATCGGCACGGACGGCGTGATCCTCGCCGATCAACTCACCTACTACGGACTGAAAGCGCTCGCGCCGGTGTTCCAGTTTGAAATCGTTGGCATTCCTAGCGACCGCGACGGCTTGCTGACCGACGAGGTCGAGCGAGCCTGCAAGCGCATGCCGGTAAAGGCCATCTTCACGGTGCCGAATCTTCAGAATCCGACCGTCACCACCATGAGTCTCGCACGCCGGATGGCGCTAGTCGACATTGCACGCCGGCATGGCGTTGCCATTATCGAAGACGATGTCTATGGGCCGCTGGTGTCGCAGCGCCTGCCGACCATCGCAAGCCTGTGTCCGGAACTGACGTTCCATATCGCGGCGACCTCGAAGATTCTCGCGCCCGGGCTCCGGCTTGGCTACCTGCTGAGTCCGCCGGACAGCTCGGCACTGTGTGCGGAGGCCGTCCGCACGACCGCGTGGATGCCGGCACCAATGTCGATGCTGATCGCTTCGATCTGGATCGAGGACGGCACCGCGCGCCATATCATGGACGCGCAGCTCGCCGAAATTCGCGCGCGGCAGGACCTGGCGCGTGAACTGTTGCCGCAGGAGTTGCTGCAGACCGACCCGGCCTGCATGTTCGTGTGGCTCAAGCTGCCGCCACCGTGGCGGGCAGACGATTTCGCCGCCAATGCGAAGGCGCGCGGCGTGGTGGTGATGCCATCGTCGGCGTTTGCCGTGGACCGCTCCGAGATCGAACACGGCGTACGGATCAACCTCGCCTGCGCGACGAGCCGCGATCAACTGGTCAGCGCGTTACGATTGCTGACGGGAACGCTCAAAGACCGTCCGAGAGCGCTATTTGGGACGATCTGATCGAAGTGCCTACGAGTCTTAACGGCTAGCGTCCTGAGGCATGGGCGGGATATACAGCCGGCTGGTCGCGAGCATCACCGCTGCCAACACCGCAATCCCGATGAGAATGCCGGATAGCCGCATGAGCGCCGGTAACGGATCGGACGACCAATGATGATCCTGGACAAACACCATGATGAACGCGATGGTGAATTGCCGGCCCACGTAGCTTGCCCCTTCCCTCCCCGTCTGCACGTGACATCCTGCCCACACGCCGATGGACAGCGCCAGCATGCACAGCACGGCTTGCCCCTGCATCAGAGGCAGTAGTACTACAGCGAGCACGCCGGCGATCATGCAGCCGGCCACGCGCTGCACCATCTTTTCCATGACCGGCTGCCGCGTTCTGTCTGCTGCCAGACCCGGCGGCACGATCAGCACGGCGATCGCCGTGACCATGGCTTGCGCGAAACCCGGCAGATGCAGAACGTAAGTCAGCGACGCAAGGATGGTGATGGACAGCGCGGCCTGCAAGCCCAGCAGCGTGCGAGTCGGGCGCACTGATTCTGGAAGCGACGTCAAAACCGCAGCGGAAGGCGCGGTGGACTCGCCCGCCGCGCGAGCGCTTGAAGCGTCCGAAGGAGTCCTGTTCTTGCGGTACCACTTCGGGCCGAAATGAAACACGCTCGCCACCAGCACGCAAGCAAATGTTCCAACGGCGACCTCGGCGACTCGCAGCGCCGCAAATAATGCGGTGGCCCGGACCGACGCGAACTTGTGCGCTTCGTACGTCACCATCAGGGCAGTCACGCCGCCCAGAATCCAGGCGTAGGCCGCTTTGGACCCGTTGGCCCGATACACCGCGATACCGCCGATCGCCCCTAACGCAGGCACAAACAGCCACGGACGGTCACCCAGCCAGGGCCCCAACATGGTTCCTAGCGCGGCACCTATCACCGTGCCCGTGATGCGGTGAACGGCACGCTGCACGGAACCGGCAAAACTCGTTTGCATGACAGCGAAGCCGCTGATTGCGGCCCACCACGTGTCTGACAGCCCCAACGCGTTTGCAAGCGCGACAGAGAGTGCGACCGAGAGCACCGCTTCGGCTGCGAATGTCACGCGTGCTCTGGAAGCCTTCCAGGCCGCCAGTTCACGCCCGAGTGCGAAGATGGCGGTCCGGCAGAGCTGGGCAAGCGTGCCGAAGGGCGTCATGTTCATCTCCCGATGAACTTGAGCGCATCCAGCATGGGCGTCTTCGACACATTGACCATGCCCTGAAATGGCGTGTCGAGATCGAGGACAACAAACACAGCCGTCGTGGCCGATAAGGCGCAGAGAAGAAATACGGCGCACATGCTCCAGTTTCTTGGGGCACTGAAACCGAATATTCCGAATATGACAACCAGCCAGCCAACCAGCACCGCAATGAGAGGCGTTGGAATCAGGCCTCTTCTGTGTTCGAGTGCGAGCCATCGTCCCGCAAAAATGTCGTCCCACAATGCCATCGCATGGTCGCGGAGTTTGTCCTGCCGAGGGTCGAGGGTCTGTAAAGCGAAAATGCGCCCCTGGATGTCGTAAGTACTCTGAAGGATCTCTCTCGATTCTGCCTCTGCGGTCTTGCCCGTTTTGTTGGAAAACAGGAAGGAGATCCATCGGGCGTAGTCGTTCTTTATGTCGACGCGCAGAACATCGGCCGATGAGTCAAACTGGGACAACGTTCGGTCCAGCTGGATCATTGCGACACTGTTATGTTGGAGTGCGGTGTTGACGAGGTCGAGCGAGGACTTTCCCGACGAAATCAGCAGGCTCAGCACCAACGCGGACAGTGTCGCCACCAGACCAACGGCAATACGCATTGCGGCAAGCGAGTCTTCCGAGAAATGGTGATCTGCCAGCTTTGCGCGCAGATACGAGCCAAGTGCCGCGCTCGAAAGAATGAGCGCAAGCACGATGGCAGAAAAGACATAATGATCCATGCAGAACCGGCCTCGTTTGATCGCGCGGGTTATGACACTAACGTCGAGTCACCTTGGCAGCCATGCTGCAGATTATATGGCTGGCGCGCAAGAAGCCGTGCGTTATTCTATTTTCCTGATTCCTGCAGGGTATGAAGCGGGCGTACCCGTAGCGCGTCTTGCCGAACAGGACGCGCCGGAAGCTGCCACGCCTCGCGCAGCAGTCGCAGGAAGTCGGCTTCGCGATCGCAGTGGTCACGGTCCGCCATGACGGCTTCGCTGCACAGATCCAGGATGTCGCGACGGAGTTGCCGGTCCTGCACATCGGCCGCGAGCCAGGCGAGCGTCGCGGGATCCACCTGACATACATCGCTCCAGCTCAGGTACCCGCAGCGCGTCAGGTCTTCGTACAGCGTTTGCACGATGGAGAGCAAACGGTGTCGATTCAACAACAGCCGCCTTTCCATGCCGCAGCGATCGAGCGCCTCGAGTTCGGTGAGGCTGAGGTGTCCATCGGACAGCAGGCATGCCGCCAGTATGCGGCCCGCTGCCTCGGGACTGTTGCATTGATAGTGACGCATTTTCTACTCCTTAATAAGTCGATAGAGACGACTCGGTGAAAATCGATTGGAGCTAGGCGTGGCTCGGCTGCAGGTCGCTTTGCAGGATCTTCTCGATTGCGGTGCGGTCTGCTTTCCCCTGTTCAGTCAGCGGCACGCGATCTGCCACGACAACACGAATCCGGTTTGCGCCGACAGAGCCAAACACGGTTTTGAGCCTGTGCACGCAGCGCGCAACGTCTGCCTGCCCAGCGACCCACGGCTCGATCAGCACGTTCCATCCGTATTTGCCGGCAGCGTTGTTTGCGGCCAGCGCCACGGCATAGCGAACGTCAGGTAAGCGGCACAGGGCATCTTCGATCTGGGTTGGGCCAATCGCCAGCCCATGGATTTCCGCGACATCGGCCGCGCGGCCGAGAACGTGCAGATTGGCGGCCTCGTCGATGAAGGCCACGTCGCCGGTCAGGCACCAACCATCCTGAAACTTGTGTGCCTCCTCGACCGGTTGATGGTAGTAACCGTCTGCCACGGCGGCCGACCTGACTTCAATGGTCCCGCACTGCCCCGCACGCGCCAGCCTTCCATCGGTGCGACGCAAACGTACCTCGACGCCAGCTCGAATGCGGCCCGCGCAAGCCAGCAGGTCCGGATTCGTCTCGTAGGCGGATGGCGGCAGAATGCTGACGAGACCGGCTTCGCTTGCACCGTACATATGGGTGAGCACAGGACCCAGACGCGTGATCGCACGTTGCCGCAGTACCGCAGGCGCCGAGCCGCCAACGTGCGCAATGGAGCGCAGCGACGACAGGTCGCGCCGGTCGACGTCCGGGTGGTCCATGGTTTCGAATAGTTGAGGCTCGACCAGAAGCACGTCGGTGATGCGTTCCGATTCGATCGTCGCGAGCGTCTCCGCGGGATCGTACCGACGCTTCAGCACGACCGTACCGCCGCCGATGAGCGTGGTGTCGACGAGCACTTGCGACAGGTAGGCGAGCGGGCCATTGATAAGCTGGCGCCGCGCCGCGTCGTTCGCTGCACTGACCATCGTCGAATACGTCGCGAAGGACCGTCGGCTGCATTTCGGCACACCCGTCGTGCCACCCGACGAGACGACTACCGCGAGGTCATCAGGCCTCATTTGTGTGCGCAGCGGCAGATCCGACTGTGCGCGCGCGAGTCTGTCGAGGCATGAAGACGCAAAACCGACGCCGACGAAGACCACGTGGCCATCCACCGCATCGGGAATGAGGTGAGCGGTTTCCGGGAAGAGTACAAGGAGCGTGGGTCGAACGCGGGCTAGCAACGCTGCGCGCTGGTCGGCATTCGCAGATGCGGGCAGGAACATCGTGGCCGCACCCAGGAGGTTTGCTGCGTAGCGAATCGCCAGCGCGTCCGGGCAATTGGGTGCCAGTTGTGCGACCAGGGCGCCCCGGCCGATGCCAAGCGCCGCAAGCGCCCGCGCATAGCGATATATTGCGCTTCGCAGGGTCCTGCCCGTTACGTCATGATCGAGATAGCGCAGTACCGCGCGCCCAGAATGTTTTTCCAGTTGATCGAGCAAGGCGTCAACATAAGGCCGAAAGGCTAGATCCCGGTCGTTTTCCATGATCGCTCCGCGTGAGTGAGGCGTGATTCGATGTGCGAATCAGGCTTTGGTGTGACGCATTTTGCGTTCACAGAATGAGCGGAGAATTAGGGGGGTGCGGGGGTGCGAACTCCTTTGTGGACTTCGTGCGGGAGAGGGTCAAGGAGCGAACAGCGCCTGGAGTTGTCCCGTGATGCCAGATCTAATATCCTTGATTATCCGTTTCCGGGCGATAGTAGCCCGCAACGAGGCAAAGACATGACGACGACCCAGTCACCCACGGGGCATGTGATCCTGGCCAGTGCCGACAGCGACAGTTACCGTTCGTTGCGCAGACGGCCCATGTCGCGCGCGGAGCGCTTCAAGCTTGGCTGGAGCCTGCGTCAGCAGGTTCCCCGCAGTTCGTTGGGTGACTGGAAGGCACCGGCGAACCGGCCGGATCCCGTTGAGCAGATCAAGCATTCTCATGAAGGCAGACTGGACTGGCTGATCCCGATTCGCGTCGGCCGTATGGTGGCTTCCCCGTACGGTTTTCTGCGCGGCACGGCCGTCGTCATGGCCGAGGATGTCGCCCGTCTCCCCGCTACCGGCATCACCCCGGTGATCTCCGGCGATGCCCACCTCGGCAATTTCGGCTTCTACGCTTCCCCAGAGCGTGATCTGGTTATCGACCTGAACGACTTCGACGAGGCTCATCCCGGAGCCTGGGAATGGGATCTACGCCGGCTGGTGGCCAGCATCTGGGTGGCTGGCCGACACACCGGCGCGAGTGAAGCCCAATGCCATGCGTCGGTGGCGTCCTGCGTCGCCGCCTACCGCGAGGAGGTGCGTTTTTTAGCCAACGAGCCGCTGCTGTCGCGCTCCTATGAGCGGATCGACGTTGACCGACTGCACGAGAAGGCGACCGGCGCCACCCTTCGTGGCGAGATCGAGCGTGCGGCTAAACGCGCGCGGTCCCGCACCAGCGATCGTGCATTGCCGCGCTTCGCCACGGAGCGTGACGGGCGGCGGTGCATCGTGGACGAGCCACCGTTGATTACCCGAGTCGCGGAAGCCGAGGCAGAGCGCATCGCCGTCGCGCTGGACGAGTATCTGGCCACGCTGGCATCGCACTGGCGTCGGGTTCTAGGCGGTTATACCCTGGTCGACATCGCCCACAAGGTGGTTGGAGTCGGCAGCGTCGGCTTGCGTGCCTATGTCGCACTGCTTGAGGGCAGTGGCGCCGATGATGTGGTGTTCCTGCAGCTCAAACAGGCACGACGTTCGGTGCTGGCCCGGTTCGTTCACGGTGATTCGGCATGGCACGCCCATCAGGGACAGCGAGTGGTGGAGTATCAGCAAGCCCTGCAAACGGTCAGCGATCCGCTGCTCGGCTGGACCACCATCGACGGCCTGCAGTACTACGTCCGGCAGTTCCGCAACATGAAGGGCACCATTGCACTGGATGCGCTGGACCCGGCGGCACTGACCGACTACGCCGGAATCGTCGGCCATCTGCTGGCGAAAGGGCATGCCCGGACCAGCGGCGCGTCCATGATCGCTGGATATGTCGGTTCTTCGGACAAGCTGGACAAGTCGCTGTGCCGGTTCGCTCAGGCGTACGCGGATCAAACGGAAGCCGACCACCAGACGCTCGTCAAGGCGGTGGCCCGCGGCGTCCTGCCGGTCGAGTATGGAGAGCAGGGAGCGGGCAAAACCGCCTTCCGGCCATAGCGTTATTGCTTGCGTCGCGAACGGGCTTCCGCCGCGACGGAGGGTATAGCTCAACAGGCCTCGACCAGATTTGTCTTGCCGAGGAGCTGCCCGTCTTTATTGCCGAACGAGAAGATAGTCCGAGCTGCGCGCGTCAGCTTTCGTACTCGGTCTTGATCGGCAGCTCATCTTCGTCGAGCATTTGTCCGAAGCCCGTCGGCACGACCACGACAGGTCGAGCGGTGGTGTCATGGCTGTCTGCCAGCGCGAAGGCTTCCAGGATGATCTTCTGCACGTCCTGGCGCATCATGGTCACCTCAAACGGCAAGTGCACAGCAAAAGGGTCCCAGTCAAAGCAACCGACAACCGTGGAGTGCCACGCCTCTCGCGGCAATCTCGACGCGAACTGAACCAATCCTTCGAACGCGGTAATCGAATTCATGAGCAAGCCTGCGGGGAGTCTGCCGAGGCTTTCGTAACGGCGGGCCAGTGCTCTCCGGGACGATACCGCGCCGTATCCGAAGCACTCCACAGCATCAACCGCGGGGCTGATCCCTCGTACCTCAAACGCGTCGCGATATCCGGAGATACGCATCTCCGTCGCATATTCATCCGCTACGCCGCCAAGAAAGAGCAACTCGCCGGGCGCATTGCCGCGCGCGATCATCTTTTCCATCAACGCGTCGGTCAGCGCACGCGCGCCGCCGCGGTTGTCCGATACGACTGACGGCGCGCCCGGACCCGGCAAGTCAACATTGATGCACGGAATGCCCGCCGCCGAGCACAGGTCGTCAAGCGGAGTCGGATTGCGCACGCCGGCAATGAACAGCAACTCCACCTGCTGCGAGATGAGCGTCTCCGTCACGCTCATTTCTACCGCCGGATCGCGTTGGGTACTGACCACGATTGGGCACAGGCCGCGGCTCCTCGCCTGCTCCTCGAAGTTCTCAGCGAGCCCCGCGAAAAAACGGTTGCGATAGTGCGGAAGAATCATGCCGGCCAGTCCGGAGCGCGACAGCCGCAGTCCGCGGGCCTTCATATTCACGTTGTAGCCAAGCTGTTCCGCGCTATCGAGGATCCGCTTGGCGGTTTCCTCCTTGATGCGGTAGCGAGCCCAGGTGCCGTTCAGCACCATGCTCACCGCCGACGTCGAAGAACCCGTCGCTTTGGCGATGTCATAAATCGTGGACTTGCGTCCTGAGCTGCTACGGGCCATCTGCCTTTCACTCCAAAAACACCAGCGTTCACGTTGTGCAGACGGTAGACCTTCTGCTACCGGGAGCCATATTAGGGTATCTACCCGATTGACCCTATAGCTGAATGGATTCAGCATTTGCTCACCGATTTGCTGAATCCATTCAGCAAACTGAGCTGAGCTTCAGTAATCGGCTAATTTCCCATTACCTATCTGGGCGTTTGGCGAAGGCTGCCGGGGTCCAACGGAGGAGACATGTCAAAGAACTTCGTGCGCACACTGTGCGCAGGCATCGCCGCGTTTGCGCTCGCAACAAGCCTGGCTTCGGCGTCGCCCGACAAGCCAGTCATCGGCATCGTCGTGAAAATTGGCGGCATCCCATGGTTCAACGCCATGGACGCCGGCATCAGGAAACGTGCGGATCAACTGGGCGTGAAGGCCTTTATGGTCGGCCCGACCAGCGCGGACCCGGCGCTGCAGGTCCGGGCGATCGAGGATCTGATTGCGCAGCACGTGGATGTGATCGGCGTAGTGCCGAACGATGCCAAGGTCCTGGAGCCGGTCTTGCAGCGGGCCCGGGCGGCCGGTATCAAGGTCATTACCCACGAGTCCCCGAACCAGGAGAATGCGGATTGGGACTTCGAGCTGGCCTCAGTCAAGGGCTTCGGAGAAGCCTACGGCAAACGCCTCGCTACCGCCATGGGCGGCAAAGGCGAGTATGCGGTCTTCGTCGGGTCGCTCACCGTTCCCTTGCATAACGCATGGGCCGACGCCGCCATTGCCTATCTGAAGGCCAATGATCCGGACATGAAGCTGGTCGGCGACCGTTATGGCGTGGCCGAGAATGTCGACGCGTCACGCCAGACCGCGCTTGACCTGATGCGGGCTCATCCTGACCTCAAGGGCATTCTCGCGTTCGGCAGCCAGGGGCCAATCGGGGCAGCTCGAGCTGTCGACGAAACGCATAAGAAAGGACAGGTCGTCGTGCTCGGACCGTTCTCGCCGGGACAAGGCAAGCGTCTCGTGCACGATGGCATCCTGACCGGCGGCTACATGTGGAACCCCGAGTTGGCCGGCGAAGTGTTCGTTACGCTGGGCACGATGGTCGCGAAGGGAGAACCGATCAAGGACGGCACGAACATCCCGGGCCTGGGCGTCGTGCATCCGCAGGGTCACGATCTGATCGTCGACCAGTTGGTCGACCTCAACGCCAGCACCGTTGACGATCTCGCGAAGTTAGGTCTCTGAAGCGACCTTGGTTGCCTGTCAGTCGCAATGGAGCATTGCCATGATTTCAGCGGCCTCAAAGGATCGCCCCGCGCCTGAGCGGGGCTACACGAGCGAAGCGAGTGTTGCCGTCGACACCACCCGCACCGCCCTGCTCAAGCTCGACAATATCTCCAAGATATTCGGCGGTGTAAAAGCGCTCCAGGCCATCAGGTTCGACGTCATGCCCGGCGAGGTGCTGTGCCTTGCCGGCGAGAACGGCTGCGGCAAGAGCACGCTGATCAAGGTCATCAGCGGTGTCTATCAGCCGGAGCCGGATGCCGTCATGCTGATGGACGGTCAGTCGATCGAGGGGCTGGATCCGGCGAAGGCACGGGAACTGGGCATCCAGGTGATCTGGCAGGATCTCGCGCTCTTTCCCGAGATGACAGTCGCGGAGAACATCGCTTTCGAACAGAACCTGGGGCCTCGTCCGCGTCTCGTCAACTACCGGCAGATGAAAGTGGCGGCTCGCCGCATCCTCGAACGGCTGGGTGTTTCGATCGATCTGGGCCGTCCGGTGCGCTCGCTGTCCATCGCTCAACGTCAGATCGTTGCCATTGCCCGAGCGCTCGTTGCCGACGCGCGCCTCGTGTTCATGGACGAACCGACGGCATCGCTCAGTCACGCCGAAACCGAGGCACTCCTTAACATCGTGCGTCGCCTCTCGGCTGACGGAATCGCAGTGGTATTCGTCAGTCACCGGCTTGCCGAAGTGCTCGACGTCTGCACTCGCGTGACGGTGTTGCGCGACGGCCAGTATGTCGGCACCTTCCCTACGGCAGGCATGACTCAAACCCGCCTCACGGAACTGATGACCGGCCGCACTTTCGACTATGCCGTGCGCACGACCGACCTTTCCGCCGCGCCCGTTGTGCTGCAGGTAGAGGACCTGACACGCCGGGGCGAATATGACGCGGTCTCGTTCGCCATCAGAAAAGGCGAGATTCTCGGCGTCACGGGTCGCCTCGGCGCGGGGCGAACGGAGCTCGCGTTGTCGTTGTTCGGAATGACGCGGCCGGAAGCAGGCTCAATCAGCCTCGACGGCAAGAAATTATCGCTTGGCTCGAACCGCGACGCGATTCGCGCGGGCATCGCCTATGTTTCCGAAGATCGTCTTCAGCTTGGCCTCGTCCAGCCGCAGTCGATTGGCGACAACACTGTGGCTGCGGTGCTCGACGAGCTGCTCGACCCCACGCGTCTGATCAGTCTCAAGAAACGTGACAGCTTGATCGACGACTGGATCCAGCAATTGGCGGTCAAGATCGGCAAGCCGGGGGACGCGGTCTCCACGCTATCTGGCGGCAACCAGCAGCGCATCGTCCTCGCCAAGTGGCTGGCCACCAACCCCAAGCTGCTGATCCTGGATTCGCCCACGGTAGGCGTGGACGTCGGCGCCCGGGCCGGCATCTTCGCCATCATCCACAAGCTTGCGGCACAGGGCATGGCCATCCTGCTGATCTCCGACGAGATCCCGGAAGTCTATTTCAACGCCGACCGTATCCTGCATATGCGCAATGGCCGCATGGTGAGGGAATACGTGCCGGGTGCCACATCCATCGACCAAATCGAGCGAGACGTCCATGCCTGATCTTCGCAAACTCGGGATCGGTTCGATCGAGGCCCTGCTGATCCTCGTCATCGCCGTCATGGTGATCGGCCTTAGCGTGACCACCTCGACCTTCCTCACCCTGCCCAATCTGTTCGACCTCCTGAACCAGAGCTCGGTCAACATCATCTTCGCCGTTGGACTGCTGGTTGTGCTCATCGCCGGCGGCATCGACATCTCTTTCGCGGTGGGCGCGTCCGTGGTGCAGTACCTGACCGCGTTGACAGTCATGCACCTCGGTGGCGGCAACTGGGCGCTAGGGTTCCTCGCCTCGGCCGCGTTCGGCTTTCTGCTTGGCGCCATCAATGCCACGTTCATCTACCGGTTCCGCATCGTCTCCATCGTGGTGACCATCGCGACCTTCAACGTGTTCTTTGGCGGCCTGATGTTTTTAACCGGAGGCGTATCCATCTACGACCTGCCGGATTGGTGGATGAACCGCGTCTCGCTCATCACAATGAAGACCCCAAGCGGCGTTGCCGACCTCGGGCTACCCGTTGCAGTCATGTTCGTCATGGTCGTGGCCACCTGGTTCCTGCTGCGGCGTACGACCACCGGCAGACAGCTCTATGCGATGGGCGATAACCCGGAAGCGGCCCGTCGCGTCGGCATCAATATTGGCGCCATGCACTACATCGCCTTTGGCTGGCTCGGGATGATGGCTGGGGTCGCCGGGCTGATGCAGGCGCACTACGTTCAGGAGGTGGTGCCCAATGCGCTGTATGGCCGCGAACTGGACGTACTCGCTGCCGTGGTGCTCGGCGGTGCCCGTCTGGGCGGCGGGCGCGGCACCATCCTCGGCGCGATCCTTGGCATTCTGCTCACCGCCATCACCGCGAACGGGCTCAACCTGCTTGGCATCTCGCCCTACGCGTTCAAGATGATCATCGGCGCTGTCATCCTGCTCGCGATTACCTTGTCGAGCGGCGGCTTCGCCAAACTCGTCGGATCGCGCTTCGCCTCGCAACGCGTAAAGGCCTTCTCATGAAAACCTCTTCGTCGCAACGTTCCGCTGCCGCGTTCGTGCCTGCCGACGTCGTCGGATTGCTCGGCTTTCTCGCGGTCGTCATCCTGGCTATGAGTCTCGCGTCCAGCCGCTTTTTTTCCGCCGACACGTTTGTCTCCGTGGCCTTTCAGCTACCCGAACTGGGGCTATTCACGCTGGCAATGCTGATGCCCCTGATCTCCGGTGGCTTCAATCTTGCCGTGACCTTTACCGCCAATATTTCCGGACTGGCCATGGCCTGGGTGCTGCACGCCCATGGCGGAGCCGATGCCAGCGTGGGCGTCATCATGCTCGGCATTGCCGCGGCGCTGGCCACGGGCGCGGCGTCCGGATGGCTGATGGGCGCCATCATCGCGCGCACCGGCGCAAGCCCGATCCTCGTCTCCCTGTCGATGATGATCTTCCTGCGTGGCCTCGGCGAATTCCTGACCCACGGTGGCGATATCTCCGGGTTCCCTCCCGCCGTCCTGGTGATGGGCAACGGTTTGCTGCTTGGCATTCCCGTGCCGTTGTGGATCTTCGCCGGTTGCGCGGCCGTCTGGCACGTTGTCATGACGCGCTCACGACTCGGCTTCGCCACGCGCATGATCGGCTCGAATCTCGAGGCGACCCGCTACTCGGGCATTGCCACCACGCGTGCGGTCACGCGGATTTACATGCTATCGGGCCTGATGTGCGGTGTCGCCGGCATCGTGATGCTGGCCAGTTTCAACTCAGTGCGCGTCGGTCACGGTGAGGCTTTCCTGCTGATTTCCGTACTCGCGTGCTTCCTCGGCCGCGTCGATCCGTTCGGCGGCTTCGGGCGCGTCGTGCCGGTGGTGATTGCGCTGGTCATCCTGCAGGTGATCGCCTCCGGCCTCAACCTGCTCGGCGCGAACCAACATCTCGCCACCGCGCTGTGGGGCGTGTTTTTGCTTGCCGTGATGCTGCTCCGTTGGGCGTGGGCAAACGGCTTTTTTCAGTCCTTGGTCCGCAGACGCGTGACCGCATCGGGAGGGGTTACACAATGAATACGTTAGGTGTTCACGCATTGGTATGGGCTGGCGATCTGACGCCGGAGTCGACCCGCAAAGTCATCAGCCAGACCAAGGCTGCGGGCTTCGACCTCGTTGAACTGTCCTTGCATGGGCCAAAGGTGATGGATCTGGCGCTCACTCGCGACCTGCTGCAGGAGCACGAGCTGCAAATCGGCTGTTCGCGCGGCCTCACCTTTGACGCGGACGTGTCCAGCGACGATCCGGCAACGGTCGCGCGTGGCGTGGCGCTGCTGGAAGAAGGCATCACCATTACCGCCGAACTGGGAGGCCACTACTTTGGTGGCATCCTGTACGGCGCGATGGCCAAGTATTCAGCGCCTATCACCGCGCAGGGACGCCGGCACGCGGTCGACTCGCTCAAGCGCATTGCGGACTTCGCCTTGAAGAAGAACGTGACCCTCGGCCTTGAAGTGGTGAATCGTTACGAGAGCAACCTGCTCAACACGGCGTCGCAAGCACTCAGGATGCTGGACGACGTCGACGCGCCCAATGTGGTTGTCCACCTCGACACCTATCACATGAACATCGAGGAATCGGACTTCATGCAACCCGTGCTGGAGTGCGGCAAGCGGCTTGGCTACGTCCATATTGGCGAAAGCAATCGGGGTTACCTCGGTTCCGGAACCATCGACTTTGCGCAGTTTTTCCATGCGCTCGCCATGATCGACTATAAGGGTGTGGTCACGTTCGAGAGTTTCTCTTCGGCGGTCGTGAACGAGCAGTTGTCCAATGCGCTGGCAATCTGGCGAAATATGTGGGACGACGGCATGGATCTCGCCACGCATGCACGGACGTTCATTGCCGGCGGCATTAATGCTGCAGCCAAAGCCAAGGCTCACCACTGAGAGATTGCGCCGTTATGTAGTCAATAAAGCAGCAAAGAGAAGCGACACAGACAATTAGGATACCGCATGGATGAGCATCATCATGCGGTGTCCCGTTGTCATATCTCGCGGCATGCGCTATTTTCGCTTGTCGACGATAGCCACCTGCCACCTGCTCGAATAACCCTGGATTGTATCGATGATCAAAGACCGCTTTCTCGCCCGGCTGGAACAACTTGTCGCCCACGGTCAACGCCGCATCCTCGGCCTGGTGGGTGCGCCCGGAGCTGGCAAATCAACGCTGGCGGAACAGATCCTCGAAGCGCTGCCTGGCCGCGCCGTGATCGTGCCGATGGATGGCTTTCACCTGGCGAATGCCGAACTCGAACGTCTCGGGCGCGCGTCCCGCAAGGGCGCTGAAGACACCTTCGACAGTGCCGGTTACGTCGCATTGCTGAACCGCCTGCGTACCCAGCGCCATGGCGAGACGGTCTACGCACCGGCGTTTCGCCGGGAGATCGAAGAGCCTGTCGCCGGGGCCATTCCTGTCAGCCCCGAGGTGCCACTCGTTATCACTGAAGGTAACTATCTGCTACTGGAGCACGGGCACTGGGGGGCTGTTCGCCCACTTCTCGACGAGGCCTGGTATGTCGACGTCGATCCGGAGTTGCGCCGGCAACGGCTTGTTGCCCGCCACGTAAGGTTTGGGCGCGATGAAGCGGCCGCTCGAAACTGGGTTCAACAAACTGACGAGCCCAACGCAGTAGTGATTGATGCGACGCGAGTTCGTGCCGATCTGGTTTTTCGGTGGTCGTGAGAGATTGGACAGCAACCATTTTGCATGGAATTGGGTAGCTAACCTGGAGCGACGGCACGATGGAATCAATGCAACGTTGGACGCTGAAGTGGGCGCACGGCGAAGCGACTGCGCAGTCGCTCGGCGGCATGCTGGCTCCTGTTCAATTCGACCTCGGAGGGGGCCGGACCGTTTCGCCGTTATACGTTGCTCCGTGGGGCGACGACGTTCGTTGGCCTGGACTCCTTCGCGCATTGCGCGGCGAATGGCCGTGCCTGCCGTTCGGCACGGTGGCGGCGCCTGCCGGATTACCTCCGGGCTTCGAGACACGCAACGCCACTGATACGTGGATTCATGGCTACGGCGCGAATCATATGTGGCGACTGGTCGAGAAGGCTGCACATAGGCTCACGCTGCGGGTCGATTACCCGCCTGAGGGAGAAATTGAAAGCCTCGAGCGCACCATTGAAGTCGCCCCTGACGCGCCGGCACTTATCGTCTCACTGACTGTCCACACGCGCAAAGACGTGGTCTTGCCATTCGCCCTCCACCCCACGTTCGCGATACCGGATGAGGGCATCGAGGTGCTCGCGTGTCCGCATCAAGCGATTCACAGCTACCCGGTCCCGCCGGAACCGGGCGTTTCGCGGGCCTTGCCGAACCAGACCTTCGCCTCTCTGAAGGAGTTGGCGACAGCAACCGGTCTCATGGATGTAACACGCTTGCCGCTCTCCGAAAACACCGAGGAACTGTTGCAAATCGCAGGATGCCGGCCACCTTTTGTGTTGCGATATTCCGCCCAGCAGGCCGACGTCCTGCTCGACTGGAATCCCGATGAGCTTCCGGACGCATTGCTCTGGATTAGCAACGGTGGACGCACCTACGCACCATGGTCCGGACGGAACTTCGCATTAGGCGTTGAGCCCGCCCAAAGTTTCTTCGATCTCGGACGCGTGGTGGTTCCTCCCGCCGACCATCCCCTCGCGGGTCGCACAGGTCTCGCGTTTCGCGCTGGCATGCCGCGCACGATCAGCTATCGACTGTCAGCGCGTCCGGTATGAAAGCGGGTACACGCAAGCGGTGTCGCCGGACTGACAATGCGTCGTCTTACGGCTGATCTCAATGCCTACGCGAACTCCCCCACTCCACTTCCAAGCTCACGCGCGATGAAGTCAACAAACGCGCGAATCCGGTTAGACATCTGGTGCCGCTGCGAATAGACCGCGAAGACATCGGCGTTCGGCGTCTCATGATCGGGCAGCACCCGCACGAGCGTTCCGTCGGCCAGATACGGCTTGATATCCCACTCGGCCCGCATGAGGATGCCGTGACCTTCGAGCGCCCATTTCACGGCGATTTCGCCGTCGTTCGTCGTCAGACTGCCGTTGATGCGCACAGCCTCCGTTTTGCGAGCCGCGCCCCGCCCCGATGTCAAACGCCAGACACCATACGCCTCGTCGCCTTGCCGGATGCCAATGCAGTTGTGGCGTATCAGGTCGTGCGCCGTGACCGGCAACCCGTGTGACGCGATATACGAAGGCGCCGCACATAGCACCCGGCGATTCGCTGCGAGACGACGTGCGACCACGCGCGTGTCCGGCGGCTCGCCGAACCGGATGCAGACGTCGAACGCATCGTCAGTCAGCGGCGGCGGCGTGACCGATAACTGCAGCTGAACCGACACCTGCGGATATTGCGCGACGAAACGCGAAATCGCCGGAGCGACGTGGCTGCGACCGAAGCCAAGCGTTGCGTTGACGCGCAGCAACCCGTTGGGGGTTTGCCTGGCGCTGCCGAGCAAACCGGCCAGTTCGTCGATCTCATCGAGAATCCGGCGCGCGTGTTCCAGATATAACTCGCCCTCGGGCGTGAGCGTCATCCGCCGCGTCGTCCGGTTGACGAGCATCACGCCGGCGCGACGCTCCATCTGCGTCAAATGCTTGCTGACAGCCGCAGCCGTCAGCCCCAGCTCGCGCGCGGCGGCACTCAGACTGCCGGACGCCGCGAGCGTCGAAAAGAAACTCAAGTCAGACGGTTGGACCGCTTCGGCCATGGCCTTCACTTGTGAATTGAAGTTAAGGATGCTTTGAGTTTAGCACCGGTTTTCGTGTCCTGAGCACGGTAAAGTTCACTCACACCAACAGCCCCTGAAGGACGGAGACATGAAGACCTATCGCATCGCAACCATTCCCGGCGACGGCATCGGCAAGGAAGTCGTACCGGCTGGCGCGGAGGTTCTGCAAGCACTCGCAAAGACCACGAAATCGTTCGCGTTCGAGTTTGAAAACTTCGATTGGGGTGGCGACTATTACCGCAAACACGGTGTCATGATGCCCGCGGACGGCCTTGACGCCCTGCGCAACAAAGACGCGATCCTGTTCGGTTCTGCAGGCGACCCCGACATCCCGGATCACATCACGCTATGGGGGCTGCGCCTCAAGATCTGCCAGGGCCTCGACCAATATGCCAACGTCCGGCCGACCCGCATCCTGCCGGGTATCGATGGGCCGCTCAAGCGCTGCAAACCGGAAGACCTGAACTGGGTCATCGTGCGCGAAAACTCCGAAGGCGAATATTCCGGCGTGGGTGGCCGCGTCCATCAGGGGCATCCGATCGAAACCGCAACGGACGTGTCGATCCTGACGCGCGCCGGCGTCGAGCGGATCATGCGTTTCGCGTTCCGCCTCGCCCAATCGCGCCCGCGCAAGTTGCTGACGGTGATCACCAAGAGCAACGCTCAACGTCACGCGATGGTGATGTGGGACGAGATTGCCCTCGAAATCTCGAAGGAATTCCCGGACGTCACATGGGACAAGGAACTGGTGGACGCAGCGACTGCACGCATGGTCAATCGTCCCGCGACGCTCGACACGATCGTCGCCACTAACCTGCACGCGGATATTCTCAGCGATCTGGCCGCCGCACTCGCCGGCAGCCTGGGCATCGCGCCGACCGGCAACATCGATCCCGAACGTCGCTTTCCGTCCATGTTCGAGCCAATCCACGGCTCCGCGTTCGACATCATGGGCAAGGGCCTCGCCAATCCGGTTGGCACCTTCTGGTCGGTCGTCATGCTGCTCGAGCATCTCGGCGAAATCGACGCCGCTGCGCGCGTCATGCAGGCCGTCGAAGCGGTCACCGCTGACCCGTCCCTGCACACGCGTGATCTCGGTGGCACGGCAACCACGGTGCAAGTGACCGCCGCTGTTTGTGCGTTCATCGAGAATGCGGGCGTGCCCCGTGCAAACGCTGCGTAAGCAGGTGAGGACGTCCGCGCACGGTTAAACCCGGCACCGCGCGCCCACCTCGCCTCATGGCAAGGCATCCCCGCGCAGCCGCCAGCGAGCGGCACAGCCATTGAACGTTCCAGATTGTCAGGGATCGAAGCGACCAATAGCTGAGGTCGTCGTGCCCTGATTTTCGTGCCCTGATTTTTTTGCCCTGATCCGCCTCCCGCGTTCCGCCCAGGTCCAGAACGTGCTCCGCCCAAGGCATTCATCAGACGCAAGCGGTCGGTGCGAAGCGAACGGCCATGTGTTGATCCAAACCGACATCGGTGTAGAGCGCAGTACACTTAACGTATTGAACGCATTGGGTCCTGACCAGATAGGCTTTGGTCCGGCAATCGGTTATTGAACGACGGAGTTATCCATGGCAAATGACAAGATGCTGGCGCAAGTGAGTAAAAAACCGGGATTTTTCGCGGCGCTCGACCAGAGCGGCGGCTCGACGCCCGGCGCCCTGAAGCTCTACGGCATCCCGGAGAGTGCCTACAACGGCGACGCCGAGATGTTCAAGCTGATCCACGAGATGCGGGTTCGCATCATCACAGCGCCCGCCTTCACCGGGGACAAGGTGATCGGAGCCATCCTGTTCGAAGCCACCATGGACGGCCAGGCCGAGGGTAAACCGGTCCCATCCTTCCTGTGGGAAGACCGCGGCGTGGTGCCGTTCCTGAAGGTCGATAAGGGGCTGGAAACCGAAGCCGACGGCGTGCAGTTGATGAAGCCGATCCCCGGGCTCGACGGCCTGCTCGAACGGGCAGCGAAACTCGGCATCTTCGGCACCAAGATGCGCTCGGTCATCAAGCTGAATTCGCAAGCAGGCATTGCTGCGATTGCCAAGCAACAATTCGAACTGGGCGCGCAGATCGAGGGGCATGGTCTCGTGCCAATCCTGGAACCCGAGGTGTCGATCAAGAGTCCGGACAAGGCAGGCGCCGAGGCCACGCTGCGCGCGGAGCTGCTCAAAGGTCTCGACGCGCTGCCGGAGAACAGCCGCGTCATGCTTAAGCTGACCATTCCTGATGTGCCGGACTTCTACGAACCGCTGATCGAACATCCGCGTGTGGTGCGGGTGGTTGCGCTTTCAGGCGGTTATACGCGGGCCGATGCCTGTGAACGGTTGTCGGCCAATCACGGGATGATCGCCAGCTTCTCGCGGGCCTTGATCAACGACCTCAAGGTTTCGATGAGCGACAGCGAGTTCAACGCGACGCTGGCGGAGGCGATCGACGAGATTTATGAGGCTTCTGTCGACAAGGCGTGAAGTCGCTTGCGTGAGGGCTGCGAGCGGCGGACTCGGAAGTGTCCGCCGCTCGCAGTCGCAGTGTTCTAGTTGCGCTCGTTGCCTTGATCCAGGACCGCAGCAAGATTGAGACCGCTGTTTCCAGCTCAGGCGGCCTTGGTCTTGCGCGTGCGGAATGGAACCTCACCCGGCATATCCAGAACGAGGCGACCGAACTCCTGCACCGCCAACGTCTTCTCTCCCTTCCCCCAAAGCAGTCTGAATTCCGCCTCCGGTAACGGCGGCAAACCGTATCGCCCGTCCATGACCACAATGCCGGATTCCAGATCGTCGTAAGTCAAAGGCGTGATGGCGAGCCCGGTCATGACAGCCGCGCGGATCCCCGACTGGCTCGAGGACGTAAAGGCAACGTGCCAGTCGACGGGCAAGCCCTCGAGCGCTTCGATGGCCACCCGCCGGTTGACGCAGGGCGCCGGGAAGAACGCGAGCGGCAGCGAGCCACCTTCGCGCAACTCGAATGACTCGGCCGCGGCCCACACGAAGCGGGTTCGCCGCAACACGACGCCCTCCTCGTCCCGATCCGTTTCGGGGCGCGCGCTGAGCACCACGGCGAGATCCAGTTCCTGCGCCTCGACCATCGTCTGCGAGTCGAGACTCATGCCGACGCTCACATCAAGCCGCACGTTCGGGTATGCACGCGAAAACTGCGTCAGCAACAAGGGCAGTCGCTCACCCATGAAAATATCCGGCGCGCCGAAACGCACGCTCCCCACAACAGGCGAGGAGCGAAAGCGCCGCGTGACCGCCTGCATCGCCTCCAGAATCTGCAGCGCATGGCGCAGGAAATCTTCACCGTCTTCGGTCAAGGTCAGACTTCGCGTGGTGCGATACAGAAGCGGCCGCCCCACCTCATCTTCGAGCCGCCGGATCTGGTGGCTGATCGCCGATTGCGTGAGATTCAGGCGGCGTGCCGCCTTGGTGAAACCGCCGGCTTCCGTAACGGCAACAAACGCGTGCAGAAGTGCAGGGTCAAGGTTCATGGCATGGACCGGAATGATTAAGTGCTGTAATGAATGATAGTAAATTAAATCATTTCCGTCATGGAGTTGAGTGGCCGAGAATGAAATCACATTCTCTCTTCCGGCCGCCGCGATGGACACCCTGCCCCGCGCTTCACATCCCCTCACTCTGACGCTGCTGCTGAGCGCCGTGATTGCCGCGACGTACGGCTTTGGCGTCTATCTGTTTCCGGTCCTCCTGCCTGAGATGAAGCGGTCAATCGGCTTTGACTACGCGCAGGCCGGTTTCATCACGGCCGCAAGGCAACTCGCCAACGTCGCCATGGCACTGCTGTCCGGATTCGCGGCAGCGCGGTTTGGACCGGCCAGAATCGTGCTGGCCGCGACGCTGCTATCGGCGGCGGGACTCGCATGCCTCGCGTTCGCCGAACGGACCTGGCTGATGGGTGGTGTGCTGATCGCGCTCAACGCCTGCGCAGCGGCGACCTGGGTGCCGATGATGGTGCTGATCGTCCCGTTGATCGACGAGCGGCACCAGGCCAAAGCGATAGGCGTCATCTCCAGCGGCACCAACTACGGCGTCTTGTTGACCGGCTTGATGGTGCCAGCCTTGCTGGCCTCGTGGGGCTGGCGCTCGGTCTGGCTCGTGAGTGCGGCGCTGACGGTGGTATTGAGCGCAATGATCGCTATCGTATTCGCGCGCCTTGGCGGCTTACGTCAACGAGTCGGTGCACGGCGCCAGACCACCCTACCCGGCCACCGTGCAACGGCTCGCCAGATTTTGGCGCGACGCTATCTACTGGTGTATGCGATCGCGCTGCTATGCGGTTTCGCCGGGGTGCCGTTCATCACGTACTTCTCCGCTTATGCACACGACGATCTGCATCTGGGCCTGGACGTTACGGCACACGCCTGGGCGCTCGTGGGTCTGGTCGGTGCGGTGAGCGGCTTGGCGCTCGGCATGGTTGGCGATATGCGCACGGTTCCTGACCGCGCCGGCCCCGCACAGCGCGATGGCCTGCGTACCGCCGTCGTCAGCGCAAGCGTGCTGTTGTTCTGCGCGTCGCTTATTGCGGCCTCGCGCCCAAACGGCTATGCACTCGGCGGCGCGGCAATCGCGTTCGGCTTTTCATTCTTTCCCATCTTTGGCCTGTTGCACGCGTATGTTGGCAAGACCAGCGCGCCAGCGCTCGCCGCCGTGGTGTGCGGGATCTGCGAAGCTTCGTTCGGCGTAGGCGGCGCGACGGGCAATGTGCTTGGCGGGCTTTGCAAAGCCGCGTCCGGTTCGTTTGCGCCGATCTACTGGCTTGCAACGGCGGCTTCGGTCGTGCTCGTCGGATTGGCGGCTTTAGTGCCGGGCGTTCGGTCTGCCTCGGCAGTTTGCCCGGGCGGGTTAGTGGACCTTCGGCGCTGAAGTTTTTGCTCTGCAGCTATTCAGAGCAACGTCAGCCGATCTGCTGAACCCATTGGCTCCGCCAAGCCGGCGCGTCAAAGGGATCCGAAAAATACTGGGTTTCGTGAACGACCTTGCCGTTGCGGAACTCCATGATGCTTACCGTGTACGCCGCCTTGCCCTGATAGTTGATGGAGTATTCCGTGATCCAGAGATTACCTTCCCCTTGAATGCGCCTTACCTCGAACCCCGATGGCTTACCTGGATGATGACCGCGCAATGCCTGCAGATTTTTTCGTCCGACGATTCGTTCACCTGATTGGGGATAGTCGCAGATGGAATCGTCAGCGTAAATATCGTGTTCCGCGTCGAGATCGCCGGCAGCGGACGCCTGCCAGTGCGCGTTCAGCGCTTCACGTAGGGTCTCTTCCTGCATGGTGTGCCTCCGGATACCGTTACTGATGTTGAGCGTGCTCACCGCCGGTGGGCCCAACCGCATACTCCTCGTCGGTCACCTTCTCCATCCACACGACGCTGACGCCGTCCAGCGCTTCCTGAATGCCGATGTGGGTCATGGCAGTATTAGCCGCCGCACCGTGCCAATGCTTGTGACCTGGCGGGCACCAGATCACGTCGCCAGCACGAATTTCGACGATGGGTTCGCCTTCACACTGAGTCCATCCGCAGCCTGCGGTGACGATGAGCGTCTGCCCGAGGGGATGGGTATGCCAGGCGCTCCGTGCACCAGGTTCGAACGTCACGCTCACCACAGAAACGCGCGAGGGTTCTGGCGGCGAGTTCAACGGGTCCATGCGAACGTTACCCGTAAAGTACGCTTCAGGGGCTTTCCTCGAGGGCTGCGAGCCTACACGCATAAGATTCATGGTTGATCCTTGTCATGAAGAAATTGCCCGGCACTTCTCACGTGAAGATTGCTGGGCGCGTCGCGTAGCAACTTGAGGCTACTCTAAAGGCGGCCTTGCCCGGCGATAAGATCAGTGAGTGGAAAATCACTTATTCATCGGGCGCATCAGTCGTGGCGGGCTGCAGGTGATCGGCGACAGAAAACTGAAAAACGGCACCTCGAGGTGCGTTCGGCTTTGCCCAGAGTTTCCCTCCGTGCGCCTCGACGATCGAGCGACATATCGACAAGCCCATTCCCAGGCCAGTGGCCTTGGTCGAATAAAACGGATTGAAGAGCCGCTCGATTCCCTCCGCAGGCAGGCCCGGACCGGAATCCGCGACCGCAACGACGATGCCCTTCGATGCGTCCGCGACCGTGTCGATCCGCAAGTCGCGCGGTCCCTCAGAGGTTGTGCTCATGGCCTCGATGGCGTTGATGATGAGGTTGAGCATGACCTGTTGCAATTGCACGCGATCCCCGCGAATGAGCGGTAAATCCTCAGCGAATAGGGCCTGTACCGAGACGCTGTGCTTTGCGGCTTCCCCGCGCGTTAGTTCAATGACTTCACCGACTGCCCGGTTGATGTCCACGCTGTCATTGCGAGGCGGCTCCTTCCTGATGAAATCACGAATCCGGTCGACGATTGCGCCTGCTCGCATCGCGTCACTCCTGATTTTCTCCAGGGCTTGCAGCGCCTCGCGCAGGTTGGGCGGCCGTGCGCCGAGCCAGCGCACGGCGCCCGAAGCGTTCCATGCAATCGCAGCAATCGGCTGCTTGACTTCATGCGCAATCGAAGCCGCAAGTTGGCCCATGGTGGACGCCCGGTTCGCATGTGCAAGTTCCGTCTGCACCTCGCGGTAACGCTGCTCGCTCTCTCTTGCCACCGCTTCTGCACGCTTGTGATCGCTTAAGTCGAACAGGAACGCGACCCCCTGGTGCTTCTTCTCTTCGAAGCTTGCCGCCCCAATCAATACCGGCACCCGGCTCCCGTCCTTCCGAAAGCATTCTTTTTCAAAGGGCTGTAGCGTACCCATGGCGAGCAGTTCGGGTAGCCGTTCCTGCCTGTCGCGCCCGAACCCTTCCCTGGGGGTGAGATTGGCCCAGTGAATCCGTCCGGCCCTCAGATCGTCGCGTTCATATCGCACAATGTGCAGAAATGCGTCGTTGGCCTCGAAAACGCGGCCTTCCAGGTCGTAAATGCAAATGCCGACGATATTCGCATCGACCAGTCGCCGGATCTTGGCCTCACGTTCAGCGAGATCCCGGTACAAACGGGCATTCTCCAGCGCGATCGCGGCCTGTGAAGCGAGCAGCTTCAGCACTGCGACGCGTGCAGGTCCAAAGACGCCCGGTGCCAGGCTGTTCTCGAGGTAAAGCGCGCCGATGAGCTTTGCCTGTGCTAACAGTGGGAGGAAGAGTATCGAGCGCGCCCGCCACCGCCGAATGTAAGGATCGGCGGCAAACGGAGATTGAGCGGCGGCGTCATCGAGCATGACGCTCTCCCGAGTCCGCATCACATAGTGAAGCACCGATTCCGGCAGCACTCCGCTAGTCAGGGGCTCGTCGCACACCTGGATGCGCATTGTTTCGCCGCTGACCGTGGCTTGTGCTTCGAGCCGCAGTTCCCCTTCGACCTGCACGATGAGGACACCTCTCTCGGCGCCGGCCTGCTCGATCGCAGTACGCATTAGTGTTTCGATCAGGTTATCCAGCACGATCTCGCTCGAGACGGCTTGTGAGACCTTGATCAAGGTCGCGAGCTCGAGGTTCTCGACCGACGTATCGATCTTGATAGTCGGACTGGGCACACGTAGCTCGTCTTTAAGCCAGGGGAATTGCTGCTCAAGCTGCTTCACCTTGGCATCGGCACCCCAGCGAAAATAACCGTGATGAGCGTCCTGCACATAGAGGCGGGCAATTTTTTCAAAGCCATGTGCCGCGTAAAAGCGCGCGGCGATTTCGTTAGCGAGCGCCTCGTTGTGGACAAAGCCGTTGGCGCGGGCTGAGCAGATTGCCTGTTCATAAAGCTGCGTGGCATCGAATTCGCGGTGTTCGAGGCGTGCAATCTCCGCAGCCACCAGTGCCGTGCGATTCGCAAAGTTTTCCGGGCATGCTTCGGACCACTCGCGAAGCTGGCGCTGATGAGCGGCTAAGGCGTCGAGATGCTGGGCACGGTCCTCCGCCGACGCCGAGTCATACAGCGCGGCGCGGGTCAGCGCGGCGTAGAAATGGTACTCGGCCACCTCGAAGAATGACGGCGCGGTCCAGAGAAGACGTTCCGCACGTGCGGCCGCCGCAACAGCAGAGGCATATTCTCCCGCGAAAAAGCCCGCTTGCAGCTTGCGGATCCAATACCAGCAACCCGCCATCGCCAGCTGCGGCTGACTCTCCAGATGCTGCTCGAAGTGACGTTCGTCAAACTCGGCATCGTTGAAGGAAGTGAAGTCCGGAGTGAGTCCACGCAGGGTTTTGATGAACCTGATCTGGGCGGTGATGCGGTCTATGAGCAGTCCAAAACGCGCCTGACGTGCGAACTCAAGTGCGGCTTCGGCCTCGCGCTGCACGTCGGCAAGAGAATCGCCGCAGGCGATAAGGTTGGTGATCAGGTTATCGCGACTATAGGTGGCAAAAGTCAGATCACCCAGCTGGTTTGCCGCATCGAAGGCACGTCGCACCAAAGGTCGACCGGTATGGATGGGCTGCGTCCACGGCATGACACGGTGGCCGAATATCAGATACACACGCGCTTCGAAGCGCCGGAGTCCGCGTTGTTCTACCAGATCCAGGCCGAGCTTCCCGAAGCGGAACGCGGTCTGGTAGTCGCTGAAATACGAGCTCAGTATCATCCCGAGCCAGGCGTAAGCGAAGCACGATCCGTCACAGTTGCCATACTCGAGGCTGAGATTCGCCATCCGGCAGACCACAAGGCAGAGCAGATTGGCATTCGTAAACAATGCGGGCGAGACGACCGCGGTGAGGACATCCATGGTTGCACACCGCTCGGGATCGGTCATGACGGGCAAATTGATGAGGTCCTGGATCGCGCGATCTGAAATCTGCTGCCACAGTTGCTCGAATTCCTGGTGGACTTCCCCGGTTGTTGGGTGTGCTGACCAGTGCACGCCAACGTGCCGGAGATAATCGAGGCAAACCCCGATGGCGCGGTCGCTCCGGCCGAGGGTCGTAAAAAGCTCTTCGCGCAGTTGGGTTACAGCGGCGACGTCGACGAGGCGCGTGGCGTGCGCAGACAGGATTGAAAGTCGCTCGTCAGCTTCCGCCAGTGCGCCAGTCAAAAACTCGCACTCGGAGCGGTGAAAGTCGAGGGCAAAAGTCAGCGTGGGGTATCGCTCCCAACAGTCCTCCGGCAGGATGGCACGACCGGCAGTGAGGTAAGTCAGCGCCGAGTTATAGGCTGTGGAGTGTTTGGCGCGCTGACCCGCAATCAGGTTGAGTTCGGCAATCTGCTCCCGCTCTTCGGGTGAGCTCACGAGAGCGGTACCGCGATTGAGCTGGTTCACGATCTCGAAGATCGCGTTCTCCCGATTCGCCGGCGGCGTGTGCGCCGCGAGCAACCTGCCGATTCTCAGATGGGTCGCGGCGCGCAAGTTTTCAGGGATGAAAGAATACGCCCCCTCCCGCACCCGATCATGCAGGAACCGATACGCGCTATCGAATTGGAGAACGAGTCCCGATCTCACCGCCTCTCGCAGGTTGTCGCGCGTTTCGTCTTCCGAATCTTCGCAGACCATGGAGAGTACCGCGACGCTCGCGCTATCGCCGAGACAGGCAAGCTGCTGCAACACAGTTTGGGTTTTACCGGGCAGACGACTGAGCTTCGCGACCATCAGATCCACGACATTGTCGGTGTAACCCTTCGCGTGAATCCTTTTGAGGTCCCATGTCCAGCGCGCTTTGCGATGATCGAAGTCGACTAGCGCCTCATCCGCAAGCGACGACAGGAATTGAATGACAAAGAATGGGTTCCCCTCAGTCTTTTCGTGCAACAGTTGTGCCAGCGAGGCTGTGAGATGTGGCTCGCACCGAAGGGAGTCGCCGGTCAACTGTTCGAGGTCCTGACGAGCCAGCGGGGCAAGTACGATTTCCTGCACTTGCGCTCCGGCCCGGCGGATGGCTTCCAGTTTGCGCATCAGCGGATGGGTGAAGTCCACCTCGTTATCCCGGTAGGCGCCGATCAACAGCAGGTGTCGCACATCCGGTTGAGTCAGAAGGTTCTCGAGCAAATCGAGTGTCGCTGCGTCGAGCCATTGCAAATCGTCGAGGAAGAGCGCAAGCGGATGCTCCGGCCGTGCGAATACGCCGATGAAGCGGCGAAATACCAGTTGGAAACGGCGCTGCGAATCTTGTGGCGGAAGGACGGGAACGGGTGGCTGCTCTCCGAGAATGAGCTTCAACTCGGGCACCAGGTCGAACATCAACCGCGCGTTCGGGCCGAGTGCCTCCTCTATGGCATCGCGCCATTCCATGAACTCACCTTCGCTCTTGCTGAGAAGCGGGTGTACCAGGCTCTGAAACGCTTGTGCCAAGGTCGTATAAGGAATATCGCGCTTGTATTGGTCGAATTTGCCCGAGGCGAAAAGACCATTCAACGGAACGAGTGCCTTATGCAGTTCGTTGACCACCGAGGATTTGCCGACGCCAGGATAACCCGAGACAAGCACCAGTTCGGGCGTGCCGTTCTCGACCACGCGATTGAACGAGGCGAGTAGCGTCTCGGTCTCGGAGGTTCGCCCGTACAGCTTTTCGGGAATCAGCAATCGGTCTGGCGTATCGCGCTCGCCAAGCAGGAATTCCTTGAAGCGACGCAGTGTCTCCCATTCAGTCAGGCAACGGCGCAGATCGCTTTCGAGGCCGACCGCCGTCTGATACCTGTCCTCGGCCGTCTTGGCGAGCAGTTTCATCACGATTGCCGAGACAGAGGCCGGCACATTCCCGGACCGCTCATGGGGCGGCACCGGCTTCCTGGCGATATGGCAGTGCACCCACTCCATGGGGTTGGCGGCGGAAAACGGCAGACTGCCCGTGAAGAGTTCGTAGAGCGTGACGCCAAGCGAGTACAGGTCACTCCTGGAATCGATCGAGCGATTCATCCGACCGGTCTGCTCGGGCGCCATATAGGGAAGCGTTCCCGCGATCGATTCAGGCGGTTCGGGTGACTGCTGCTCACGGGCGCGGCGCGACGCAATGCCAAAACCCGTCAGCCATGCCCGGCCCGTGACGTAATCCGCAAGGATGTTGCTCGGTTTAATGTCTTTATGGATGAGACTGCATTCGTGCAGCCGGGCAAGCGCAGACGCTAATGTGACAGCGAGGCGCATGAATATTTCAATTCCGAAAGGCTGGCCGATCAGGCCATCAAGCGGCTCGCCTCCGGGATCCTTCAGCACGAGCATGATCTCGCCGCGTTCACGCACGAGTTCGAGCGGCTGCGCCGCCCATGCCTCGTTCAGGTCGTCCTTCAGTTCATATTCGTGTATCAGACGATTGAGCGTGGCGAGCGTCGCGTGCTCCTCGCCGGGTACGACTTCGAGGACACTGTACGAGCCGCCATCCGCAGCACGGCGCCAACATCTGCGCAAAACGCGCTCAGTGTCTTCCCACAACACCTCGTGGCGGCTTTCGCCATGACCGCTGCGCGAAGATGATGGGTTCATCTGCCGACTCCGCGAACAGGCAGTTGCCTGTCGCCAGGGGAAACGAGTTTTGGTTCGCCTGAAAACCAGTCAGGATTGGCGGCGCAAGTTGCGAGTGAATTTAGTCTAGCAGGTATGGGGCCCGAGGACAGACGTGCTCAACTCTTGCTGGTCAGGCACGGCCGTCGTGGAGCCACGCGACTGATCGCGTGCGCAAGCCCTGCCCCATCGCGGCCACCACCCCGCCTGCTCAAAAAATCTTTGCATATCTCTGATAAGTCAGATATAGTCCGCATCAGAAACGGAGGTATCAGCTATGAGTCAGCATCACGAAGACACTTTCTTGCCGGTTCAGCGCATCAGCTTTGCACTGAGCAAAGCCCGCCATCTGCTCACGGCGGATATGGACGTCGAACTGGCGGGCACGGGTGTCAGTACTTCGCACATCGGCGCGCTGTTGCTGCTTTACGTGGACCTTGCGCGCACGTCGGCCGGGTTGTCCAGGGCGCTGGGTGTCGATGCAGGATTCGTCACACGATTGGTCGACCGTCTGGAACAGCAAGGCCTCGTGCGCAGGGATCGCAACCGTCCGGATCGGCGGGTGGTGAACCTGACGTTAACCGAAGCCGGCCGCGATCTTGCCGCGCAGATCGCAGAGATCGCGCCAACGGTGTTGAATCGGCGGCTGTGCAGCTTTACCCCGCTGGAATTCGCGACCTTATGCGGGCTCCTGCACAAGTTGCTGGATGAATGAGCCATTTTTTTAACCATATATCTGACGTATCAGATAATCAGCGACGACTCGGGAGCAGCCGGCCGTCAAGCCTCTTAAAGGACGCAACATGAACCCGCCAAATAACGCGAGCGCTCCTGCGCCATTGACTGGCTGGCAGTTTGCACTGGGCGCGTTCGCCGTGTCTCTGGCCACCTTCATGAATGTGCTGGACTCTTCGATCGCCAATGTCGCGATCCCGACGCTCTCCGGTGACCTGGGCGTGTCGGTGGATGAAGGCACGTGGGTCATCACGCTGTTCTCCGCGGCCAACGCAGTGGCGATTCCGCTGACCGGGTGGCTCACGCAGCGGGTCGGACAGGTCAAGCTCTTCGTGGCCGCGATCCTGCTGTTCGTGGTGTCGTCCGCGGCATGCGGCTTCGCGCCCAGCCTGCCTATCCTGCTCGTGGCGCGTATCGTGCAAGGCGCGGTGGCAGGGCCGCTGGTGCCGTTGTCGCAGGCACTTCTGCTCGCCACGTTTCCGAAGAATAAAAGCTCGAGCGCGCTGTCGTTGTGGGCGATGACCGCAACGGTTGGGCCGATTGCGGGGCCGGCTCTCGGCGGCTGGATCACCGACAACTACAACTGGTCGTGGATCTTCTATATCAACGTCCCCGTTGGGCTGTTCGCCGCCGCCGTAGT
>NZ_JBNDMQ010000024.1:0-144555 GCF_050436665.1 Paraburkholderia sp. EB58 | reverse complement strand
CCCGTGGCAACCCTCCTGGACAAACTAATCGAGGAAGACGGCGGCCCCCTCATCTGGCCAGCTATCTCCGAGTCTGCACAAAACTCCTTTGATGCTACATGTCGCAAGCTCTATCAGTATCTGAATCGAGCTTCACTTGGCTAGCCGCGCACACTAATTCACCCACAGATTCCGCCGACGATCCAAAAATATATCTGCCTCGTACGTTCCGGCCATCCCCTGTGCGAGGTCGAAGTGTTCGACGCTGAACTCTTTCAACAACAAACACATATCGTAATATCCGCCGGTAAATCGGGGCACGTCCACGGCCGGGCGGAGACCACGCTGCTTGATGAAATCCCTCCGCTCAACGTCAAGATGAAAGTTCCAAGCTTTGTACTGGCCGCGATGCTTCTGCGCGATACCGACCATGTCCTCACCATCCCTTCGGTTGCCGCTAGAACACTCGCGACCGAGTTTGGTCTCGTCTGCTTACCATGCGCGATCAATCTGCCAGGTTTCACCGTCGCGCAATACTGGCACGAGCGTTTTCTCCACGATCCAGCTTGTGCGTGGTTGCGTACACAAGTTCACCGGTTATTTGGTGACGCCGGACAGGTATAACCAGGCACAGACACGACTTTTACATCATTAATTTAACGACAACGACGCGGAAAATCGAAACGGTGTCCCGCATTACTATCTTCAGTCATCCTCAACATACGTGTCATCTCGCTGCTCACAAATGTGGTCGGAATCGCCGGGATCGGTAATCCTCTTTCCAAGGCGATAGCCTTTCCCAGACCGGTTGTCGAGCCACCGCCAAAATCGTCACCGAGCACACCCTGGGCAAGAATTTGCGGCGCACGGGCGCTGCAGGCACCCCCCCACATTCCAGCCTGGAATGTTGTCCATGAACGGTTCGGACTGGCGCCTTCGCGAGTGCTGCTCAATACTGCTCACCAGCCCCGCGGTGCGTCCACTGACGGGATTGACCATTCAATCTCTAGCGAAGACTTTGTTATGAACACGTTCAAGATCGTAGGAGTAGGCAAAAACAAAATCCTGCTGCTACCCGGCTTGCTGGGCACTCAGGACTCGTTCGATGCCATGCTGGAATACGCAGATGGCGAAACATACCAGTATGCGGTGATGGACTACCGCGGCTACGGCAAGTCGAAAAACATCCCGGGTTTGTACACCCTGCGCGAGATCGTCACCGACGCGGTCAAGCTGATCGACTACCTGAAGTGGAAGGAAATTACCTTGGTCGGCCATTCCTTCGGCGCACTGGTGGCGCAGATGTTGGCGCTGGACATCCCCAGCCGGCTGGGTGGACTGATTTCTCTGGCAGGCATGACCGCCAAGGGCGGCTCGCGCGATCCGGCACGGCTGCAAATGCTGCGCGACGCTGCACATGACGGCGTCAAGCGCGAAGCCCTCGTCAGCGCCGGCACCAGTAACCAATATACCCGGCGCTTTGCCAGCGCAGTGGTTCAGGCAACGTGGCACGAAATCTCCGCCCCCGCCTTTGCCAACTATGGCCTGGACGCCTCGCGAACCGATTTCTCGCAAGCGGTCCAGGGTTCGCAGACACCGATGCTCGCCATCGTAGGCGATCGCGATCCGGCCAATACCGCCGAAATCGCGGTTGCAACCACGTTGCAATGGTATGCCAAGGGTTCCCTGGAGGTGATTCCAGGCATAGGACACTATCCGATGCTCGAAGCGCCGGCACGCACTCTGACGGCCATCGAGCGTTTTGCCGCCGGGGAATACGGAGCCTGATCCAGGCAGGAGCTGCCCGCCCGACCATCCCGGCATGGCCGTCCCGCGCTTCTCGTAGATGGCCGGGCTACTGCATCGATACTATCGAACCCATCCTCCTCCTATGGTATCCGTTCCCCCGAATTGATCAGCAACTCTCCCGCCGGACACTATTGTCTTTGCCGAGTAGTACCCGGTGTACCGGTTTGCCATCGGCCGCCGTGCAGCCTGGCCACTTGGTGCTACATGCATTGAAAGGTCCGACCGCGTTCAACGACCTTGCTCCTAAACGGTTCCGTTCGCTGCTGCACGACGCGTCCGGTAATTCCGCTTTCCTAACCAATTCCTTCCTGTAAGCGGCCCACTTCAGACCGCCCCAAACGCCATACCCTCGAACATGCGCGACGGGAGAAGACTGCCTGCCGCAATTGCAGCAAAGCACTTTGCCCCTCCCAGGTAAGAACCAGGCTCATGCCGGATGCGCATTTTGCCTATGAGCGAATGGGCATAGCCACACCTTTTCGGTTCGATCATAGTTGTCTCCATGGCAACGCAGGTTGGCACAGTTTGGGCAGGACACACCGCAACTCGCATATGGAGACAACATGAAAAGCTCGACCATTCAAAGTCTGCACCACATCACCTTGTGCACCGATACAGCGCAAGGAGACATTGATTTCTTCGTCAAGGTGATCGGCCAGCGCTTCATCAAGCAGACTCTCTTCTACGACGGCAAAATGCCGATCTACCACCTCTACTTCAGCGATGCAGACGGTACCCCGGGTACGGTGATGACCACCTTCCCGATGCGCCGTTCCGGCCTGGTCGGCCGCAAGGGTTCCGGCCAATTCACCGCCATTGCTTATTCGGTGCCGGCTGGCTCGCTTGATTTCTGGCGCGACCATTTCGGCAAGAACGGCATCAAGATTCAGCGCGAATCCGAGCGCTTCGGCGAGAAGTATCTGGAGGTACAGCATGCCGGCATCGACTTCGAAATCGTCGAAGACGCAACCGACACCCGCACGCCCTGGAAGTCGGAATACGTGCCGGAGCGCTATGCCGTGCGTGGCTTTCACAACTGGACCGTGACGGTGCGCGAACTCGAAGACATGGACACCTTCATGAAGGAAGCCTGGGCATTCGAGAAGGTAGCCACCGACCGGGCCTTCACCCGCTACGAAGTAGACGACGGCGGCGCCGGCAAGCGTATAGACATCCATCATGCGCCGGACCTGCGCCAGGGCACCTGGACCCTGTCGGCCGGCATCGTGCATCACGGCGCCTTTGCCGTACCTGATTACGATGTCCAGGCCAAGGTCAAATTCGATACCGAAGGCATGGGCTTCACCGATTTCTCCGATCGTAAGCACCGTGGCTATTTCGAGTCGGTCTACGTGCGCACCCCGGGCGGCGTAATGTTCGAAGCTACCAAGTCGCTTGGTTTCGGCGTGGATGAGTCGCCCGAGACGCTTGGCACGGAACTGAAGATTTCGCCCCAGTTCAATATTTCGCATGACGAACTGCGCGCCCACATGCAAAAAGAAGATCCGATCCGCATCTGAACCATGGTGCTATGGAGCGCCGTCATAGTGGGGAAACTGCGTCAGACGACGGGAACGGCTTTGACGGAGTAGCGGTTGAATAATGCAGAAGGGCCTTGGCGCTTGCTGATCGAAAAATGGCTTGCGTCCAGTTATTCGAAATCTCGTCCGCGTGCATTGCGTAGTTGTTGTGCTCGATGTATAGCCCGAAGATGTCTACCTCGTCGCCACTTTCCAAATATTTTAGGTACCGCTGTCCCTGCTCGCAGGGTGCCCCGACAAGCGCTTCCAACGACTTGATGTGCGCGGGCAGGTCGTTGGCAGGCGAGGTGCAAGGTACGGTCGCCCCTGGCAGCAGCCGGGTGAAATAATCCACCGGCAGGTTTTCCGAGATTTCCCTCCGGTTTTGGATCCGCTCCTGCTTTTCAGCCTCTGACCGCTGGAGTATCCGCTTTTCGAACTGGCGATAAAAGTTGTCAAAAAGCGATTGGAGCTCGAAGCCCTTCCCAGCAAAGCGGTAGTTCATGCGCCAGTATTTCGCGCCGGACTTATCGATCTGCAGATACATACGTCCGCCGTCGGACAAGCGGTTACCGGTGCCGCCCTGACTGTATTGGGCGTTCCCGACTTGCTTGTCGATAAGCGGCATGGTGGTATTTCCCGATCACGATGGCCAAAGATCGAACACATGCCACCAAAAATGCCACCAATTTCTGCCGGCTGCACACGGAAAACTTTAGAAGATGCTAGATCAAAAAATCCGAAAACCCTTATGTGGCGGCCATCTCTTGGATTTCACCGGAACTTGTCGGAAGGCTTCTTGGTGCCGGGGACCGGACTCGAACCGGCAAGCTGTTAAGCGGCGGATTTTCGTCACACCACGTCTTTCGACGCCGACGATACCGGGCGGCATCCTCGTTCGTGCGCTGGACTATGCCTTCGCCATCGCGGCTTCATGCCACCTTAGGCGCCCCCCGTCTAGTCTCTACACCTTCCGCACCCTCGCATGTTTGCGACGGCGGGCTTGGCTCGGCGTTGCCTCAATCCCACGCTCAGCGCGAAACTAGGGGTTTCTCCGAATTTGAGGGGTTCTGCACCGGCCGTTTCCGGTCGGGCACTCAATATTTTAAGTCCGCTATGTTTACCAATTTCATCACCCCGGCAGGGCGGACGCGATTCTACCATTGCGTCGCGGCCGCACCAAACCCGCGCGTCCCGAGTCATCGCACAGTCACAAAGCATACCGATAATTCCCTCGACGAAAACGTTTACAACCCGAGTGAAAACGACAGCGATGACTCCCACCATCAAGGATGTCGCGGCACACGCAGGCTTCTCGATTGCCACGGTTTCGCGCGCGATCAACGCGCCCCACACCGTGAACCCCGTCACGCTCGACAAGGTGCGCCAGTCGATCGACGCCCTCAACTTTCGCCCGAGCCCGCTGGGCCGCCAGTTGCGCGGCGAGCGCACCCGCCTGATCGGCGTCATCCTGCCGACGATCGCCAATCCGGTGTTCGCGGAGTGCCTGCAAGGCATCGACGAACTGGCCTCTGCGCACGGCTACCGTCTGATGCTGATGACCACCCAGTACGACGCCGACCGCGAGCGCCACGCCATCGAGACGCTCCGCCAGCAGCGCGTCGAAGGCCTGATCCTGACCGTCGCCGACGCCGATACCCACCCGCTGCTCGACGAACTCGACCGCGACGGCCTCCTCTACGTTCTGATGCACAACGACACGGTGCGCCGTTCGTCGGTCTCGGTCGACAACCGCCTCGCCGCCTACGACGGCGTGCGCATGCTGATCGCCCACGGCCATCGCCGCATCCTGATGCTGGCGGGCACGCTCGCCGCCTCGGATCGCGCGCGTCTGCGCCACCTCGGCTACGCGCAGGCCATGCAACAGGCGGGGCTCACGCCTGCCCCAGCGCTTGAAATCGATTTCAACGCCGACGAGCTCGCGCCCTCCGTGCTCGCGCATCTGACCAACGGCCCAAACCGCCCCACCGCCCTCTTCTGCAGCAACGATCTGCTCGCGATGGTCGTGATGCGCGGTCTGCGTCGGGCGCGTCTGCAGATCCCGACGGATATGTCGATTCTCGGCTTCGACGGTCTCGCCATGGGCGAATTGCTGCAGCCGCCGCTCGCCAGCATCTGCGCGCCGAATCGCGAGATCGGCTGCGCGGCCTGGCGACGGCTGCTGGCGCGCATCGAGGGCACCTACACGGATGCCTCGCTCACGCTCACACTGCCTCACACATTGCGCGAAGGCGCAACGATCGCCGCGATCTCGAGCACGAGCGAAGCGCCGCGCGTCCGCTCGATGCAGCCGCTTGTATAAGCATAAGCGCGCATTCCCCGCTCCTGATAACAACGCAGTCGGCCGCTTCGCGCGCCCCGCCGCGTCACTAACGTATAACGCACGCCTCTCGCACCTTTCCTTCCAAGGAGACCCGCTTTGACCCGCCGTTCCACCTGCTTTGGTCCGCTCTTGCGTACCTTGACCGCGACGCTCAAACGCACGAGCGCCAGCGTGCTGTCGGCCTCGGCCCTCGTAGCCACTGCCCTAACGGCCCTGACAACCATGACGGCCGTGACAACCCTCGTCGCCCCGAACGCCGCCTACGCCGACGAAACCGCGATCTGCTACAACTGCCCGCCCGAATGGGCCGACTGGGCGAGCCAGATCAAGGCGATAGAGGCCAGGACCGGCATCCGCGTACCGTTCGACAACAAGAACTCCGGCCAGGCCATCGCCCAGATGATGGCCGAGCAGAAAAGCCCGGTCGCGGACGTCGTCTATCTCGGCGTGTCGTCGGCCTTCCAGGCGAAAGACAAAGGCGTAATCCAGCCGTACAAGCCAGCGCACTGGGACGACATCCCCGCCAATCTGAAGGACCCGCAAGGCTACTGGTTCGCGATCCATTCGGGCACGCTGGGCTTTTTCGTCAACAAGGACGCACTCGAAGGCAAGCCGGTGCCGCGTTCGTGGGCCGACCTGCTCAAGCCTGAGTACAAAGGCATGATCGGCTACCTCGATCCGTCGAGCGCGTTCGTCGGTTATGCGGGTGCCGTGGCGGTGAATCAGGCGCTCGGCGGCAGCTTCGACAACTTCCAGCCGGGGCTCGACTGGTTCCGCAAACTCAAGGCCAACGCGCCGATCGTGCCGAAGCAGACCGCCTATGCACGCGTGCTCTCCGGTGAGATTCCCATCCTGCTCGACTACGACTTCGACGCCTATCGCGCCAAGTACAAGGATCAGGCCAACGTCGAATTCGTGATTCCGCGGGAAGGCACGATCTCGGTGCCGTATGTGATGAGCCTCGTCAAGGGTGCGCCGCATGAAGCGAACGGCAAGAAGGTGCTCGACTTCGTGCTGTCCGACGAAGGCCAGAAGCTGTGGGCCAATGCGTATCTGCGTCCGGTGCGCGCCAATGCCATGAGCCCGGAAGCTGCCGCCAAATTCCTGCCCGCAAGCGATTATGCTCGTGCCAAGGCGGTCGATTTCGGCAAAATGGCCGAGAAGCAGCAAAGCTTCGGCGAACAGTATCTTCAGGTGATGCATTGAACGATGTCACTTTTCCGCTGCGCTGGCGCATCGCATTGATTGCGCCGGCGCTCGCGGTTTTTATCGCCTTCTGGCTGCTGCCGATGGGCGCGCTAGCGCAGTTGAGCGGCAACGGTCACGCGTTCGACACCTACCGCACGATGCTCACCAACGCGCGGTATATGACGAGCCTCGGCGCCACCGTCGTGCTGTCCGCCGCCGTCACCGCGACGACGCTGGTGCTCTCCGTGATCTCGGGGTTGCTGCTCGCGCGACGCGAATTTCCTGGCAAGCGTACATTGCTAGCACTACTGACGTTTCCGCTGGCGTTTCCCGGTGTGGTGGTCGGTTTCATGGTCATCATGCTGGCCGGGCGCCAGGGGTTGATCGGCGCGTTTTCGCTCAAGCTGACCGGCGACCGCTGGGTCTTCGCCTATTCGATGAGCGGGCTCTTTGTTGGCTATCTGTACTTCTCGATTCCGCGCGTGATCGTCACCGTGATGGCCTCGGCGACCAAGCTCGATGCGTCGCTTGAAGAAGCGGCCCGCTCGCTCGGCGCCTCGCCTTGGCAGATCATGCGCGACATCGTGCTGCCCGCGCTCTCGCCGGGCCTGATTGCGGCGGGCGCCGTGTGCTTCGCCACCGCGATGGGTGCGTTCGGCACCGCTTTCACGCTCGCCACCGACATCGACGTGCTGCCCATGACCATCTACACCGAGTTCACGCTGAACGCGAACATGGTGACGGCCGCGGGGCTGTCGATCGTGCTCGGCCTCGTCACCTGGCTTGTGCTGGCGTTAGCGCGCAGCGTTACAGGTTCGGCGGTCGCAGCAAGCGCTTGAGTGCGGGACATGCCCTATACAAATGAAGACTCGCTCATGAATTCTGTCACCCATACCGCCAGGCCCGCGGCGCCGCCGCCCTCTGCGCCTGCCACGCGGCGCCGTGCCCTGCCCCGCCTGTCATCGCGCACGCTGCTCGCCGCCGGGCAATGGCTCGTCACGCTGTTGCTGTGCGCGTTTCTGATCGTGCCGGTCGTGATGTCGATCATGGCCGGCCTCACCGTCAACTACTTCAAGGGCGTCTCGAGCGGTCTCACGCTGCGTTGGTTGATCAAGGTGTGGACGCAGTATCACGCGTCGGTGTTCCTGTCGCTCGAAGTGGCGGCGGCGACCCTCGTCATCACGCTCCTGACCGGCGTGCCGGCCGGCTATGTGCTCGCGCGCAGCAAGACGCGCCTGTCGCGCCTCATCGAAGAGTTTCTGGTGCTGCCGATTGCGCTGCCCGGTCTCGCTTCCGCGCTCGCGTTGCTGGTGGTCTACGGCGGTTTCACGATGTTTCGTATGAGCGTCTGGTTCATCATAGTCGGTCACGTGGTCTTTACGCTGCCGTTCATGGTGCGCGCGGTTGCCGCTGTCTGTGCAAGCGCCGATCTGCGCACGCTCGAAGAAGGTGCCGCGAGTCTCGGCGCGAGCTTCCTGCAGCGCTTTGTGACCATCGTGCTGCCCAACGTGCGGCCGGGCATCGTCGCGGGCGCGTTGGCGGTACTGACGCTCTCCATCGGCGAATTCAACCTCACCTGGATGCTGCATACGCCCGACACCAAGACCTTGCCGGTGGGTCTCGCCGATACCTACGCGTCGCTGCGCATCGAGATCGGCAGCGCGTACACCATTCTGTTTTTCATCATGACCATGCCGCTGCTGGTCGCGATGCAATGGCTCGGCGTCGATGCCACCGGCCAGCGCAATACGTCGACCAAACGCCTGGCATTACGGCAATCACGTCAGTCGCCTGCGTCACACCAGTCACATCAGCCAGATTCAACCCGCTCCAACGACACACCATGAAACTCGCTCCCGTTCCCATCACGCTCACGCAATGCGCCAAGACGTTTCGCGGCACGCGCGTGCTCGAGCCGCTGGATCTGCAGATCGGCGCCGGCGAGACGCTGGTGCTGCTTGGGCCATCCGGCTGCGGCAAGACGACCACGCTGCGCATGATCGCCGGCCTCGAATCGCCGGATGCGGGCGGCCGGATTGCCTTTGGCGATGACGACGTCACCGCGCTGCCCATCGAGAAACGTCAGGTAGGCATGGTGTTCCAGAGCTACGCGCTGTTTCCGAACCTGACGGTACGCGGCAACATCGGTTATGGCCTGAAAATCAAGCACGTGGCGGCGGAGATTACGCGTCAACGTGTGGACGAGCTGCTCGCGATGATGCGGCTCACCGCCCATGCCGACAAACCGATCGACCAGCTCTCCGGTGGCCAACGTCAGCGGGTCGCACTCGCGCGGGCGCTGGCGATGCAACCGCGCGTGCTGCTGCTCGACGAGCCGCTCACCGCCCTCGACGCCCGGCTGCGCGACGCCTTGCGCAGCGAAATGAACACGTTGCTGCGCGAACTTGGCATCACCACCGTCTACGTCACGCACGACCAGGCCGAAGCGATGGAACTCGGCGACCGCATCGTCGTGATGAGTGCCGGGCGCATCGAGCAGATCGGCACGCCGCGCGACATCTACTACCGTCCGGCGAATCGGACGGTCGCGCAGTTCGTCGGCACCATCAATCGGCTCGCCGGAGAGCGGCGTGACGGCGTGCTGACCACGACTGGCGGTGCAGTTCCGCTTCCTTCGCGGACCGCGAACTCAACGGACTCAGCGGACTCAGCGGACTCGGCGACGGCGGCCCACAACGAACTGTTTTTCCGGCCCGAAGACGCCTACCTGGCGGATCCTGCCAGCGCCCATCTGCGCGGAACGATCGAAGCCGCAGCGTTCCTCGGCGAGCGCACCCGCCTGACGATAGGCGGAGCGGCGCCCGATGCGCTGATCGTCGACGTCGCCGGCCGGGTCGAACTCGCGCGCGGCACGCCTGTGGGCATTTCGATCGCCCCGGAAGCGCTGATTGCGCTATCGTGAGGTGTAAGCCGAGTCTGCCGCCCTGCCGCGCATCCGTGTAAACAGCTGCGAATCATTGCGAATACCTGCGAATCCATAAGGACACTTCCCCATGTTGCTAGCCCAGATCAGCGACCTGCATATCAAACGGGCCGGCGCGCTCGCTTACCGGCGCGTCGATACAGCCGCCGCGCTTACCCGCTGCGTCGCGGCGCTCAATGCGCTCAAGCCGCGTCCCGACGTGGTGATCATGACGGGCGACCTCGTCGACCAGGGCGACCCGGAGCAATACGCGCACCTCAAGACGCTGCTCTCACCGCTCGAGATTCCGTACTACCTGCTGGTCGGCAACCACGACGACCGCACCGCCCTGCGCGGGGAGTTCAGCGACCGCCCCGAGTTACGCACGGGGGGCGATTTCGTGCATTACGCGGCCGATATCGGGCCGCTGCGCCTCATCGCGCTCGACTCGTTGGTGCCGGGCGAAAGCGCGGGCAATCTTTGCGATGCCCGTCTTGCCTGGCTCGAAGCGCAACTGGACGCAGCGCGAGGCCAGCCCGTAATCGTCGCCTTGCATCATCCGCCGTTCGCGTGCGGCATTGCACATATGGACGCCCTGCGTCTGGACCCGCAAGCGGCCGAACGGCTAGAGGTGTTGATTGCGCGCTATCCGAATGTCGAGCGGGTGATTTGCGGCCATGTGCACCGGCCCATGTTCATGCGCTTTGGCGGTACGATCGCCTCAGCGGTACCGGCGCCCGCGCACCAGGTAGCGCTGGATCTGCGCGACGACGCGCCGTCCGCGTTCACGATGGAGCCACCCGCGTTCGCACTGCACCGCTACGACGCCGTGAGCGGGCTGGTGACGCATCATGCGTACATCAACCCTGCTGAGGGCCCGTATCCGTTCTACGAGGCGGGAGGCGCGTTGATTGACTGAGGATTGCGAAGCGGTGTGGTGACCGCCCACGTCGGCGCCAACGTGCGCGACGAGTGTCAATGCGAGACGAAGGTATTGCGTACGCGCCGCGATTGCACTGAAAACTGCGAACCGCAGACCTCAAGCAAACCAACAGCCCGTCAGCACGATCCGCCCTGCTCCGGTATGATCGGCACGCTTGGGGACCGTCCATTCAGGCGGTCCGTCGAAGGCCCGAGCTCATGTCCACTTCCGATTCCACCACCTCCCCCGCCGCCGAGCGCTCGCTGCGCGGCCTGTTGCTGCTGCTCGCCACCATCGCGGGCGTCTCCGTAGCGAACATCTATTTCAACCAACCGCTGCTCGACAACTTCCGGGAGTCCTTCCCGCATAGCGCGTCATGGGTCGGTGCGGTGCCGGCCGTCACGCAGCTCGGTTATGCCGCCGGCATGCTGCTGCTCGCGCCGCTCGGCGACCGGTTCGACCGGCGTGGGCTGATGCTCCTGCAGATCGCCGGCATCTGCATCGCGCTCGTGGTCGCTACAACGGCACCGAACCTCCCGGTCCTGATCGTCGCGAGCCTCGCGATAGGCGTGCTCGCCACCATCGCGCAGCAGGCCGTGCCGTTCGCCGCCGAACTCGCGCCGCCGTCCGGCCGTGGCCACGCGGTCGGCACCGTGATGAGCGGACTGTTACTGGGGATTCTGCTGGCGCGGACCGCGGCAGGTTTTGTCGCCCAGTATTTCGGCTGGCGCGCGGTCTTCGGCGTCTCGGTCGTCGCGCTGCTGGCGCTCGCCGTCGTCATCTGGCTGCGCCTGCCTAAAAGCAAGCCGACCTCGACGCTGCCCTACGGCAAGCTGCTGGTCTCGATGTGGCATCTGATCCTCGAACACCCCGGCTTGCGCGAGGCCTCGCTCACCGGCGCTTGCCTCTTCGCCAGTTTCAGCATCTTCTGGTCGGTGCTGGCGCTGCTGCTGGCAGGCGCGCCGTTCCATCTGGGACCTCAGGCCACGGGACTGTTCGGCATCGTCGGTGCAGCCGGCGCACTCGCCGCGCCGCTCGCCGGCAAGTTCTCCGACCGTCGCGGGCCGCGCGACATCATCACCGTGGCGATCGGACTGGTCGCCGTGTCGTTTGTCGTGTTCGGTCTGTCTGCCGCGAGCATCGCCGGGCTGGTGGTGGGCGTGATCATTCTCGACGTCGGCGTGCAGGCCGCGCAGATTTCCAACCAGTCGCGCATCTACGCACTCTCGCCGCACGCGCGCAGCCGTGTGAATACCGTGTACATGGTGGCGTATTTCATCGGCGGTGCGGCGGGGTCGGCGGTCGGCGCGATCGTCTGGCCGACTTTCGGGTGGATTGGCGTGAGCATCGCCGGGCTGGTGTTCGTAGGACTTGGCGCATGGAACCACCTGCGCAAGCCGCCGCAGCCTGTTGCAACTTCCTGAACGAATGATGTGTTGCAGGGCGCCGGAGCCGGCGCCTCACGCTTGCGGCGGCTGCCCCTGGCTGCGCGTGTGGGCGTAGTCGTGCAGGGCGTCGATGACGCGGTCGAATTCGAACGACTTGTCGTAGAAATGGCGCACGCCGTATTGCAGGCAGCGTTCGCGATAGGCCGGCAGCGCATGATTGGTCAACACTGCGGCGAAGGTGCTTTCGATCAACCCCTCGCGCTGCAGGTAGGCCAGCACCGGCACGCCCGAGCCCTGCTTGAGCTGCAGGTCGATGATCACCGCATCGAAGCTCTCGTCCGCCAGCAGCGCGATCGCCTCGTCCGACGAATCGGCGTAGGCGACGACGTGCAGCACCCCCGACGCGTCAATCGCCTCGACGAGACTGCGGCGGATCAACGCCGAATCCTCGATCAGCAGCACCCGCAAAGGCGGCTGGCCGGCGTTGGCGTTGGAGAGAGAGGTCGAATCGCTGCTCATTGCATTGGTCCGCGCGTCGCTGCGCATGGCTCCTTTGCCCCACGTTATTCGCCCGGTTACCTGCTCTGTTACCGGGTCGCTTATCCGCTCACTTACCTGCTCACTTACCTGCTCAATTAGCCACTCACTCGATCAAGCCGTTCTTGATCGCGTAGTACGTCAGATCCGCGTTATTGGTCAGACGCATTTTCTCCAGCACGCGCGCCCGATACGTACTCACCGTCTTCACCGACAAATGCAGTTCCTCTGCGATATCCGTTGGAATCTGCCCGGCGGCGAGCTTGCAGAAAATCTGAAATTCCCGCTCCGACAGCGCCTCGTGCGGACGCCCCGCCGTGGGCTTGTCGAGATTATCGGCCAGCGTGTCGGCCACCGCCTCCGAGAGATAGCGGTGCCCACGCGCCACGGCGCGGATCGCGCGCACGATCTCGTCGGGCTCGCAATCCTTGTTCAGATAGCCATTGGCGCCCGCCCGCAGCAGGTTGATGGCGTACTGGCTCTCCGGATAGCCGGAGAGGATCAGCACACCCTGCTCCGGGCGCACCTGCTTGATGATGCGCAAGGTGTCGATGCCATTCTTGTCCGGCATCGCGATATCGAGCAGCACCACGTCGAAAGCCTGTTCGCGCACGAGGCTGATGGTTTCGTCGCCGGTCGCGGCTTCCGCAGCCACGCACATATCCGGCTCGTCGGCGACGAACTGTCTGAACCCACCTCGGACGATCGCGTGATCGTCGGCTATCAACACTCGAATCATCGGCTTCCCGTAGGTGCAGTGAAGACCGCTCCAGAGCAGACATTGTAATGACGTCTCGCCCCGAAGGGAGGCGAAACGTGCCTCCCATGCGTGCCGTGCGACCTCACTCGCGGCCTTCGAGCAGGTCCGCCATGTCGTCGGCATGCTCTTCCTCGACGGCCAGCACTTCCTCGAAAATCCGCCGCGTGGTGATGTCGTTCTCGCCCAGGTAGTGAATGATTGCGCGGTACGTGTCGATCGCGATCCGCTCGGCGATCAGGTTTTCGCGGATCATGTCGGTGAGGTTGTCGCCCTCCTTGTACTCCGAATGCGAGCGGGTTTTCAGGCCGTCAGGCGCGAAATCGGGCTCGCCACCCAGTTGCACGATGCGTTCGGCAAAGCGGTCGGCGTGCTCCTGTTCCTCAGTGGCGTGCTCGGCGAACTCCGCCGCGACGGCCTCCGAGTTGATGCCCTTGGCCATGAAATGGTGGCGTTTATAGCGCAGCACACAGACGATTTCTGTTGCAAGCGCATCGTTCAACAGCTTGAGCACCGTATCCTTGTCGGCGCTGTAACCCTGCGTGACCGAGCCATCGGACATATGCTTGCGGGCCTCGTCGCGAATCTTCTGCACATCCATCACGAAGGGATCGCGGGACTGGCTGGCTGGCTTGTTAGACATTGTGTTGCTCCTTTATCCGGTAGGGGGAACTGCGCATCCCGCACGAATCGCGCCTGATGCGCCGGTTGCGGAGACGGGCGGCGTCTACGTTCGGAACACACCGAGCAGCAACGTCACGACGAACACAACCAGGAAAATGTAGAACAGGATCTTGGCAATTTCTGCAGCACCTGCCGCGATGCCGGTAAAGCCGAACACGGCGGCAATAATGGCGATCACGAAGAATACGATTGCGTAGTGAAGCATGACGGCTCTCCTTCCTGAATTGGATGTCAATCAACGATCTTTTTCGTGACCACAAAGCCCAGCACGAGGAACAACACGCAGAGAATCAGGAACACCACGAACAGGAACTTCGCAATCGCCGCGGCGCCGGCTGCAATGCCGGTAAAACCGAACAAGCCGGCGATCAGAGCGATCACCGCGAAGATCAAGGCCCACTTCAGCATGATGGATTCCTCCGGAAACGAAGATTGAACTGACACAGTCATCCTAATGATCGATCGGGAGCACCGCATTCGGGCTCACGCCGTTTTTCGTGTGGGAATCCGCCGACATGGCATTACAGGCGCGTTACGATGGGGCGAGAACACCCCACCGCCCGACCGTTCGGGCGCCGCGACGGCTACACTGATGGCTCATAGAAGAACCAAGGCATGCAAAGGGAGCGAGACCTGACCGTGGCAACGAGACTCAACGAATGGATGCGTAACCGGAGCTGGGCAATTGCGATGACGGTCGCGATCGTCATCACGGTGGGCGGCCTCGTGATCCTTGAAACGGCCCGCGAGCGCATCGCCGCCGAGTACGAGAGCGCCCTCGAAGCCCGCGACGTCACGGTGCAGTTAAGCACGCTGGAAAGCCAGCTTGCGCTGCTGCGCGCCTACCAGAGCGACTTTCTCCTGACGAAGCAGACGGCCAACGCGCAAGCCTATTGTGCGACGGCGGCCCGTCTGCGCCAGACTGCCCAGCAGCTGAACGTCTACTATCGGCGCCGCGAAGCGGACAGTGCGGAGCTGGCGAGCTTCACCCAGGTCATGGGGCTGATCGACGCGCGTATCGGCGCAGGCGCCGCTGCACTGCAGCAGGCCGCGCCGCAACCGCTCGCACTGGCCGCCTGCGGTACCGCGAGCGGCGGCGCGGCGGTGGACAGCTCCCTCGTCGACAACACGCTGTCGCTGCTGCGCGATAACGAGGCGAACCGGGCACAACATGCCCTCGACGCGAGCCGTGCCGATCAGCGCATCTCGACGCTGTGTGCTGCGGCGCTGTCGGCGCTGAATATCGTCCTGTTCCTCCTGCTGTTTCGCAATCTCGGCATTCAGATCGACCGCCAGGCGCGCGTGCAGCGTCAGCTGGTCACCCAGCAGGAGGAACTCGACCAGCTCGTCACCGAGCGCACCCGCCAGCTCGAAGCGCTGGGCTGGCACCTGCAGGCTGTCAGCGAGAATGAGAAAACCCAGCTCGCGCGCGAACTGCACGACGAACTCGGCGCCATTCTGACCGCAAGCAAGATGGATGTCGCCTGGGCCAACCGCAAACTGAAGGACAGCGAACCGGCGGTGTCCGAGAAGCTCAAGCGCGCGCTGGCCAACCTCGATCAGGGCATCGCGCTCAAGCGCCGCATCATCGAAGACATGCGGCCCACCGTGCTGGCGAATTTCGGCCTCGTGACTGCCCTGCGCACGCTCGCCGACGAAGCCGCCCAGCGCAACAACTGGACGCTCGACCTGCAACTGCCCGAGGACGATATCCAGCTCGACGAGCAGACCGAAATCGCGCTCTTCCGCGTCGCGCAGGAATCGTTGACCAATGCGGCGAAGTACGCCCGCGCGTCGCGCGTCTCGATCGGCCTCGAGGTCGAGGATGCCCAGGTCGCGCTGTCGATTGCCGATAACGGCGTCGGCATCATGCCCGCGGATCTCAAGCGCACTCACACGCACGGTTTGCTCGGCATGCGCCAGCGCGTCGCGGCCCACGGTGGGCGCTTCGATATCCGGCGTGGCGTCCTGAGCGGCACCGATATTCACGTGGTGATGCCCTGCGTTAGCTCCGCCAGACCCTCGGTCGACGCTCCGCCAGCGGACACGGCGCTGTAGGACTGCTCCGACGCGAACAACGGACCACGCCTACACCAAAATCGCAACCGGGCTGACAGCGCTGAAACACCCCATTTCTTAAGATGCAATCAGACCGGATCGGCTGGCGTGATGCCCGGTCGGACGACAGCAAGCGCGCGCCAGCAGTCGGGCGCGTCAATCGAATGCATTCTTGAAAGGGGAACACTCATGACTCGACTCATCGCTTTGCTTCTCATTGCAGGGACTGCAGCACTCGCCGGTTGCAATACCATGGCAGGCGCCGGTCAGGATATTTCGAACGGCGGCCACGACCTGACCAATTCCGCCGAGCAGGCCAAGTAACGCATCCTTGGTAGCGCGGCTTGATGGCGCCCGAGCGGCGCCGTCGAGATCGCTTCAAGGCGATTAGCAAGTTAGGCCCGACGCGTTCGCGCGACGGGCCTTTTTGTATCTGACGTTCGCCAGCGCGAAGACCGCGAAGATGCAAGCGGTTACTTTGTCAGCACAGCAAACTGACTTGTCATGTTGGAAACGTTCAACTCACGCTCTCATCGCACCATAAACAAAGCGGCGATCCACCGCCGGTGGACCGCCGCCCTGCCCCTCCCTGCCTGGCCAATCTACATCCCCCCGTTCTTATGAACCGCTTTTGATCGTTGTTGACCGCTCATTAACCGCTCACTAACCTTTATTGACCCACCGCTTATTGACCCGTGAGCGTATTGCTCAATTCGATCGCCGGCGTACCGGTATTGCCGCCCTGTGCCACCAGCAAATGGATCTGGCCCGGCAACAACTGGCTCAAGGTGCCCGCGATCGGCACCGTCGTCACCAGCCAGTCGGCGTTGTTCCCAAGACTGAACCCCGCGGACTGGAAGATCGGCGTCTTGCTGCCGGCCGCCGTGGCGATCGCGACATACGTACCGCCCGACAGATACTCCGAGTCCTGGCCGGTAGCCGGCACAGCATTGCTGAACTGCACGCCGGCCATTGTCGGGCTCACGGTGTTGATGTTGGTACCCGCCGGCACGATATACAGATCGAGGTTGGTCGCATTCGCCGACGCGTTGAAAGCGCGCACGCGAGCATCGCTCGAGAGCAGCCCCTTGTCGAACGGATCGTCGATCAGGCCGATACCGGGCGACGTGAGCCCAGGCAAGGCGATCACGGTGTACTCATGGCCATTGGCAGCGTCCGGGAAGTTGCCGCTCGCGAGCGCCGTGGTCGTGCCCGTGTCGGCATACGCGACGTTGGTGTTACCCGTGTTGATGTTGGTGAAATTCGTCACGCCCAGATAGTTGATGTTGGTCTGTCCACCGGGTGCTTTGCCGTTGACAAGGAAGTCGACGGCCGGCCCGCCGGGAATGGCGTGGATGAAGTGGATTTCCGGATCAGTGATCCCGAGCGTTTTCGCCGCGTCGCTGCCGCTGCCGCCACACGCCGTCAAAACGGCCGCAACGCCAGCCAGCGCCGCCATGGTTCGGATGAGCTTCATGTATTCACCTATTTCGATGTCGGGCCTTGACCCATTAGTTATGTGAGCGCCCGATACGCCAGCTACCGCGTGAGCGAATGACTCGAACAGTGGCTGGCGGGATCGTTTTGGCGACGCCCCCTCCATATCCCTAGTGCACATGACGCGGCCGGCGAAACGCCGAACCGCTTCAGGTTGTTGCCCCCCTGCGGGACCCGGCGCGCAATGCCAGGTCCCGTAGGGCCGGTCGATATGGGACGTGTGCATTAGTGACGCTCGCATTCAGCAATCGGTGTGCCGCGTGCACCAGACTGGCGCCGGTGGCGTGGAAGCGGCTTGGTGGTCAACGAGTTCGAAGGATTAGAATTTTTCCTCGGAAGCCAGGAGCCAGGCGCGGTGTATCGTTCGTGCGCACCCCACTTTTACAAGGCCCGTTGCATGCCTTACCGACTCTTACTCTCCGAACTCGACCTCGGCTTCACGACCTTGCGCAACCGCGTGGTCATGGGTTCGATGCATACGGGCATGGAAGACCGCTTCTGGAACTACCCGAAGCTCGCCGCCTATTTCCGCGAGCGCGCCAAGGGCGGCGCCGGCCTGATCATCACGGGTGGCATCTCACCGAACCGGCAAGGCTGGCTGCTGCCGTTCGGCGGCACGCTGAACTCGGTGTTCGACCTGCGCAATCACCGTTTGCTAACAGAGGCGGTGCATGCGGAAGGCGGCAAGATCGCGCTGCAGATCCTGCACGCGGGGCGCTATGGCTATCAGCCGTTCGTGGTGTCCGCGTCGGCACTCAAGTCGCCGATTTCGAAATTCAAGCCGCGGGCGTTGACACTCGCGGGTATCGCGAAGACGGTGCGTGATTACGCCCGCTGCGCGCGTCTCGCACAACGCGCCGGCTACGACGGCGTCGAGATCATGGGCAGCGAAGGCTATCTGCTCAACCAGTTCCTCTGTCCGCGCACCAACCAGCGCACCGACCGTTATGGCGGCAGCCTCGAGAACCGGTTGCGACTCGCGCGGGAGATTGTCGAAAGCGTGCGCGCCGCGTGCGGCGAACATTTCATCGTGGTGTACCGGCTGTCGCTGATCGATCTGGTGGAAGGCGGCAACACGTGGGACGAAACCGTGCAGGTCGCGCAGGCGCTCGAAGCGGCGGGCGTAACGATGTTCAACACCGGAATCGGCTGGCACGAAGCGCGTGTGCCGACCATCGTGACCTCGGTGCCGCGCGCCGCCTTTGCGCCGCTCAGCGCGCGCCTGAAGGCCGCCGTCAAGGTGCCGGTGATCGTCTCGAACCGCATCAACACGCCCGAGGTCGCCGAAGACCTGCTCGCCCAGGGTGCCGGCGACCTGGTGTCGCTCGCGCGGCCGCTGCTTGCCGATCCCGACTTCGTCATCAAGACCGCCGAGGGACGCACGCACGAAATCAATACCTGCATTGCCTGCAATCAGGCCTGCCTCGATCACACGTTCCAGAACCGGCGCGCGAGTTGCCTCGTCAATCCACGTGCAGGACGTGAAACGGAACTGGTGTACCGGCCGCTTGCCGGGCGAGAGACGCCGCGTGCGATCGCCGTGGTGGGCGCGGGTCCGGCGGGACTGTCGGCGGCGACGGTGGCCGCTTCGCGCGGCCATCGCGTGACGCTGTTCGATGCGAACGCAACGATCGGCGGACAGTTCAATCTCGCGATGCGCGTGCCCGGCAAGGAGGAATTCAGCGAGACGATCCGCTATTTCCAGAGCCAGTTGCAGCGGCACAGTGTCGACGTGCGGCTCGCCACGCGCGTCGATGCGACGCTGCTCGCCACAGGCGGCTACAACGACGTGATCCTCGCCACCGGTATCGTGCCGCGACGACCGGCGATTGCCGGCATCGACGGGCCGAATGTGCTGACCTACGTCGACGTGCTGCGCGGCGCGCCGGTGGGACGCAGCGTCGCGGTGATCGGCGCGGGCGGCATCGGCTTCGATGTCAGCGAGTTCCTGCTGCATCATCCCGGCGAGCCGTTGCCGCAGCCGCGCGACGCGTGGCTCGATGAATGGGGTGTCGACCTGACGGTGCGCGAGCGCGGCGGTCTCAAGGGGCCGTTGCCTGTGCAACCCGTGCGCGATATATGGCTGTTACAGCGCAAGGCGGGCAAGCTCGGCGCGGGGCTCGGCAAGACCTCAGGCTGGGTCCATCGGGCCACGCTGGTACGCAACGGCGTGCGTATGCTCGACGGTGTGACGTATCTGGAGATCGGCGAGCGTGGCCTGAAGATCGCGCGCGAAGGCACCGAGCAGTGGCTCGACGTGGAGACCATCGTGATCTGCGCCGGCCAGGATTCGTTGCGCGATCTGCAGCCTGCCATACCGCCAGTTGACGGGCCGCGCTATCACGTGATCGGCGGTGCGGCACTCGCCACTGAACTGGATGCGAAGCGGGCTATTCGGGAAGGGGCGGAACTGGCGGCGCGGTTGTAGCGCATGTCCTTTAGCGCCCCAGTTCGCCCACGCCCCCTGCATTGCGTACCTACACATCGGATCGAATCATGTTTCGATCAGCCATCAAGGAGGCTTTACCAAATTTGTCAGGTGGCTTAGCGTCGCCGGTATCTGTCGGCCTTATGACAAACACACCGTGCGACGGCTATTCCACGCATCGCGCTTTACACAAAGTAATCCGCTGCGTATAGCGCAAGAACCAACACCGTTACGCCAAAGCAACTGCAGGCCCATTTTCTCACCGACCATCTTTGCCATGCGACTGCGTTAATCATCGCGAGAATAATTGCAGGGCCAAATATGTACAAACTCAGAAATAGCCAGCCCCACCAAGGGAAGGGGCACTTTCCGATTTCACGGCATCCCGTCGCTATCCGATCATGGTGGCGCGACCAGTGGAAATGACTTAGCACGGATAGGCAGAGCCACGTAAAGCAGAGACCGTAGGCAAAGCCGCCGAAGCTCACCGCGCATCGTTTCACTTGATCTCCCAATACAAAATCGACTTCGACCCGGCAAGATCGGACCAACTAATGTCTGGCAACACCGTCGCACCTTGCCGAAACGATGAAAACCCAAGGCGTCGGCTAAGCGTTGCAAGGGCATCCGGCGCACTGCTAATCGTCAACCGCGAGCCGTTCCATAGGTCAATATGTCCGCCGCTTGCGTTCGCCGCGCCTTCGCCGTCCCGCGCCCAGTAACGCGAAAACTGGATGATCCCCGTTCGGCCCTTGACCTTTGATTCCCAGTCTGCGCCAGTAATATCCTCTGCCTTGGGCAATCCGGCGAACGGCTGCAATCTCAACCATTCGCCCAACTCGTCCGCTCGGGTCGCCGTGGCCTTCCCATCGAGAATAATTCGCCCAATGCTCTTTTGACCGGAGAGGGGTTTGATCAGCTTTTCAGAGAACGACTTCATTTCGATTCCCACGCCGTGAAACGTGACGCTCATGCGAATGGCGCACTGATCGTTGTATGCGGGATTATCGTAAGGGTTGCCGATGGGATAGTTATCCCACAGATCCTCAAAAGTTAGCACCTTCAGTTCTACCACCTTAACGGAACCGGGTGACGAGTTCGTTCTAACTACCGTCGGTTTGTTTGGCATTGTCAGTTTCCTTGTTGCTTCGCAAGGGCTTTACACGGACACAGCACCTGATCGCCGTCAACAACCACGACGCGCCCCTTTTCGGACATTCCCTGACCGGTGCCGAATATCTTGAATACGCCCTTGCAGTTGCCGCAGGTTGCTTCGTCGCCGCTCAGCGCAACCTTCTTGCCGTCGTCGTGAATCGTGGACGAGTAAGCTATGACAAAACCACGCGTCGTGGTCGGGTCGCCGTGCCTCACCGCTGCCTTACGCATGGGTGTCTCCTCCGTCGAGAAGCACGCCGATGGCTGCGAACAAATAGGTGAATTTATGGGGTGTGTCTTGCTTTAAAGGCTTCACGGGTCAGTCTCCTGCGGGGTCGAAATACTTATCCCTGGAGCCTGCCTCTTGTAGTCGAAACGCGATATTGGACGCATCTGAGAAATGCGTCAGGAAACTCCGAAAATATGTCGGGCGTAGATGCTCACATCGGAATGGGATCACGTGTGCCTATGGGTTCCATCTCCCAGCGCCGCGAGCATTTTTTGAAGCGTTAAATCATGAATATGACCGCCTACAACGAGGGCGAAAGCCCGATCCGCGTCATACTAGGTCACGACGCGATCAACGATTCGCAGATCGACGCAGGCGCAATCTTGGAACTGGATGTGCGAGGTGGCGTGATCGAGCTTCGCGAACTGGAGGTGAGCAAAGCGGCAACCACCAACCCGCAGCGCCAACAAATAAACTCACACCGAAACGCGCCGGCGATCAAACCAGAACGACAAGCCGACGCTCGCCAGAATCACGACCGTCGCGATCACTGTCGCGCTCGTCACCGGCTCGCCGAGCAGTAGCGCGCCGAGCGCGACGGCCACTACCGGATTCACGTACATGCAACTGCTGGCGATGATCGGGCTCGTGTGCCGGATCAGATAGCCATACGCGACATACGCGGCCATGGTGCCCACCAGCATCAGGTAGAGAAACGCCAGCACCGGCAGAAAATGCACTTCGGCCATGCGCTCGCCCGAAACCCAGGCGACGATCGTCGACATCGCCCCACCGAGGCCAATCTGCAACGAGGTGGACAGAAACAGATCCGACGGCAGTTTCAGGCGGCCGGCGAGATGAGCGCCGCCGGCCCAGAAAAGCGCGCCGCACAGAATCGCCAGGCTGCCGCCGGCCGAACCGCTCGCGCCGCCGCCATGGCTCAGAATCGCAATCCCGACCAGACCGAGGCCGACCGCAAACCATTCGCCCCGCCCAATCTTGCGCCCCGCTACGGCGGCAATGACGGTGGCGAACAACGGCACCGTGGCCACCATCACGGCGGCCGTGCCGGTGCCGACGGTGCGCATCCCGTAGGCCAGCATGCCGCTCGACAGCCCGACCAGCATCGTGCCAACGAGGCCGGCGTTGCGGATTTCGGCGGCGCTCGGCCAGACCGGGTCGCGGCGCGCGGCGAACACGAACAGGCCAATCCCGGCAAACAGGTTGCGCAAGCCGGACATCAACAGCGGTGGGAATGAGCCGAGCGCCACGTGCACGGCCAGATAGGTGGAACCCCACACGAGGTAGACGACACCGAGCGCGAGCGCGATCCGGCCGTTACGGGATTGGGGCAGACGGAGTGGAAAACGGCGGGGAAATTGCAGCGACATGCGTTCAACCCGCCTCTACCGTTCGAGGCCTTGCGCCCCCGCTGGTGACCCTGAGGCCGGATGGCGGGCGCCGCATTGCGAATGCGGCCTGACGGGCAAGACTGAAAGACATGGCGGTAGAACAGGGAGAATGACGAGGGACGGCAAATACAGGCCCATCAAGGCGCCCGGGCCGTCACGATACGCCGTGCAACCTCAGCCGCCTGACAGCAGCGGGTATTCGCCGGCAAGCCGGCGAGCACCCTGGTGCGCCAACCGTTCAGCGCACCGCAGCATTATGCAGGAACGCCGTCAGTCAGCCATGAAAGAATCGTAAATTCTGTATCCGTCAAACAGTCAGGCCGGGGATTTACCCCGGCCTGAGCTTGCCACGCCTGAATGGCTCACACGAACCCGGGATGGAACCCGGATCAGTTGGCCATCGCGCCCGATGCTTCGTGCTTCATGCCCATTGCATCATTACCCTTCTTCGTGTCTTTGGACATGGAGTCCTTCGACATATTGTCCTGCTTCATGGCGTCCTTCCCCATCGTGTCTTTCGCCATGCTGTCCTTCTTCATGGTGTCGTGCGACATCGCGTCATTCGACATGGCTCCGCTTGCCTGTGCGAAGGCTGCCGTGCCGCTTGTCAGAAAAGCCACGGCCAGTGCTGCGATTGCGAACTTCTTCATGGGATTACTCCGTTTGTTGTGGATAGAGAGAGCCGGTCATGCCGGCGTGTTTCCGAAGCTTCTGCCGCTCGAGGGTCGGGCCCAACCCGCGCGCGTCAGGAGCCTCCGAACCAGTTGTAGCCCTGGTCGACCCAATAGCCGCCAGGGTACGTATTCGTGACGAACATCTCGACGATGTGCTTCGGATTCTTGTAGCCGAGCTTGGTCGGCATGCGCAGCTTCATCGGGAATCCATATTTCGCGGGCAAACGCTCACCGTCGTATTCGAACGTGAGGAGCGTCTGCGGATGCAGGGCCGTCGCCATGTCGATGCTTTCGTAGTAGTCGTCAGCGCATTTGAAGCCGACGTACTTCGCGCTCGTATCGGCGCCAACGCGGCGCAGAAAATCGGCGAATGGCGTGCCGCCCCAGCGGCCGATCGCACTCCAGCCTTCCACGCAGATGTGTCGCGTGATCTGCTCGGCATGCGGCAGCGCGTACAGCTCGGGCAAGGTCCATGTGCGCTGGCCGGTGACGAGACCGCTCACTTTCAGTCGGTAGTCCGTGGGGTCGACCACGGGCGCCTGGTCGACGTCGTAGAACGCGTTGAACGGGAACGGCCGCGTGATCTGCGCTTCGGTGTAGGTGGGTGCGAGTTGCTGAGGATCGAAGATAAAGGCCTGGGCGCGATCGTTCAGACGCGAGACAGCCGTGAGAAACGCGTTCACCGATTTGTCGTCGGTGAGCGAGCAACCGGTCAGCATCGACAGGCCACCCAGCGTCAGCAACTGTTTGCCGAACAGGCGCCGTGACGGCATGTCGAGTTCACGGCGTGCATCGATCAGGATCGATTCGCGGTCAAGCTGGCTCGAGAGAATACGGCGGGCCGGTTTTTTGTCTTGTGTGGTCATGGTAATAGTCCTTAGCGGCCGCGCAGCATCGCCAGCAGCGAGCGCGGAACGAGTGCCACCATCGCCAGATGCACGACGATAAAAGCGGCCATCAGCGACATCGCGCAGAAGTGCACGATGCGCGCGTTGTCGTAGCCACCCATCAGTTCGCGCAGCAGCGGAAATTGCACCGACTTCCAGATCGCGAGGCCCGAGAGCACCAGCACGATCAGATCGCACACCACGAACAGATAGGCGAATTTCTGTACCGCGTTGTAGATGCGCAGATCGGCGTGCGAGAGTTTGCCGGTCAGCGCAGCGATGAAGTCGTGCAGGATGGCGCGCGGCGCGAGCGGCAGAAACTTGCGGAAGAAGCGCAGGCTCGCCAGGTTGAGCGCGAGATACACGAGGCCGTTGAAGAACAGCAGCCACATGGCCGCGAAGTGCCATTGCAACGCGCCGCCGAGCCAGCCGCCCAGCGTGAGCGAAGGCGGGAACACGAAGCCCTTGAAGATCGGCGACGCGTCGTAAATGCGCCAGCCGGAGAGCATCATCGTGATCGCTGCAAGCGCATTGAGCCAGTGCGTGACGCGTACCCAGACCGGATGAATCGGACCGGTGCGCAGCGGCGCAGCGGGCGGCGCTGTGTCGGATAAAGGGTGAGGGGTTGCCATTTGGATCTCCGTGAATCAAGGACTTGTGGCGCTGCTGGTGGCACGTGTTTGCGGACGTCTGAGACATCGGCCAACCTCGGCCGCACACAGCGGACCTCGACAAATGTCAGGGTCCTTCAGTGGCAGGTAGCCAGTTCGGCCACCTGCAGTACCTCGCCCGTAGCGGCGTTTTCGACGAAGGCGACCACTCCGAACTTGCCGGCTTGCGCGTGGCTGTCTGCCGCATCAGCGGGATCGAGGGCGATCTCGCGGCGAATCTGCGCACTACCTTCCGCGAGCGGCACTGGCCCGATCCATTGCCGCACAACACGTTCGTGATGCAGGGTCGCGCCGTTGTTTTCGCCGGCGCGCACCTGCGAAGTCAGTGCGTTCTCATAGACGGCGACGTAAGCGTTCAACGGGTCGTGCGTAGCGGCTTTGGACGTGAAGCGCGCATCGACGCCGAAGCCGTTCGTGCCTTGGGCGGGCGGCGCAAGTTCAAGCGCGACGTCGGCCTGCGCCGGCTCGGCGGTCACCTTGTGGATACGCTCGTCGAAGCTCTCGGGCTGCGACCAGCTGCGCAATTCACGGCCCGATACGAAGATTTCCGGTGTGTAGATCGTGTGGCCGCCGGCGAGATCGGTCAGAGTCTGCTGCCGTTCGGTGAAGCGATGCTGGGAGAAGCGGTCGGTCCAGCCGAGGCTGTTCCAATAGTCGACATGCAAGGCAAGCGGCACGATGCCTTGAGCGGCGCCGCTGTCTTTCCACTGGCCGAGCCAATGGTCCGCCGGCGGACAGCTATTGCAGCCCTCGCTGCTGTATAGCTCCACCAGCGCGACACGGTGAGCCGGGCTGTGCGCCGTGCACATCGCACCGGCGGCCTGAGCGACGCCGCTCGTGGCAAGCGCGGCAAGAATCACGACGGCGCGCACGAAGGGCGAGTCGGCAAAGCGGCGGGTGACCGGATGCATGAGCGGACGTATGAGCGGTTGCATGAACGAACGCATAAGCGGATGCACGCGGGGATGCATGGCAGGCTCCATCAAGAAATCTGCACGTTTGTCGGCGCGCGTTCGCCGTTATGACAGCGGATCTGAAAATTATTTGTGAGAGGGAAACAACAGCTGCGCGGCCGTCGCAATCCGCTGCGTCAAAACGAGTCAGCCGGGGCCACGGAAACCGATCCCCCAGCGTGCTACCATCGACCTACTGTGTGTGCCGTCTCGTTCGGCACTTCTTCTCACAATCTCTGCCGACTTCCCCATGCGTACTCCGTTCAACCGTGCCCTGTCCCGTCTGCGCCTGCGCAGCGCGGCCGGCTGCGCGCGCGCCGGAGATTCGCATCGCACCTCCCGTCAGCGAACGCTCCCGCTCTCCGCTGCCCGGCGTCTGACCTGAATGCACCTCCTGACCGGAGCCGCATGGGTCGGGCTCCGGGCCGATCTCGTACGCTCGCTGTCCCTTACACAGATCGAAATGGAGAACCGTCATGAAGACGACCAAAACCTGCTATCTCACCGAACTCGACGTCGCCCGTCTGGAAAAACACGCTGCCATGCCCGGTGCAGATGCGCGGCTGCAAGACATGCTCGATGAGCTGTTGCTGCGCGCGGTAATCGTGGATGCACACGACATCCCCGCCAACGTCGTCACGATGAATTCGCGCGCCACGCTCGCCGACCAGGCAAGTGGCGAACACATGACCTGGACGGTGGTGTACCCGCCGAACGCCGATTTCGGCAGTGGTCGCCTAAACGTGTTTTCGCCGGCCGGCCTCGCGTTGCTGGGGGCAAAACGCGGCGAGACGATCCGCTTCACGCCGCCGAGCGGCGCGCAACAGACGCTGAAGATCGAGCAGATCCTGTTTCAACCCGAAGCCGCCGACGATTTCACGCTGTAGGCGCCGCGGACGCTATAGGCGAGTGAATGCCACCTTACATGTTGCGGCGCATCACACGGCGCAGCCTAATCGAGACAAGCCTCCTCGGCTGTAAGCCGGACCAGAATCGGGCAACGCCCATTTTGAGACCGGTTGCCAAGCACCGGGCGTCCGGTGTATCGTGTGCGCTGCTAACGCGGGGGTCCTGCGTCGCACAGGGGTTGGAGGTCTGTGCTGCGTGGGTGAGAAATACCCTTTGAACCTGATCTGGATAATGCCAGCGCAGGGAAGCGTACGGAATTCGCAAAGCAGCACCGCCTCATCCTCTGGCGAATTCCGACAACTTCCGTCTCGTCTCCTGCTTAGCGGCCCCATATTGCTTTGCATGGAGATCCGCATGAACGCCAATCCGAAATTCCTTTCCGCCGACGCTCACGTCGATGCGGCCGCTGTCGCCCCGCTGCCGAATTCCCGCAAGATCTACGTTACTGGCTCGCGCCCCGATATCCGCGTGCCAATGCGCGAAATTACCCAGTCGGACACTCCGGACAGCTTCGGCGGCGAGAAGAATCCGCCCGTGTTTGTCTACGATACGTCGGGCCCCTACTCCGATCCCGAAGCGCAGATTGACATCCGCGCCGGTCTGCCAGCACTGCGCCAGCGCTGGATCGAAGAACGCAACGACACCGAAGCTTTGAGCGGCCTGACCAGCGACTACGGCCGCGAACGCGCCGCCGATCCGGCTACGACCGAACTGCGCTTCCAGGGCCTGCACCGCACGCCGCGCCGCGCCAAGGCCGGTGCCAATGTTTCGCAGATGCACTACGCGCGTAAAGGCATCATCACGCCGGAGATGGAGTACATCGCGATCCGCGAAAACCAGCAACGCGCTGCGTATCTGGAGACGCTGAAGACGAGCGGCCCGAACGGCGAAAAGCTCGCTGCGATGATGGGGCGTCAGCACCCGGGCCAGGCATTCGGCGCAAGTGCATTCGGTCCGAATGGCCTGACGGAAATCACGCCTGAATTCGTGCGCGAAGAAGTCGCACGCGGCCGCGCGATCATCCCGAACAACATCAACCACCCGGAAAGCGAGCCGATGATCATCGGCCGCAACTTCCTCGTGAAGGTGAATGCGAATATCGGCAACTCGGCGGTGACCTCGTCGATCGGCGAAGAAGTCGACAAGATGACGTGGGCGATCCGCTGGGGCGGCGATACGGTGATGGATCTCTCCACCGGCAAGCACATCCACGAAACGCGCGAATGGATCATCCGCAATTCGCCGGTGCCGATCGGCACGGTGCCGATTTATCAGGCGTTGGAAAAGGTCAACGGCAAGGCCGAAGACCTGACGTGGGAAATCTTCCGCGACACGCTGATCGAACAAGCCGAGCAAGGCGTCGACTACTTCACGATTCACGCCGGCGTGCGTCTGCAATACGTGCCGCTCACAGCGAAGCGCATGACGGGCATCGTCTCGCGCGGCGGCTCGATCATGGCGAAGTGGTGTCTGGCTCACCACAAGGAAAGCTTCCTGTACGAGCACTTCGAAGACATCTGCGAAATCATGAAGGCCTATGACGTGGCGTTCTCGCTCGGCGACGGCCTGCGTCCTGGTTCGATCTACGATGCCAACGACGAAGCGCAATTAGGCGAACTAAAGACGCTCGGCGAGCTCACGCAGATCGCGTGGAAGCACGACGTGCAGACGATGATCGAAGGCCCGGGTCACGTGCCGATGCAGCTCATCAAGGAAAACATGGACCTGCAACTGGAATGGTGTGACGAAGCGCCGTTCTACACGCTCGGACCCTTGACCACCGACATCGCCCCTGGCTACGACCACATCACGTCGGGCATCGGCGCGGCCATGATCGGCTGGTTCGGCACTGCGATGCTCTGCTACGTGACGCCGAAAGAACACTTGGGCCTGCCGAACAAGGACGACGTCAAGACCGGCATCATCACGTACAAACTCGCGGCACACGCGGCGGACCTGGCGAAGGGCCATCCGGGTGCGCAGGTACGTGACAACGCGCTGTCGAAGGCACGCTTCGAGTTCCGTTGGGAAGACCAGTTCAACCTCGGTCTCGACCCGGACAAGGCACGCGAATTCCACGACGAAACGCTGCCGAAGGACTCGGCCAAGGTCGCGCATTTCTGCTCGATGTGCGGCCCGCACTTCTGCTCGATGAAGATCACCCAGGACGTACGCGAGTTCGCAGCGCAGCAAGGCGTATCCGACGACGAAGCCTTGAAGAAAGGCATGGAAGTGAAGTCGATCGAGTTCATGAAGAAAGGCGCTGAGATTTATCAGCGGCAGTAAAGCCCGCGGGCGAGTATGGCGGCGCTCGCAGCATTTGCCGCCGCACTCGCTTGCCTGCTAGTCATGAATGCAGCATTGAGCCCGCCCCCAGCGGGCTCTTTCATTTATGACGCGCCCTCGACGACGCACAGGGCGCCGCCCCGAGCCATTTCCTCTCAACAATCCACTGAAATAAGCGGTAACGACTTTGCAACCTGACAAGCGACGGCGCGGCGTAAGCTGAGAAGATGATGCCGTTTTGCGCATCCGTTGCGCGCCATTAATATCAACCGTCGCGGCATCCAGACGTATCAGGAGCGTGCCATGAGTTTTCTTTCGGCTACCAGCCGCCTCGCCGCCGGGGCCGTGGTGCTTGCCCTCGCAGGCTGTTACTACCCCTACGGCTACTATCCCTACGGCGCGAACGGCTATTACGCCACGGTGCCGGGTTCGTCTACCCAGACCGCAGTCCCGGTAACCGCTAGTGGCGAACCGCAACCGGCCTTGAACAACCATGACCCTATCCCGGCCCCGCCGCCGCCGTCGGTCACGGCTTCGGGTTCTTACACGGTGCCGTCCGCGTCGTACGCGGCGACCCAACAACAGCAGGTCTATGTGCCGGCGCCCGCGCCCGCTTATCCGGCCTATCCCGCTCCGGCTTACTATCCCTACCCAGCCTACCCTGCCTACTACGGCTACGGCTACGGTTATGGCTATCCGTACTACGGACCGTCGGTCTCGATCGGCTTTACCGGATTCTGGGGCGGCGGTTGCTGCTGGGGCGGCGGCTGGCACGGCGGCGGTGGCTGGGGTGGCGGCTGGCACGGCGGCGGCGGTCATTGGCATTGAGTTTTACGCCCGGTTTTGCGATCACGCACCTGGCTATGAGCGGCGGCGAGCGGTCCAAATGGCCGCGCCCGCCGCGACGCTTTAGCACTACGGCGCCCGTCGGCCTCTGCACTACCCCTGCATCAACTCACTCTCCACTCCAAAACATCCAATCTGACCGCAACGCCAACCCGGCGCCATCTGCCGGTCAGCCACAAGTCACCTGACCGCCATCCGCGTCACTAAGTGCCGCTTCTCCCGTAGTTTCCCGTCTTGACTGCGCCAGCGTTAGCTCTATGCTGGAAACGGCATGTGCACTATCTATTTAAATACGCGATTCCGGTGCTGTTCCCACACGCAGCCATACCGTCATCCGTCCTGCCTAATCCGACGCGTCACATAACACGCAGTCCGTCGCGCCGACTCGAACAACAAAGAAGGAGACGTGATGTTTCACCAACTGTTGACCCCCATCGGCAATTCGCTCTTGCCGTCGTTCCTCGTCGCCGCGCTACCAATCCTGGTCGTGCTGGTGCTGCTCGGCTGGGCCCGGCGCCCGGCCTGGCAGGCCTCGCTCGCCGGACTGATCGTCGGGCTGCTGGTGGCGATCTTCGGCTGGCAGTTTCCGGTCGGGCTCGCCATCAACACTGTGGTCGCCGGCGCCGTATTCGCGTGCTGGCCGATCATGTGGATCGTCGTCACCGCGATCCTGCTGTACAACATCGCGCAACGCTCGGGCCGCTTCGCCGCGTTCCGCATGTGGATGATCGACAATCTGCCGAACGACCGGCGCATCGTGCTCGTCGTGATCGGCTTCTCGTTCGGCGCACTGCTCGAAGGCATCTCCGGATTCGGCACGCCGGTTGCCATCACCAGTTCGCTCTTGATCATGCTCGGCTTCCCGACGCTCGAAGCCCTGACCTTCACGCTGATCTTCGACACCGCGCCGGTAGCGTTCGGCGCGCTCGGCGTGCCGGTCACCGTGCTCGCCGCGGTCACGCACCTGCCTGCCGACAGCCTCGCCCAGATGATCGGCCGCCAGTTGCCGTTCTTCGCGTTCCTGCTGCCGTTCTATGTGATCGCCGTGTATGCGGGCTTTCGCAACATGCTGCGCATCTGGCCGGTGCTGCTGGTGGCCGGCGGCAGCTTCGCCGTCACCCAGTTCATCTCCTCGAACTACCTCAACTACAGCCTGACCGACGTGCTCTCGTCATTGGTCTCGCTGATCGTGACGGTGGCCTTCCTGAAGGTCTGGAAGCCCGCCCCGGATCCGAAGTTCGCCGTCAATATCGAACGCCTCGCCGAAGTGCGCGACAGCAAGATCAGCGGCGCGCAGGGCTGGTATCCGTGGATCATCGTCTCGGTGGTCGTGATCGTCTGGACCATCGCCAAGGTGTTCACGATCGGCGACGTCAAGGTGCCGTGGCCCGGTCTCGACAAGGCGGTCTACATCACGTTGTACCACACGCCGTATGGAGCCATCTGGGACTTCCAGCCGCTCGCCACCGGCACGGCGATTCTGGTTGCGGCGATCATCACTGCGCTGCTGGTGCGCATCTCCGTGGCTGAATTCGGCCGCGCGATCGTCGATACCTGGGTGCAGACGCGCATCGCCATCCTGACGGTGGCGACGATCGTGGGGCTCGCCTATCTGATGAACTACTCGGGGCTCACCTACACGCTCGGCCTCGGTGTAGCGTCGGTGGGCGCGTTCTTCCCGCTGGTGTCGGCCTTCCTCGGCTGGATCGCAGTGTTCCTGTCGGGTAGCGACACCTCCGGCAACGCCCTGTTCGGCAACCTGCAGGTGGTGGCGGCCAACCAGCTCAACCTGAACCCGATCCTGATGGCGGCAACCAATTCGTCGGGCGGTGTGATGGGCAAGATGATCTCGCCGCAGAACATTTCCACCGGCGTCGCGACAACCGAACTCAAAGGCAAGGAAGGCGTCGTGTTTGCGAAGACGTTCAAACACTCGCTGATCCTCACGATCGTGCTCGGCATCATCGTGTGGCTGCAGCAGAACTACCTGCAGTGGATGATTCCGCATTGAGCTAGCGCTCGCAGTCATGACGAAGGGGCACGCCCGCGGGCGTGCCTTTTTTTGCCCCGCACCCTGGCTTCTGTCAATTTTTCTCACATATCAGTGAGAATTGATCGTTTTACGCCGAGCGCCGCGACGCCTACGCTTAACCCCGTCGAACCGGCCACAGCAAAGCGATCTTGCTGTTTCATTCCAGCGTGAAGTATTCGCGAAACCGCGCTGGTACCATCTCTTCGCGTCTCGACTCAACCGCGCGCGGCGTGCCTTCCATGAATTCCAAAAGCATAGTCCAGCTTCTCGTCCTCGCAGCCCTGTGGGGTGCCTCGTTCCTCTTCATCCGGGTCGGCGTGACCGACTTCGGAGTCGCGCCGCTGATGGCCTTGCGCGTCGGCATCGGTGCGGTGTTTCTCGTGATCGTGCTGTTTGCGAGGCGCCCGGTGCGCCAGTCGCTTACGACCCTGCGCTCCCGTGCGCTGCCGCTGCTCGTGGTGGGCATCCTGAATTCGGCTGCACCCTTCTGCCTGTTTGCCTACGCGGAGTTGACGCTGGCGGCGGGCGTCACCTCGGTGATCAACGCAACCGCGCCGCTGTGGGGCGCGCTAGTGGCCTTCCTGTGGCTCAAGGACCGGCTGAGTGCGCTGCGCAGCGTGGGCCTCGTGATCGGCTTCCTCGGGGTATCGATGCTCGTGTGGGATCAGATCACGGGATCGCCTGGCGGCAGCGCGACGCCCATGACCGTGGCGCTCGCCGCCGGGGCCGGCCTCGGCGCGACGCTGCTCTACGGCATTGCCGCCAACTATACGAAGCGCTATCTGACTGGCGTCGACGCCCTCATCGTCGCCACCGGCACCATGATCGGCGCCACCGTCGTGCTGGTGCCGATCGCGGCGATCTACTGGCCAGCCACTCCGATCTCGCTGCACGCGTGGGGTGCGGTCATTGCACTGGGCATCGCCTGCACCGGCGTTGCCTACATGCTGTACTTCCATCTGATCGCCACCGTCGGTCCGGCGCGCGCCATCACCGTGACGTTCGTGGTCCCGATCTTCGGCATCCTGTGGGGCGCGCTGTTCCTCGCCGAAAGCGTGTCGGCGGGCATGCTCGAAGGCGGCGTGGTGATCCTGACCGGTACCGCGCTCGCAACCGGCGTGGTCAAACGGATTCCGTGGGTGGGGCCGCGCCACCATAGCCGCGCCGATACCTGAAAGCGTTGCACGCGGCGCCGTCCCCAAGCGTCGCGTCCACTCGAAACGCCATCCCGGAACTCCCTCTCGCCAACCGCTCAGCCAAAAAATAACCCGCGCTCCAATGGAGCGCGGGCGAAACCGTCGCCCTACGAGGATAGGCGACGGGGCCACCGGGGCCCGCGCGTCAAGCGCGCAGGCCGTCATCGGGCAAAGCACCGGCTGGTCGGCCGGCACCAACAATCATCACGTTTCGAGGTGGGTAGACGTCGTCAGTTGCATGAGCGGCTGCCACTCGGCCATCGGGCCCCATGAGGTAGATAAAAGCAGCTTGCGTGCCATGCTGAAATGCTGTTGACACACCGCTGCAAGCCTTTGATTTTTATATTTATTTTTTAACCCCCTAAGCAGATCTGGCTGGTTTCCGAAGCGCGTTACGCCGTAACGTCACGTTACGTGCGGTCTGCACACGCGGTGACAGAGGCCGCGCGGGCTCGCCGCGTCCACCATCTGGCGCGCGGCGCCGGATGACGTGCGCGCATCAGGGTGCGCTCAGACTCTTTTGCCGACAGCGCTGCGCCGCACACGAGCGCGAGAACGAGCAGGCTAACTGCCCACATCCAGTAGGGAATGACGTCGAACATGGCGGGTCTCCTTTGTCATGGTTCTCCCAGACAAGCAAACTCCATGCGAACGACATGGCCCCGACGGGTAGGGGCGGTACGGCCGCTCGAGGCCGGGCCAGGGCTATAAAAAAACCCGCCTGGAAACCATTCCAGGCGGGTTTTGACTGAGCTGACGGCGAATCAGCGCAACTGATCGACCACGAGGCTCATGATCTCCTTGGCCGGCTGCGACGCGTCGATATTGCCCTTGTCGTCGACCACCGCTATGCGGGTCTGGTCCGGCGTAACCGCGCGCACGTTCAGGAGGTACTGCTTGGCAACCTTTTCGGTCTTGCCGTGGAACACCTGGCTCCAGAAGCCCTGCTCGGCGGACCTCATATCCTTCGGATCCACGTAGCGGATCGAATACAGGCCGCGCGTGCGGTCGCGATTGTCGACCGTGAAGTTGCTGCGGTCCAGCGCGATGCCCACGCGCACCCAAGCGCGGTCATACGGCTCGCCCAGCGTGAGTTCGGTGGACGTGTATTGCGCCGAGGTGTTCGACGTCTCGTTCTGATCCGGCACGGGCGGTTGCGTCGACAGGGCGACGTTTTCCGCAGCGGCCTTGGCGGCGGCGGAGTTCGCTCCCGCGGTTGCCGCGCCCGGCGCCGTCTGCGCGCCAGCCGGCGACAGGGCCGTGCTCTGCGTCGTGCTGCCCGCTGCGGAACGCGAATCGGCCAGTGCCAGCGACGCCATCAGGCGCTTCAGGTATTCCGTTTCGAGACCCGGATCGTTCGGCTTGGGCTGCCACGTCGTCGAGTCGTTATTGGTGCCGGAGAGAGCCTCCTGCATGCCCTTCTGGCTGATGAACACGTAGGTGCCGCCGTTCGGCGCCGCTTCAAGGCGGGTCCGGTATTTGTTGCGTTCCGACGCCACGTACGAGTTGCCCATTGCCTTCGACAGCGTACTGCGGATCAGGCCGTCGTTGATCGACGCATGGGTTTCGTTCCAGTCCGTCTCCATCACGCCCTTGTCGCGCTGGTCCACCACCAGCAGGAAACCCTGCTCCTGCCAGAACCGGCGGATCTGCGCCCAGGCCTGATCAGGGGTCTTGTTGTCGAGCACGAGCCAGCTCTCGGTGCCGTCACGCTGGATATGCATGCCCTGGACCACCGGCGCTACCGTCAGGTCGGAAACCGGTGCCTGCGCCTGAACCTGCTTGAGGGCAGACAACGACGTCTCGCCGCCCTGCGGCGGAAGCGAGCGCTGATCCGACGTCTCATCGATCATGTTCGGCGGCACGGCCAACGACGCCTGCTTGGATTTTGAGTCGCTCTTGTAGTCAATCTGGGTCGGCGACGAGGTACCACAGCCGGCGACCAGCCCGCCTGCCATCAGCAATACTGCATACCGCTTGGTAAGACGAAGATGAGTCATGTTCAGGGAATCCTTCCGCTACGCCACGGCAAGTTTCCGTGGATCAACCCGTTATTTTACCGATCCCGGACGCACATGTGCAAAAAGCCGGTTTAGCGGCCGCGTGACGGGGCCTCAAAGGCGATTTTGAGCGGCCACATTTACGGCTCGCCGGACGGGTGAAACGCGGCGCCAAATCCCGCGAATTGGCCTCGAGTTCGCCAGGAAATCCTGTGTTGCGGACGCCTTGACGGCCCGACGCGCACGCGCAATTTAACAGTTCACAACAATCCTCACACCATTGTCAGAGCGCTCTGTCAGAAGCACTATCCCGTTGTTTTATCGAGCCATTTCCGACACTCCCGGCCGCTGTTTTTGAGATTTCAGAACGGCACGCTCTGCCCCGCCAGTATTGATGAGGAAACCTCAGTGATATCTTGAATTAACCATCTTGAAAAGAACGAAGAGGCCAGCCATGCGGGTGTCGAGGATGATCCCAATCCCCATTTGTGGAAGCGTCGCGTTGTCGGCGATGCTGACTGTCTTACTTTCCATCACAGACGCCTACGCCGCGCTCGGCGGCACCGTGGCCGCCACATCAGGGAGCGCAAACGCCGCGCCGGTGGGGCTGCTGAACGGCGCGGTGCAGATGCGCACGCGTGTCGACACGGGCGGCACAACCGTCAACGAATTCGCGTCCAGCACGGGCCAGATCGTCGCCTACAGCTGGCAAGGGCCGACGATGCCCGACCTGCCGGCGCTGCTCGGCGCCTACAACGCCTCCTACCGGGCCGGCGCGGCCGAGGGGTTCGCCGCCGGCCAGGACCTGCACGCGTCGCGCGTGGTCCGCTCCGACGTGGTCGTGGAGTCGGGTGGCCAGATGCGCAGCTATGTGGGCCGCGCATGGCTGCCCAGAGCGCTGCCCGGCGGCGTCACGCCTGCCGATCTGCCCTGAAGGAGCACGCTCATGCCGACCCGCATCGTGTCCCTGCTCCTGCTATGCAGCGTGCTAGGCAGCTTCCTCGCCGCCTGCGGCGGAGGGGGCGGAAACGCCAACACCGGCACAACCGGTGCGGCCGCCGCGCCAGCCGCAGCCTCCGGTGCGGCAAGCGCGCCGCTCGCCGGCGTCCCGCCCAGTAGCCCGGTGGCGATTCCCCAGTCCAGCACGCCGAACGTCCAGCCAATCGCCGTGGCCGCGGCACCCGGACTGACCCGCAATATGCTGACCACCAGCATCACGGTCTGCGCGCCCGGCACCAGCAACTGCGCGACGATTGACAACATTCAGGTCGACACCGGCTCCCAGGGCCTGCGTATCCTCGCCTCGGCGCTGCCGGCCAGCCTGCAACTGGCGGCGCTGCCGTCCGGAGGCGGCACGGCTGGCGAGTGCGCGGTGTTCGGCGGCGGCTACACCTGGGGCGCAGTGCGCAGCGCGGACGTGCGGATGGCCGGCCAACTCGCCGCCTCGCTAGCGATCCAGCTGATTGCCGATCCAACCGTTCCCACCGTGCCGTCCGACTGCGCCGGTTCTGGCCTCGCCATGCAGACGACCACGCTCTTGCGCAGCAACGGGATTTTGGGGGTCGGACTGTTCGCGGCGGATTGCGGCAGCGCCTGCGCGAATGCCGCCCTGCCGCGCTGGTATTACAGTTGCACCGCGAGCGGCGCCCGACAGGCCAGCATCCAACCGCTCGCCCAGCAGGTCACAAATCCGGTGAGTGAATTCGCCCTCGATAACAACGGTGTGGTCATCGACCTGCCTGCGGTCGCCGATACCGGCGCGCCGTCGGTCGCGGGATCGCTGATTTTCGGCATCGGCACCCAGGCCGATAACGTGCTCGGCGGCGCGACGGTTCTGCGGGCGAATTCGCAGAGCGGCTACGTGACGACGGTCAGCGGCGGCCAAACCTACTCGCAGAGTTATCTGGACAGCGGCTCGAATGCGCTCTTCATCGCCAACGCCGGGTTGCCCGAATGCGGCCTGTGGTATTGCCCTGCTACGCCGCTATCTGCTACCGCGAGCATCGCTGGCACCGACGGCACCATTTCCACGGTCGCCTATTCGATCGGCAATTCGACCGCTCTGTTCAATAGCGGGAACAACGCCTTCGACAATCTTGCCGGCATCACCGGCAACAGTTTCGGCTGGGGCCTGCCGTTCTTCTATGGGCGTCGTATCTATACCGCAATCGAATCACGCCTGACCTCGGCGGGCGCCGGTCCTTACTACGCGTTCTGAACGCGCGGCGGATTTATCGGACTTCTGCACACGGCGGCGGGAGGCAGATTGCCGCCTCACTCGCCTGGTCACGACCCGCGACACTCCTACGCGCAATCTCGGTATGCCTCACACCGCCCCGTGCGATCCTTACGGCCTGCACGCAAGACTCCTACACAGAAAATTCCCAAAGTCCCGGCCCGGGCATATTTGATACGAGCCAACTGCGATAATTCGATTCTGGGACGACATCATCTCAATATTGTTAGTCATGCCTATCTTTAAAGAATCGACATCATGGCATTTACCTTTTCGCTCGATGAGTTCGAGCAGCTCGTCTATACGAAAGAGAACTACGTCGCCTCGTTCCGGCTGATCGGCGCGCTCGCGCTGCTCGAACACAATCGCGGCGAGGTCGATGCAAACTTCCTCGCTTCGGACCTGAATCATCTGCCGCCTGAGGAGCGCAGCGAGCGTCTTTGCACCCGCCTCGCCAGCGCGATTTCCACCTTGTTCTCGCGCCATGACTTCACCCCGGTCGACGATTGCTACCGGGTGCTGCTCACGCTGCACCAATGGCTCGGCCGGCTGTTTGCAGCGACCGCGTTCGGCAATGCGGATCACATCCTCCGTCACCTGAATCCGCGCGGTCCAGCCGACCGGCAGTTTCTGCCCGGCGACCGTTTTACCGACAAGCTCAGCCTGTTGTATTCGACCGAGTCGGAATTTGACGTGGATCTCGCTGCACTCTGGGCGCACGACAAAACCACCGCGGCACGTCTCGCCCTCGTGCTGCTCGCGCCCGTCTTCCAGGGTTCGGCGCATGCGCATGGCAAGCGCGAAGCGCTGCTGGAATGGCTGCCCGGCAAGCTTCAGCAGATCGACGATCTGGACGACCTACCGACCGCCGTGCTGCATCACGCGTACATGTTCTGCAGCTACGCCGATACACCCCGGCGTCATGCGATCAAGCGCGACCTGAATGTGTTGATACGCCGCAAGCTGGACCAACTCGCTCTGACCGACCTGCCCACGGCGATTCCCGGTTCAGCGCCGCAACCCGCCCGCCAACGCCAACGCCAACGCAAGAAGCCGTTGATGGTCGTAGTGTTGGAATGGTTCGGCGGCACGCATTCGATTTACCGAACCCATTCGCGGACCATCGAGGCCGCACGCGAGCATTTCGAAGTGGTCGCATTTGGCTTCGGCTCCGCGACCGACTTTGCCGGACACGCGATCTTCGACCGCTTTATCGAACTGGAACAGCCGGACTATCTCGGCGAGTGCCTGAAAACGATTCGCGATTTCGCCGAAGCCGAACAGCCCGATGTGTTGTATATGCCGAGCGTCGGCATGTTCGTGCTGACCTTGTTCATGTCGAACCTGCGCATTGCGCCATTGCAGATAGCCGCGCTTGGCCACCCTGCTACGACGCATTCGGACAAGATCGACTACATCAGCGTCGAGGAAGACTATGTCGGCGACCCGGCCTGCTTCAGCGAACGCTTGCTGACGCTGCCCACGGACGGTCAGCCCTACCGGCCATCGTGCGCGCTGCCGGTAATCACGCCGCGCGCGCCAGAGCGCCGCGAAACGATCCAGATTGTCGTCACAGCGAGCGCGATGAAAGTAAATCCAGGGTTTCTCGATGCCTGCCGGCAAATTCAGGCACGCGCGAGTGTGCCGGTCGAGTTCCATTTCATGGCGGGCGTGATTGCCGGGCTGCCGCTCCAGCACATGCGCCGCGTCGTCAGTCATGCCGTGCCCGGGGCTTCGGTCCACGGCTCGCACGACTACGTGTCCTATCTGGCGCGTGTCGACCAGTCGGACCTGTTTCTCAGCCCGTTTCCGTTTGGGAACACCAACGGGATTGTCGACGCCTTCACACTGGGCGTCCCGGGCGTCTGCAAGACCGGTCCCGAGGTGTTCGAGCATATCGACGGCGCGCTATTCGCACGCGCCGGCATGCCCACCTGGACCACGACTGACACGGTCGAAGCCTATATCGAGGCAGCCGTGCGCATGATCACACAGCACGACGAACGCGAGGCCTTACGGCGCCAGTTGATCGAGACCAGGGCAGTCGAGCGGTTCTTCGAAGGACGGCCGGAAGTCTTCGGTGAGCGCGTCTTGCAACTCGTCGCCGAGCATGGAAATCACGAGCCGGCGGCGGTGTGCGGCGTTGCCTAGCCCGGCCAGCTTCAGCGCCAGAGTCTGGCGAAAGGGTGACGTCCAACCCACCCTACAGAAAATTCCTAAAATCGCAGACCGCACATATTTGATACCCATGCGCTGCGATAATCATCGTTTGTGGCTGACTTCATCTCAATATAGTTAGTCATGCCTATCTTTATAAAGTGTTGAATCGATGGAAGACATTTTTTCGCTCGACGATTTCGAGCAACTGGTCTACACCCGGGCGTACGATCAGGCCTCGATAAAGTTCATCGCGTTTCTGGCGCTTCTGCACAGCAAACGCGGCGAACTGGACGGAAGTTTCCGCGCGTCGGGTATGGACGGTCTGCCGCCTGACGACCAACACGAGCGCTTTTGCTCGCGTCTCGCAAGCGCCGCCTCGACGCTGTTTGCCGATCCGGATTTTCGTCCAGCTACCGAATGCTTCAGATTGATGCTGACGCTGCACGAATGGGTCGGCGTGCTATTTTCGGCCACTGCGCTCGGCAACGCCGATCACATCACCCGCCATCTGAATCCTCGCGGCCCGGCTGGCCCGGCGTTTATGCCCGGCGACCGGTTTATCGAAAAGTTGTGCGTGCTCTACTCGAGCGAATCCACCCAGGAGCTCGATTTCACCGCGCTGTGGGCGCACGACAAAACCCTCGCGGCCTGTCTCGCACTCGTCCTGATGGCACCGCTCTTCCATGGTTCGGCCCATGCGCACGGCAAACGTGAAGCGTTGCTGCAGTGGCTGCCGGGCAAGCTGCAGCAGATCGACGATCTGGACGACCTGCCCTCGGCCGTGCTGCACAACGCCTACATGTTCTGCAGCTACGCCGACACGCCCGAGCGTCATGCGATCAAGCGGGACATCAACGTGCTGGTACGCCGCAAGCTGGACCAACTGGGCCTGACGGACCTGCCGCAGCCCACAGCGGCACCTGGCAAAGGACGCGGGCGGCGTGGCAAGAAGCCGTTGATGGTCGTGGTCACGGAATGGTTCAGCGGCGCCCATTCGATCTATCGCACCCATTCGCGGACGATCGAGGCCGCGCGCGAGCATTTCGAGGTGGTCGGGTTCGGCTTCGGCTACGCGGTCGACGACGTCGGACGCGCAGTCTTCGACCGCTTTATCGAACTCGAGCGGCCGGAATATATCGGCGAATGCCTGAAAACGATTCGTGATTTCGCCGAGGTCGAGCAGCCAGACGTGCTGTATATGCCGAGTGTAGGCATGTTCGTGCTGACCGTGTTCATGTCGAACCTGCGCATCGCTCCCCTGCAGATTGCGGCGCTCGGCCATCCGGCCACCACGCACTCGGACCGGATCGATTACATCAGCGTCGAAGAAGACTACGTCGGCGACCCGGCCTGTTTCAGCGAACGTCTGCTGCAACTGCCCAAGGACGGTCAGCCGTATCGCGCCTCATGTGCACTGCCGGACATCGCCCCGCGCGTGCCGGAACGGCGCGAGACGATCCAGGTCATCGTCACGGCCAGCCCAATGAAGCTCAACCCGGCGTTTCTCGATGCCTGCCGCCAGATTCAGGAGCGCGCAGGCGTGCCCGTCCAGTTCCATTTCATGACCGGTAACAGTAACGGCTTGCCGCTCAAGCACATGCGCCGCGTCATCAGTCAGACCGTGCCGGGGGCCGTCACGCACGGTTTTCACCAGTACACCGCCTATCTGGCGCGGGTCGACCAATCGGACCTGTTTCTGAGCCCGTTCCCATTCGGCAATACCAACGGGATTGTGGACGCCTTTACGCTTGGCTTGCCGGGCGTCTGCAAGACGGGACCGGAAGTCTTCGAGCATATCGACGGCGCACTGTTCGAGCGCGCCGGCATGCCCGCCTGGACCACGGCGGACACGGTCGAAGCCTATGTCCAGGCCGCCGTGCGCATGATCACGCAGCATGACGAGCGCGAGGCTTTGCGCCGCCAGTTGATCGAAACCAAGGCGGTCGAAGGTTCTTCGAAGGATGCCCGGAGGCGTTCGGCGAGCGCGTCTTGCGGCTTGTGCGCGACATCCGCAAGCGCAACGCGCAAGCGGCCGCGGCCTCAGCTGTTACCAGCGCTTGAAGTTAGGGGCGAGCGCCCCTGAACCCGGCCGGCGCCGCAGACAAGGCAGAGCGTGGCGCAATGCTGCTCTGCCCTGCGCAATGCCCTTATTCTGCGGTCTCGCTGGCCGCCTTGTCGCCGGTCTGCACGAGTTCCTTTGGCGCCAGCCAACGGAATGACGCCAGATTCAGCCCGGTAAACGTGCATTCGGCGGCTACGTTCTTCGCCAGCTTCTTGGGTTTGGCAGCTTTTGCGCTGGCCGCCTTCGCCGACATGCCCGCAGGAGGGGCTGACGCAGCCGCGGCGGCCGAGGCAGCCGCTTCCGCAGCGGTCTGCATACGCGACAGCGAGGCCTCTACCACGACCCGCGTGCCGTCAATGCCGGTGCCGCGATGATCGATGGACAGCTTGCCGGTCGTTAAATCAGGCAACTGCTCAGACGGCACGTCAGCCAGCTTGCTGCGCATCATCTGTTCACACGCGTCCGTGTTCTTGTAGACGGCCGTACACCCCACCAGCAGCACGGCGGCGGTCGTTACGCATGCGATACATAGAGTGCGGATCTTCATTGCTATTCCGTTTTTCAGGCTGTCGGCATTGTAGCGTAAGCGCCGCGACGCCCGCACTGCCCGACCGGAGCGCTCGGACCCGCCCGCTGCTGGCAGAATGGCTGGTCGCCTCTCGTTCCGTGTACCGGCCCGCTCGCATGCTCAGTCTCGTTGCCCTCGCCATCGGCGCCTTCGCCGCCACCAACATCGATAACCTGTTCGTGTTGCTCGCCTTCGTCGCCGAGGCGCACGGCTCAAAGCGGCGCGTGATCGTCGGCCAGTATGCGGGCTCGCTGGCGCTGATCGCCGTCGCGATCGGCCTGGCGGAGATGCTGAGGAGTCTCCCGCATGGGTACGTCGGCGTGCTGGGTGTGCTGCCGATCGCGGTCGGCCTCGCCAAGGCATGGGCGCGGTTCGGCCCGCGCCGCGCATCGGAGGCTGACTCGGCGGACGCCTCGCGGCTCGCGCAGGCGGGCTCGTCGTGGTGGACCGTGGCCGGTGTCGCCATCGCCAACGGTTCGGACAACATCGCCGTCTACGTGCCACTTTACGCGGGGCATTCGCGCATCGATTGCGTGACGATTTCTCTCGTATTCGTCGCGATGATCGGCATCTGGTGTGCCGGTGCCGTCTGGCTAGTCAATCATCCATTGCTGGGCGCGCCGATCCGGCGCTACGGCACCGCGCTGCTGCCGCTCGTCCTGCTCGTGATCGGCGTCTCGGTGATCATGCAGAACGATACGCTGCGCGTGCTGTTCGGGATCTGAACCTAGGCGATCGCCGAGAGCACCCAGCATCACGGCACCGCCTTCACGCTGGCGCTGCCGCGCGCCTGACGTCAGTCAGGTCAGTTCGACGGGGGCGGCTGCACATTGGTGCGCACGCCAGCCAGCGGCGCGCCGTAGCCGCCCGCCTCCGCATTGTTAGGCAGTCCGTTGGCAAGCTGCGCGCGCGGATCCACCGGGTTCAGGTTCATTTCCCCCGCCTGCTGGTTGCCGTGCGACGGATATTCGCTGCCGAGCGCTGCGTTCGGCATCAACTGTTTACCGTTTTGCGGCGCATACACATCGTCCTGCGGGGCGAGGCCCTGCGCGCCCGCGTGAGCTGCGGCGCCCAAGGCTGCTGCGCACAATACGGCCTGCAATAGTTTCGATGTTAGCTTCATGTTGCCTCCGACAAAGTAAATGGGTCAAGTCGCGCACGATCCACGTCTTGCCAGCCAGAAATCGGCCGGACATTGTTTACCAGCATAGACGAGCCACGCCGCTCTTGCAGCGCATGATGGCATGGCTCTCAACACATATACGCGCGGCGCCCCGCACCGGTTTCAGCGTGTGCTCGGGCAACCGGCGTCACTCCCGAGACATTGGACGGCCGACGTTTCATCCCCGTTTCAAGGGTGCCATCCACGACACTGCAATCAAGCGCGGAAAAAGCGATTCTCCGGGCGCGGCAGACCGAGATTTTCGCGTAGCGTCGCGCCTTCGTATTCACGCCGGAAAATCCCTCTGCGCTGCAACTCGGGAATCACCTTGTCGACGAAGTCATCGAGGCCGCCAGGCAGATGCGAGAACATCACGTTGAAGCCATCCGAGCCCTCTCCGACGAGCCAAGCTTCCATCTGATCGGCGATCATCGCGGGCGTGCCGACCATTTCCAGCCCCGAGTAGCCGCCAATGCGCTGCGCCAGTTGGCGAATCGTCAGGTTGTCCCGCTCTGCCCACTCCACTACGCGCTGCCGGCTGGTACGGCTCGCGTTGCTCTCCGGGATCTCGGGCAGCGGGCCGTCCGGATCGAAGCCCGACACATCGTGTCCAAGCGCGATGGAGAGCGACGCGATGCCGCTGTCGTAATGCACGAAAGTGTCCAGACGTGCGCGCTTTTCCAGCGCTTCATCCAGCGTGTCACCCACGACCACGAACGCGGCGGGCAAAATCTTCATATGGTCGCGCGAGCGTCCGAGTTTCTCCATGCGGCCTTTTACGTCTGCGTAGAAGCGTTGGCCTTCGGCGAGCGTCGTCTGCGCGGTGAAAACAGCCTCGGCGGATTCGGCGGCGATCTGCCGTCCCGCTTCCGATGAACCGGCCTGCACGATCACGGGCCAACCTTGCACCGGACGGGCGATGTTAAGCGGCCCCCGCACCGAATAGTATTTGCCTTTGTGATCGAGCACGTGCAACTTGTCCGGATCGAAGAAGATGCCGGACTCGACGTCGCGAATCAGCGCGTCGTCGGCCCAGCTATCCCACAGGCCGGTGACGACATCGAAGAATTCGCGCGCCCGGCGATATCGTTCGTCATGCTCAACATGTTCTTCGAGGCCGAAGTTGAGCGCCGCATCGGGGTTCGAAGTCGTCACGAGATTCCAGCCCGCGCGGCCGCCGCTGATGTGATCGAGCGAGGCGAAGCGGCGCGCGACGTGATACGGCGCGTCGAACGTGGTAGACGCTGTCGCGATCAGGCCGAGGTGCTCGGTTACGGCAGCGAGCGCCGGCAGCAAGGTCATCGGTTCGAATGACGTGACGGTGTGACTGCGCTTTAACGACGCCACCGGCATGTTGAGCACGGCGAGGTGATCGGCCATGAAGAACGCATCGAAACGGCCGCGCTCGAGCGTCTGCGCGAAGCGCTTCATATGCGCGAAATTGAAGTTGGCATCCGGGTAGGCGCCAGGATAGCGCCATGCGCCGGTGTGAATCGTCACGGGTCGCATGAAGGCACCGAGGCGCAACTGCCGTGGCTGGGTCGACATAAAGGCAATCTCCGCTTGAATCGACGACCGCGTATCACCCTACAGGCGACGCGGGATTGAGAGAGTTCTTTAATCCTCTGCGCTCCGGTATCGGAGGGCCGTGTAATGCCAGGTCGGCACCCGTCAGCAGCAAACAGAGCAAACAGCGAGAGCAAATAGCGAACTCGCGAAATAACATACGCTCAATCCGCCGCGCGTGCAGGCCACGTGCCTATCCCCGATGCACTCCGCCATGCATCCCCGCATGTCTCGCGGCGTCGGAAACGGACTGCGTCCGAACCGGCTGCGTGCAAAGCGCGCCGCAAACGCTTATCGTTAGGCCTGTTGCCGCTTTTGCCAATGTCTGCCGCGGCCCACTCGAACCCAAACCAGGCGCCATGACTCACCACCCCACTCCGTTGCTTCGCACGCTGCGTTACACACTCGCCGGGCTCTCCGCCGCGCTGCTTCTGGCGGCCTGCGCGTCGACCCCATCCAGCACGGACTCGTCGCTGGCTGCCGCCGTTGCCGGCCCGCAGCGCAGCGACGCCGCAAAAGCGCGCGACGTCTATCGTCATCCGCAAGGTACGCTGCAATTCTTCGAGATCGAGCCGACGCAAACGGTGCTCGAAATCGCCCCGGGCGGCGGCTGGTACACAGACATTCTCGCGCCTTATCTGCACGATCACGGCACGCTTTACGAAGCCGAATACGAGAGCCCGTCGCCGGACGCGGCGGCGGAAGAGAAGGCAGGCGACGCCGCGTTCGCACGCAAGCTCGCGGCAACACCGGCTGTCTACGGCAACGTAGTCGTCGGCACGCTGCAAACGGGACAGTTCAGCGGCTTCGAGGCGAACGGCAACGTCGACCGCGTATTCACGTTCCGCAATATCCATAACTGGATCAAGGACGGCCAGCTGGACGCCAACCTGCGCGCGTTCTACCGTGCGCTCAAACCGGGCGGCATACTCGGCGTCGAAGAACATCGCGCGGCACCGGGCACGTCGCTGCAGCAGATGATCGACAGCGGCTATGTGACGGAGGCTTATGTGATCGAGCATGCGAGCGCCGCAGGCTTTAAGCTCGCCGGCAGCAGCGAAATCAACAGCAACCCGCGCGATACCAAGGACTACCCGCACGGCGTGTGGTCGCTACCGCCGACCTACGAAGGCGGCGACGTCGACAAGGCGCGCTTCGCCGCAATCGGCGAATCGGACCGGATGACATTGAGGTTCGTGAAGCCACAATGATGAAGGCGGGAGGGTGGGCCGTGCTTCGCGTCGCCGGAGCAGGGCCCGTTTTCCAACAGGCACGTTGACGGCCAGGATGAGCATCAAAAGCAAAGACGCACCATCGTCAACACAACGTCTTTACTGACGCTATAACGCCAACAAACGCCGCCCCCACTCCGGCACATGCGATATCGCTGCCGCGGGTTTCCTTGTGATCTTTCGTTAGTTACCGAACGCGGTGTCTTTCTTTACATTAACCGGTCTACTCACACCAATCTCTGGATACTGGGAGACCACACATGAAGCGGTTCTTCAATCGTGCGCTGGGCCGGCTTGCCGTGCTTGCGGCGGCCCTCGCTACGATGGCCGCGGCGCACGCCGCGACACCGCCGGAGATCCGTGTCGACTATGCGTACTACTCGCCGGAAAGTCTCGTCATCAAGCGCTTTGGCTGGCTCGAAGACGAATTCAAGCCCGACCATGCGCAGATCAAATGGGTCCTGAGTCTCGGCAGCAATCGCGCGCTCGAATATCTGAACAGTGCTGCGATCGACATCGGTTCGACCGCAGGCCTCGCTGCCGTGCTCGGCAAGGCGAACGGCAATCCGATCAGAACCGTGTATATCTTCTCGCGTCCCGAATGGACCGCGCTGCTGGTGCGCAAAGACTCGCCCATCAAGACGCTCGCCGATCTGAAGGGCAAGAAAATCGCCGCCACCAAGGGCACCGATCCGTTCCTGTTCACCTTGCGTGCGCTGCATACAGTGGGCCTGACGCGCGACGATGTCGAGCTCGTGAATCTGCAGCATCCGGATGGCCGCACGGCGCTGGCAAACGGCCAGGTGGATGCATGGGCGGGTCTCGATCCGCATATGGCCGCCGCGCAGATCGACGACGGCGACCGCCTGCTCTACCGCAACGTCGACTTCAATACCTACGGCTTTCTGGACGCCCGCGAAGCGTTTCTCCAGCAATATCCGGAGACGGTGGCGCGCGTGCTGAAGGTCTATGAAAAGGCGCGCGTGTGGATCATCGCGCATCCCGACGACGCCGCCACAATCGTCGCAGAGGAATCCAAAGTATCGTTGCCGGTCGCCAAGCTGCAGTTGCAGCGCAACGACTTCAGCCAGCCGGTGCCGGGCGCGCAACAGATTGCAGCGCTCAAGGCGGCCGCGCCGATTCTGGTTCAGGAGCAACTGGTCAAGCCAGGCACCGATCTGCCGCAGGTAATCGACGCCCTGGTCGATTCGCAGGTCGCCCAGCCAGTCGTGACGGCGGCAACGTCCCAGTGAGTGCGGTGTGATGGCTTCTGCTCCTGAAGACTCCTTAGCGTTCGACGCGACTGAAGCGGAGCATCTCGCGCCGCACACGCCCGTAGTGAACGGCACCAATGACTCCAACGTACGAGCGTCAGTATTGCAGCCGCATAGCGGTCTGCGCCGCTGGCATATCGCCGGCCTGGCGCTGCCTGTTGCCCTGCTTGCGCTGATCGAAGTGCTGGTGCGCACGAACGTCGTGCCGGATCATCTGCTACCCGCCCCGAGCACGATCGCACAGACGCTCTGGCAAATGGGTGCCGCGCGGCTTGGGCGTCATATCGCGGCCAGTACGCTACGGGTGTTCGCGGGCTTCGGCATCGGCGCTGCGTTGGCGCTCATACTGGGTGCCGCAATGGGTCTGAGCCGCCGGCTCGACGCCCTGCTCGAGCCTTGCTTTCAGGCGCTGCGCTCGATTCCGTCGCTTGCCTGGGTGCCCGTGCTGCTGTTGTGGATGGGCATCGACGAAGCACCGAAAATTACGCTGATCGCGATAGGCGCATTCTTCCCCGTGCATTTGAGCGTGGTGGCGGGGATTCGCGGCGTCGATCGCAAACTGGTCGAACTGGGCGCGATCTACCGGCTGAAGCCCGCAGCGCTATTCACCCGCATCCTCCTGCCCGCTGCGTTGCCGCAGATTTTCACAGGCCTGCGCACGGGACTCAGTCTTGCGTGGATGTTCATGGTCGCCGCGGAACTGATCGCCGCGACGCGCGGCCTCGGCTACATGCTGAGCGACGGCCGTGAAACCGGCCGCCCCGATCTGGTGTTCGGCGCCATCATCCTGCTCGCCGTGCTCGGCAAGCTGAGCGATGGCGCCATGCGCTGGCTCGAAAACAGCGTGCTGAGCTGGCGCGATGCCTTCGACGCATTCAGCGATCAATCACGCGCAGGAGAGGAGCGATGAGTACGTCGGTTCAAGCGGCGCTGCTGGACGTGCGCGTCGAGGCCAAACACTACGCGGCCCGCACCGTACTCGATCATCTGTCGTTGCGCATCGCGCCTGGCGAGGCTGTGAGTCTGGTGGGCCCCAGCGGCTGCGGGAAAAGCACGCTATTGCGGATTGTCGCTGGACTGGATCGCCAGTATCAAGGCGAAGTACGGGTGAACGACGTACCGCAACACGGACCTTCGCCGCAGATCGGCGTGATCTTCCAGGAACCGCGTCTGTTGCCGTGGCTGACAGTGGCCGATAACGTCGGCTTCGAAGCGGGCCGTGGCGGTGGGCGCGATCCGCGAGTGGGACACCTGCTTGCCGAAGTGGGACTGGCAGGCCAGGAGCATGCGTTGCCGAAGGCGCTCTCCGGTGGCATGGCGCAGCGCGTCGCGATCGCCAGAGGGCTTTTCTCGCAACCCGATCTGTTGTTGCTCGACGAGCCGTTTAGCGCCGTCGACGCGATGACGCGGATGCGTTTGCAGGCACTGTTGCTGTCGGTGACACGCGCGCATGGTACGGCGGCGTTGCTGGTCACCCACGATCTCGACGAGGCGTTGTACCTCAGCGACCGCGTGCTGCTGATGTCCGCGGCGCCTCCCCGCATCGACCGCGAATATCGCGTCGCACGTCCACGGCCACGTGACCGGCGCGACCCCGTGCTCGCTGATTTACGCGCGCAAGTGCTCGAACGGCTCGACAGCTTCGAAACGGTGTGAACTGAGGTGGGACGCCTCGCGGCCAGAGCCCTCTCGGTCGTGACACAGCATATCGGACTGGTCGCCACCGTCTCCACCAGTTTCAACGAGCCGTACAACCTGGCGCGCAAATTTGCCTCACTCGATCATCTGAGCGGCGGACGCTCGGGCTGGAATCTCGTCACATCCAGTACGGAGTCCGAAGCGCACAACTTCAGCTTCGAACAGCATCCGGATCATGCCGTGCGCTATGAACGCGCCCGTGAGTTCTACGACGTCGTGGCTGGCCTCTGGGATAGCTGGGAAGACGACACGGTCCTGCGCGATAAGGAGAGCGGCGTCTACTTCGATCTGGCCAAGCTGCATGTGCTCAATCACCACGGCAAGCACTTCAAGGTGCGTGGGCCGCTGAACGTAGCACGCGCGCCGCAGGGCTGGCCGGTGGTCGTGCAGGCGGACGCCTCCGAGGCCGGCAAGGAACTCGCAGCGCAAACTGCGGAGGTACAGCGGCGTGGCCTGTTCAGAACCGAATACGAGGGGCGCACGCTGCGTGACAATCTGGGTCTGCCGCGGCCGCAGAACCGTTATACGCAGCTGGCTGCCAAGCAGGCTCAGTCAGTGGCAGGAGCGCGCTAGCGCGGCGCGGCTCATTCGGCCCACGCGTCCGGCAAAGTTTGCGTCAACGTCGACACAAAGCGCGCGCTCTCGGCTTGCCGGGGCTGCGTAAAGATCTGCCGCGACGCGCCCTGCTCCACCACCACGCCGTTGCTCAGAAACACGACATCGCGCGCAATCGACGCGGCCAACCGCAGGTCGTGTGTCGCCATCAGCATCGTCATGCCTTCGCTGGCGAGCTGCTTGAGCACTTCCACCACCTCCGCAGCCAGGCCCGGATCGAGCGCCGAGGTCGGCTCGTCGCACAACAGCACCTCTGGCGACGGGGCCAGTGCCCGTGCAATCGCGACACGCTGCTGCTGTCCACCGGAAAGGGTCGCGGGCCACGCATCCGCCTTTTGCGCGATGCCCACTTTTGTCAGCAATTCATGCGCACGTTCCCGTGCCCGCGCCTTGTCCCACTTCTGAACCGTTAGGAGGCCTTCCATCACGTTCTGGAGTACCGTCAGATGTGGGAACAACTGGAAGTTCTGGAACACCATGCCAGTGCGGCGCCGGATGGCGAGCACCGCGTCGCGCGCGGGCTTGTGCTCCCGGCTGAATTCAAGCCGCTGGTCGCCAGGCTGGAGCGAGCCAGCCACCGCCCAGCGCGGGCCAAACAGGCGGATCAAGGCGGCGGCGAACGCCAGCGTCAAGCCGAGGTCAGGCTGCCGCCTGCAGGAGAGCAATCAACAGGATGGAACGAATCGACCTCATGAGAATGTGCTCCGTAGGTATTGGTATGGAGAATCAGTTGCCTGCCCGGCTAGCCGCCCCGGCAGAGTGGGCGGACTGTAGCAAACGGCCTCCGTTTCCACAAAGCATCAAGTTTTCGAAGAATATGCGGATCGGTGATAAGCCGCCAGGACGCGGATTTGAGAGTATTAGACGCGACGGGGCGGCTCGCCATTACAATACCGCCTGAGGCGCCGAGGCCAGCCTCACCCGCATTGCAGCAAAGGCTCAAGGCGACTGGGTAACGCATCTGTGCTGCGCTGGTTGTTGTCAGCCACCACCGGAAGCCCTGCAACGAACGACCTGCTCACGACTGCGAGGTTCTATGTTCGGCGGCATTTTCCAGATCGTGACGGACCGGGACGGGCACCGTCATTTCTATGCCCATACCGACAGCGCCGTCGTCGCCACGCTTCTTGTGATTGCATTGCTGCTGCTCATTCTGCTGACCAGCACGCTCTGCTACTACCTCACCCGTCTCATCATGCTGTGGATCGTCGGCCGGCTCGCGCGCGGCGAGCGCCGCAAGTGGCTGCAAGCCGCCGTGAAGCACAAGGTGTTCGACCGCCTCGCGCCGCTCGTGCCCGCGTATTTTGTTTACCTGTCCGCGCCGCTCATATCGAACCTGACGTTTCCGGTGGTCTACCTGTTGGGGCCGCCGCTGGAGACTCTCGCCGCGTGCTACATGGTGCTGACTACCCTGCGCGCCGCCTTCGCTTTCCTCGCCAGCATTGAAGATCGCTACAGCCACTTTCCGCACGCGAGTGAAAGGCCGATCAAGAGCTTCCTGCAGGTCACCACCATCGTCCTGTATCTCGCGGCCCTGATCGCGCTCATCTCCGTGCTGCTGCATCGCTCGCCAGCTTATTTCCTCACCGGCGTGAGCGCGATGACCGCACTCCTGATCATCATCTTTCGCGATTCGCTACTGGGCTTTGTGGCCAGCATTCAACTGGCCGCGTACGACATGCTGCGCCTGGGCGACTGGATCGAAGTGCCGGGCTTCGTAGCCGACGGCACGGTCGTCGACATTGCCTTGAACACGATCACGGTGCGCAATTTCGACAACTCCATTGTGACCATACCCAGCTATGTACTGCTGAGCAATGGCGTCAAGAACTGGCGGGGCATGGTCGAATCCGGCGGACGGCGTCTCAGGCACGAGATTCATCTGGACGTCGACAGCATCCGGTTTGGCGATGAGGAATTGTTTGCGAAACTGCAGACGAGCACGGATTTGCAGACGCCCTTGATCTTCGCGGAAGAAGACCCGCGGCTCACCAATCTCGGCATGTTTCGCCGCTATCTGATGGCATTCTTTCGCCAGCATGCTGCGATTCGAACCGATATGCCACTGGTGGTCCGGCTCCTGCAAACGACAGACCGCGGTCTGCCGCTGGAGGTGTTCCTGTATATCGACAACACCGACTGGGAGTCGTTCGAACGTATCCAGTCAGACATGCTGGACCATGTGTATGGGGTCCTGCCGCAGTTCGGACTACGCGTCTGGCAAAAGCGTTAGCGCGCCGTCGTCAATCCGGGTGCCTCGCGCTCGCGGCATGTACACGTTGAAGATGCCAACAGGTCTTTCAAAAAGCCTGGCCCGTGGACGACCAGTCACAGGCCAGGGTCACACTCATTACCGCTCAACCGCGTGCGGCTCCTTGAGCTTGTTAGCCACGCGAATCGCGTCGAAGTAGGCGGAGTTCGGCGGACGTTTCAGATACTGACCCGCTCCGCGTACCGCACGCAAATCGCCGTCCTTCCAGGCAAGCGCACCGCGTGTGAGCGTATGGGTTGCCACGCCCTGCACGGTCATACCTTCAAATACGTTGAAGTCCACCTTCTGGTGGTGTGTCTTGACCGAGATGGTTTTGGTCGCGGCCGGGTCCCACACCACGATGTCCGCATCGGCGCCCACTTGCACCGCCCCTTTACGCGGATACAGGTTGAAGATTTGCGCGGCATTCGTGGAGGTAATACGCACGAACTCGTTTGGCGTCAGGCGCCCGGAATTCACACCGTGATGCCAGAGCACCGACATGCGATCTTCGACACCGCCGCAGCCGTTTGGAATCTTCGTGAAGTCTTCCCTGCCCATGGCCTTCTGCGACGCGCAGAATACGCAATGATCGGTCGCAGTGGTATGCAACTGCCCTGCTTGCAGACCGCTCCACAGCGCCTCGCGATGCTCGGCCGAACGGAACGGCGGGCTCATCACATGCGCCGCTGCACGAGTCCAGTCAGGATCGCGATAGACGGCCTCATCGATCACCAGGTGCCCCGGCAAGACCTCGCCGAACACCCGCAGGCCCTCGCTGCGCGCCCGTGCAATCGCGTCGGCCGCGTCTTTCGACGACACATGCACGATATAGACCGGCACACCCAGCACCTGCGCGATCCGGATCGCCCGGTTGGCCGCCTCGCCTTCCACTTCAGGCGGCCGCGAGAGCGGATGCGCTTCCGGCCCGGTGATGCCGCGTGCCAGCAACTGCCGCTGCAACTGGAACACCAGTTCGCCGTTTTCCGCATGGACGGTAGGCAGCGCACCGAGTTCGAGCGAACGTGCGAAGCTGTTCACCAGCACTTCGTCGTCGGCCATGATGGCGTTCTTGTAGGCCATGAAGTGCTTGAAGCTCGACACGCCATATTCATGCACGAGCGTGCCCATGTCGCGATGCACCGATTCGTCCCACCATGTCACCGCAACGTGAAAACCGTAATCGGAAGAGGCTTTCTCGGCCCAGCCGCGCCATGAATGGAACGCCTCCATCAGTGACTGGCGCGGGCTCGGAATCACGAAGTCGATGATGCTCGTGGTGCCGCCCGAGAGGCCTGCTGCGGTACCCGTATAGAAATCGTCACTGGCGGTGGTTCCCATGAAGGGCAACTCCATGTGCGTGTGCGGATCGATGCCGCCTGGCATCACATACTGTCCGTGTGCGTCGACAATCGACGCGCCCGCCGGCACCTCCAGGTCCGGGCCGATCTGCAGGATCGTGCCGCCGTCCTGCGGGTCCGCGCACAACACGTCCGCCCGCCAGCTACGGTCCGCGTCGATTACCGTGCCGCCGCGAATCAGGGTCGTCATCTTGCTGCCTCCTCATTAACTGCTACGTGTTCATTGCCGCTGTTACTGTTACCGCATCGAAGCGGCGGGCCACCCGGCCCACCCGCTCAACATGCGCCTCATGCGCTGGCAACCCGCGCACTCAGTCCTTTGCTCAACTTCATCCAGGCGCTATAGACGATGGACGCGAGCGCGAGGCCCACGAACCACGCATACGTGTAGAGCGTATTGAAGAATGCCGGCACGTTCGGGAACGTCGCCGGAAACGCGGTATGCAAAAATCCCGGCAGGTTCGGCAACACGCCCACCAGCAGCGCCACCACGGCGCCGATATTCCAGCCGCCTGTGTAACTGTACTCGCCGTTTTCGTCGAACAGTTCGCGCGGATCGAGCCGCGTGCCGCGAATCAGGAAGTAATCGACCATCAGAATGCCGGCGACGGGTCCGAGCAAGGCCGAATAGCCCACCAGCCACGTGAAGATATAGCCCTGCGTCGTGGCCAGAATCTTCCAAGGCATCATCACAATCGCGATGGTCGCGGTAATCATGCCGCCCACGCGATACGAAATCCCCTTCGGCCACAGGCTCGAGAAGTCATAGGCCGGCCCGACGAGGTTGGCAGCAAGGTTGCAACACATCGTATCCAGCGTCAGGATCACCAGTGCAACGCCTACGCCGATGCCAGTCATGCGGCTGGTGAGATCGATAGGATCCCAGATTGCCTTGCCGTAGATCACCACCGTCGCCGACGTCACCACCACGGAGATCACCGAGAGCAAGGCCATCGGCGCCGGCAAGCCAATCGACTGGCCGATGATCTGATCGCGCTGCGAACGGGCAAAACGCGTGAAGTCTGGAATGTTCAGCGCAAGCGTGGCCCAAAAGCCGACCATCGCCGTCAGCCCCGGCCAGAAGGTCACCCAGAAGAGCCCTTCTTTCTTGCCGCCGGCCACGAATTGCGACGGCGCCGAGAGCATCGAACCAATACCGCCAGCCTTTGATGTAGCCCACCACACGAGCGCGACACACATCACCACCTTGATCGGCGCCGACCAGCTTTCGAGCCAGCGGATCGAATCGGTGCCGTGCACAATGAAGTAGATCTGCAAGGCCCAAAACACGAGGAAACACGCCAGTTGCCCGAGCGAGATGTCGAGGAACGGCAACGCGTCGCCGTGCAGCGCATTGCCGGTCAGGATATTGAGCAGCGTATAGATCGCGCTGCCGCCAAGCCACGTTTGGATCCCATACCAGCCGCACGCCACGATCGCCCGCAGCATGGCCGGCAGTTTTGCTCCTTGCGTGCCGAACGACGAACGCACCAGCACCGCATACGGAATGCCGTGTTTGGCGCCCGCATGGCCGATCAGCAGCATCGGCGCCAGCACGATCAGGTTGCCCAGCAGCACGGTCACCACCGCCTGCCACGGCGACATGCCCTGCTCCGTCAAGCCGGCCGCCAGCATGTATGAAGCGATATTCATGACCATCCCCACCCACAGCGCCGCGAAGTGATACCACTTCCACGTGCGCTGCGCGACGCCGGTTGGAGCCAGGTCGTCGTTGTAAAGACTGCTGCCTTGCGCGCCGGCCGCTAGCTGCGGATCGACGGTTTGCGCTGTCTGCTTCATTGAATGATCTCCACTGGGTCGTTGAATCGCTGAATCGCTTAGGCCTGCGCATCTTCTGGGGATGCATCGGACCGGATCAGAACAGGCTTCGGTACAAACGCTTCACTTTTGCGGGTTCTCGCCTTCTTTCCTCATGCGGCTTTCGCGGTGTCCTGCGCTGCATCCTCTAGCCCGGCTGCATCCACCCGCGACGGGTTGTTCGGATGCGTGGTCCAGTTGGCATATGCGCCGGCGTCGACGCGTTCCATCGTGATGCACTGCTCGACCGGGCATACGTGCATGCATAAGTTACACCCAACACATTCGGAGTCCACCACTTCAAAATGCCGGACGCCATCCTTTTCGCGCGTGATCGCCTGGTGCGCCGTGTCTTCGCAGGCGATATGGCACAGCCCGCACTGGATGCACTTGTCCTGATCGATGCGAGCCTTGATGTCGTACTTGAGATTCAGGTACTTCCAGTCGGTGACGTTGGGCACGGCGCGGCCGCGGATCTCGTCGAGCGTCGCGTAGCCTTTCTCGTCCATCCAGTTCGACAGGCCGTCAGCCAGATCCGAGACGATCCGAAAGCCGTAGTGCATCGCCGCCGTGCAGACCTGCACGCTGCCCGCGCCCAGCACGATGAATTCCGCGGCATCGCGCCACGTGGAAATGCCGCCGATGCCGGAGATCGGCAGACCCGGCGTTTCAACGTCGCGTGCAATTTCGGCCACCATGTTCAACGCAATCGGCTTGACGGCCGGGCCACAGTAGCCGCCGTGCGTACCCTTGCCGTCGACGATCGGCATGGGCGCCATCACATCCAGATCCACGCCGACGATCGAGTTGATGGTGTTGATCAGCGACACGCCATCCGCACCACCCTTGTAGGCCGCTCGCGAACCCATGCGGATATCGCTGATGTTCGGCGTGAGTTTCACGAGGCATGGCAGCTTCGTGCCCTCTTTGACCCAGCGCGTGACCATCTCTACGTATTCGGGCACCTGGCCTACCGCCGCGCCCATGCCACGCTCGCTCATGCCGTGTGGGCAACCGAAGTTCAGCTCGACCGCATCGGCGCCGGTGTCTTCGACGAGCGGCAGGATCCATTTCCAGTCGCTTTCGTTGCACGGCACCATCAGCGAGACGATCAGCGCGCGATCCGGCCAGTCGCGCTTGACCTGGGCGATCTCGCGCAGGTTGACGTCAAGAGGCCGGTCGGTGATCAGTTCGATATTGTTCAGGCCTGCGATGCGTTGGCCGTTCCATTGCACCGCGCCGTAGCGCGAGCTGACATTGACCACGTGCGGGTCGAGGCCCAGGGTTTTCCAGACCACTCCGCCCCAGCCTGCTTCGAAGGCGCGGTTGACGTTATAGGCTTTATCGGTCGGCGGTGCGGACGCGAGCCAGAAAGGGTTCGGCGACGTGATGCCGGCAATCGTACAGCGCAGATCGGCCATGTTCGGCTCCTTGGGACTCTGTTTTATCTTGATGTCGGATGTTTGGCTTGGGCGCGGCGCGCTCGCTATTCGCTAGGCGGCCTTGATCGCCGTGCGAGCAAAGTGAGCATCGATGCCGGCTGCCGCCAGCTTGCCGTCCTGCACCGCCTGCACGGTCAGATCGACGCCGCCCGTCGCGGCACAATCGCCGCCTGCCCAGACATCCGGCAATGACGTCTGCCCGTTGGCCTCCACGGCAATCCGGCTACCGTCGAGAGTCAGCAACTCGCGCTCGACACCCACTGCGACCAGCGTCTGGCCGATGGCCTTCAGCACCATGTCCGCCTCCAGAATGAAACGCTCCGTGCCCTCGGCCGACGTGCGCTCGAATTCGACGCCCGTCACGTTGCCGTCACTGCCAATCAGTCGGACCGGCTTCGCGTGCGTGATCAGCGTCACGCCCTGACTCTGCGCGAACTCGCGCTCAGCCCACGTTGCGCTCATCGTCTCCACACCGCGGCGATAGACCATCGACACCATCGTTGCGCCCAGCTTGCGGCTTTGCACGGCCGCGTCCACTGCCGTATTGCCGCCGCCTATCACGACGACACGGCGTCCCACCGGCACGGTCGCGAGGTCGCTTGCCTGGCGTACCTGCTCGATGAAGTCCACCGCGTTCAGTACGCCGCCGAGGTCCTCGCCTTCCATTGCCAATTCACGCACGCCGGTGAGGCCAATCGCCAGAAACACCGCGTCATGCTGCTTGCGCAGCGCATCAAGCGTCACGTCGCGTCCGAGCGCCACACCGTTTTTGATTTCAATGCCGCCCACCGAGCACAGCCATGCCACCTCACGCTGCGCGAAATCGTCGACCGTCTTGTACGCCGCAATGCCGTATTCGTTGAGGCCGCCTGCCTTCTCGCGGGCGCCGTAGATCGTCACGCGATGGCCGGCCAGCGCGAGGCGATGCGCGCACGCGAGGCCTGCCGGCCCCGCGCCGACCACCGCGACGTGACGGCCCGTATCGGCTGCGCGCTTGAACAACACCTCGCCGCGAGCCATCGCCCAATCGGTCGCATGACGCTGCAGCGCGCCGATCGCTACCGGTTTTTCGTCCTGATGGTTGCGCACGCAAGCACCTTCGCAAAGGATCTCGGTCGGGCAAACCCGCGAGCACATGCCACCGAGCGGATTCGCCGAAAGAATATCGACGGCAGCTCCTTTCAGATTGCCGTTGCCGATCTTGCGGATGAAGCTCGGAATATCGATCTGCGTCGGGCACGCCTCTATGCACGGCGCGTCGTAGCAGTAGTGACAGCGGCTCGCGGCCACCGCTGCGGCAGCAGGATCGAGCAAGGGCGCGATGTCGGTAAATTCGCAGGAAAGCTGCTCGGGCGACAGACGATGCGGGGCAATGTCGCCGGTATGCTTGATGGCCATACACGTTCCTTCTTGAATGTGAGGACGTAGCCGTACCCGCCGGCTGCGCTCGCGCGCAGTCGGGACGGCTTGTTTTATAAGCAATACGGTCAGGCTTTTCTAAAGACGCCTACGCGGACCAGACCAGGTCAACGAAGCGCCTTTGTCACCCTTGCAAGCTCATGAAGCCGGTTCGCAGGCACGCTCCAGCATGGCGTGCAGCAGCACATTGGCGCCCGCCTCGATCCATTCGAGCGTGGCGTCCTCGATCTCGTTGTGACTGATCCCGTCGACGCAGGGCACGAACACCATCGACGTCGGCGCGACCTGCGACAGATAGCAGGCGTCGTGGCCCGCGCCCGACACAATGTCGCGATGCGGATAGCCGAAGCGTTGCGCAGCTGCGCGCACTGACTTCACACAGGCGGCGTCGAAGGCAACGGGCTTGTAATAGAAAATCTGTTCGAGCTCGGTTTCAAGGCCTATGCCAGTCGCGATACGCTCAACGCCTTCGCGCAGCGCAGCATCCATTTTCGCGAGCACGGCATCGTCCGGATGACGGAAGTCCACGGTGAAAAACACACGGCCCGGAATCACGTTGCGTGAATTCGGGTGCACCTGCATCATGCCGACCGTCGCGCAGCCAAATGGCGCGTTGTCGAGCCCGATGCGATTGACCAGATCGACCACTCGCGCCGCACCGAGCAGCGCATCGCGGCGGCGTGGCATCGGCGTGGGACCCGCATGCGCTTCCTGTCCCGTCAGCGTGATTTCGTACCAGCGTTGCCCCTGCGCATCGGTCACGACGCCAATGGTCTTGTGCTCCGCTTCAAGAATCGGCCCCTGTTCGATATGCAATTCGAACGCGGCATGCAAGGGCCGGCCACCGCACGGCACGTCGCCCGCATAGCCGATGCGCTTCAACTCCTCGCCGATGGTCTTGCCGTCCACGTCCTTGCGCGACAGGCCATACTCAAGCGAGAACACTCCGGCAAACACGCCCGAGGCCACCATCGCCGGTGCAAAACGCGAGCCTTCCTCGTTGGTCCAGATCACCACCTCGACCGGATGCTCAGTCTCGATGCCGTGATCGTTCAGACTGCGAATCACTTCAAGGCCGCCCAGCACACCGTATATGCCGTCGAAACGGCCGCCGGTCGGCTGCGAATCCGCATGCGAGCCAGTCATCACCGGCAGCGCGTTCGGGTTGCGCCCCGCACGGCGCATGAAGACGTTGCCCATCTGGTCGACCGTCACCGTGCAACCCGCCTCCTTAGCCCAACTCACGATCAGGTCACGCCCTTCCTTGTCGAGATCAGTCAGCGCGAGGCGGCAAACACCGCCCTTAGGGGTTGCGCCGATCTTCGCCATCGTCATCAGGCTGTCCCACAGACGCTTGCCGTCGATCTTGATCGACGTATCGGGTTCAGCGTGCTTTAACGCCTCGGATACCGCGTTCATTCGTCTCGCTCCTTTCGATGAATCCAGACGCCCTGCGCGCCTTATAAAACTGGTGCATCTCCGGCGGATTTTGGGGCGTTTTCGCACGACCACGGTGCACACCCTAGGCCGTTTCGCACGCGCTCGACAGAGGGCTAACCCTGGGGTGCCAGCCTCTCCTCCAATCCTGTCCAGTTGGACAGGTTGTAGCCGATTAACTCCGCTAAATCAATGCCTTTTGTACGCTGCGATACAGAGCGAGAAACGTGCCATTGCAGCGCAGCATGTGGTTTGGGCGTGATTCGATTGAGCGTGTCCAGCGCGGCCCAAACGACTAGAATGAAGCGCGACGCGGCATGCACGCCGCGCGAGGCCAACGATGAGACACGACGAAGTGGCAGCCGACATTGCTGAAAACGACGAGACGCCCACGCCTTTGCGGCGGCGCAAGGCGCACATCCGCGAATCGAACGAGGCCCATCTGCTGGCCTGCGCGGAAGCCGTATTCGCCGAGCGCGGCCTGGAAGGGACCAGCACTGCGATGATCGCTGAACGTGCAGGCTTACCGAAAGCCAACCTGCATTACTACTTCCCTACAAAGCTCGCGCTGTATCGCCGGGTGCTCGAAGACCTGTTCGAAGACTGGCATCGCGCCGCGGATACCTTCGAGGGCAGCGACGATCCGGTGGAAGCGATCAGCGGCTACGTGCGCGCGAAAATGGAATTGTCGCGGCGGCGACCGCTCGGATCGAAGGTGTGGGCCAACGAGATCATCCACGGCGCGGAGCATATGCAGGACATCCTCACGCAACGCGTGAAGCCCTGGCTCGAAAGCCGTGTCACTGTCATCGACGACTGGATCGCCCGCGGCCTGCTGGCGCCGGTCAGTGCGCAGACCTTGATGTACATGATCTGGGCGACCACGCAGCACTATGCGGATTTCGATGCGCAGATTCTGGCGCTTGGCGGCAAGCGTGCGCTGACCCAGAAGGCCTTTAATGCCTCGACTGAGGAAGTGGTGCAACTGGTGATTCGCGCGTGTGGCGCGGTGTCGCCTACTGCACGCTAAACCGCAAGCGGAGACTCGCGTCTCGATGCGTCTATAGACGAAGCGGCTCGTTACGTTTCGAACTACGCGAATAACCTTAGGTGGTCCATGCACAACCCGGCAACAACCGCAGACGCAGCAACCGTAGCGACAGTAGTAACGGCGAGCGAATTCGCCATCCTGCCCGCCACCGCCACGCGCGATGCGCTGCGAATCGAGTACCAGTGGGTCAATCAGGCACTAAGCGATGCACCCATCGCCGTCTTTTTGCACGAGGGGTTGGGCTCGATTGCCATGTGGCGCGAATGGCCCCAACAACTTTGCGAGCAGCTTGGCATGCGCGGTCTCGTCTATTCACGGCCCGGCTATGGACGCTCGACACCGCGGCCTCACAACATCATCTGGCCGGTGGATTTTCTGACCATCCAGGCACGCGAGATTTTGCCGGCGCTATTGGACACACTCGGTGTCGATGCCGGGCAACGCCGACGCATGTGGGTCATCGGCCATAGCGACGGCGGTTCGATCGCGCTGCTGTACGCTGCTTTGTGTCCTGATCAACTGGCAGGCGCCGTCTCCATCGCGCCTCATGTGTTTGTCGAAGACATCTCGCTGCAAGGTATCGGAGAGACCAAAGCTGCCTACCAGAAAGCCGATCTGCGCGAGAAGCTCAGCCGCTATCACGACGATGTCGATTCGGCGTTCTACGGCTGGAGCGACATCTGGTTAAGCCCGGCGTTCAGAAGCTGGAGCATAGTCGACACGCTGCGCGCGATTCGCTGCCCACTGCTCGCCGTGCAGGGTCATGACGATCACTACGGCACCATGGCGCATATCGATGCGGTCGCCGAGCAGGTGCCGCACGCGCGCCTTGCCAAGCTCGACGCTTGCGGGCATTCGCCACATCGCGATGCCCCTGCCGCGCTCAATGCGGCGATTGTCGAATTTGTCGAGGCGAACCACCAGGATTGACGCGAACGGGCCATCAAAGCGTGCCTCGGCTGGCATTTGCAAAATGCGCAAACCTACACAATCGCAACTTCTTACCCAACGTTCATAAATCTTACACAGGTAAGTAGTTATGCTTTGGCGGTGATGAGCGAGGGACCCCACACCCTCGCCAGATTCCTTCCCACCGTCAAGGACCTCCCATGTTCGCCAGGTCTGCGTGTAGCGTTTTGTTCAACGAAAACTCCGTAGGCAAACGTTTGGTGACGGGGCCAGGCGCGTGCTTACGCGTGCTCTGGGCAAGCATCTTCGCGGCATCCTTGTGCCTGTTCGTGAGTGCCTGCGGCAACGACGACAACAAGCCGCCCGAGACACCCACCACCACCGCCGAACAAATCAACGCCGCCCCGCCAGCGCCCTGGGCGGTGCCGCAAAACACTGCGGCCCAAACGGCGCAGACCGCCTTGCCGGCGCAAACCATCCAGACACCGCCGCCCGCCCACGCGCAGGTCGGCGCAGCCGCATCCGACAGTCTTGCAACACCCGTGATTCACACCGTTGATTGAGGTCGCCTGACTCCCCGCGCCGGTTAATTCTGTACCCGTTTGCCGTCGCGCATATTCCTTCTCCTGAAGATCGAAGCCCAACATGACATCAAAAAATCGCCGTGAGTTTCTGCGCGCAGCCGCTTCGGCTGCCGGTTCCGCAACCGCGTTAGGCATGCTGCCGCTCGGCATCCGCAACGCGCTTGCGCTCCCCGCCAACAACGCAACAGGCAGCATCCAGGACGTTGAGCACATCATCATCCTGATGCAGGAAAACCGCTCGTTCGATCACTATTTCGGCACGCTGCGCGGCGTGCGCGGTTTCGGTGACACGCGTGCGGTCTCGCTGCCTACCGGCAATCCGGTGTGGTATCAGCCGCTCGCCGAGGGCGCCGCCGCGGACGCCGCCTATGTGCTGCCGTTCCGTCCGAGCGCGCCGAATCTGGGCCTGCAGTTCCTGCAGGATCTGGCGCACGACTGGAACACCACGCACACTGCATGGAACGGCGGTCTCTACGACCAGTGGGTGCCGGCCAAGGGCACTACGACGATGGCGTACATGACGCGTGAAGACATTCCGTTCCACTACGCACTCGCCGACGCGTTCACGATCTGCGACGCATACCACTGCTCGATCATGGCCCCGACGGATCCGAACCGCTACTACATGTGGACCGGCTGGGTGGGTAACGATGGCAGCGGCGGCGGCCCGGTGATCGACAACGCCGAACTCGGCTACGGCTGGTCGACCTATCCAGAAGTCCTGCAAAACGCGGGTATTTCGTGGAAGATCTATCAGGACATGGGCACCGGCCTCAATGCCGCCGGTTCGTGGGGCTGGACCGCAAACCCTTACATCGGCAACTACGGCGACAACTCGCTGCTCTACTTCGACCAGTACCGCAACGCGCAACCGGGCAATCCGCTGTACGACAAGGCACGCATCGGCACCAACGTGTCGACCGGCGGCACTTACTTCGATATCCTGAAGCAGGACATAGCGAACAACACGCTGCCACAGGTCTCGTGGATCGTCGCGCCGGAAGCCTATTCCGAGCACCCGAACTGGCCCGCCAACTACGGCGCGTGGTACGTCGACCAGGTACTGCAGATTCTGACGTCGAACCCGGAGGTGTGGAGCAAGACAGTGTTGCTCATCAACTACGACGAGAACGACGGCTTCTTCGATCACATGGCGCCGCCGTTTGCGCCCACCACGAGCGCCAACGGTCTTTCCACCGTCGCGCTCACCAACGAAATCTATACGGGTAACGGTCAATACCCGGCCGGCTCGAACTCTAACGGCCCCTACGGTCTCGGACCGCGCGTGCCGATGCTCGTGGTGTCGCCATGGTCGAAGGGCGGCTATGTGTGCTCACAACTGTTCGACCATACGTCGGTGATTCGCTTCATCGAAAAGCGCTTCGGCCAGAGTCACAATCTCGCCGAATCGAATATCACGCCGTGGCGCCAGGCGATTTGCGGCGACCTGACTTCTGCGTTCAACTTCGTCAATCCGAACGACGCGGAGCCGACGCTGCCGAGCACCGCCGGCTACGTGCCGCCGGATCAGTTGCGTCATCCGGACTACGTGCCGCTGCCGCCGCTGGTCCAGGCCGTGCCGAAGCAGGAAGCGGGCGTGCGTCCCGCGCGTGCCCTGCCCTACGAATTTTTCGTGCGCCTGCAGGACGAGGCTTCTTCGCAAGGTCAGTTGTCGATGCGCTTCGTCAACAGCGGCCAGGCCGGTGCAGCGTTTCTGGTGTATGCGACCAATAGCAGCGCAACGCCGCGCAGCTACACGGTCGAAGCCGGTAAGCGTCTCGACGATAAGCTGCCGGTCAACGCCAACGGCACCTACGACTACACCGTGTTCGGCGCGAACGGCTATCTGCGCCGTTTCGCCGGCAAGCCGGCCGTCGCTTCGAACTGGTGGAACCATACGGAAGTGGCCCGTCCGGAAGTGGCGGAAGGCTACGACGTCGCCAACGGCAACCTGCAGTTGCGTCTCGAGAACCTCGGCACGGCACGCTGCGAGTTCACCATCACCAATGCATACGATCCGAGCATGACCCTCACGCGCACGGTGGTGGGTGGCAATAATGAGGAGATCTATCTGGATCTGCGCGCTGCCTACGGCTGGTACGACCTGACGGTGACCGTGAATACGGACGCGACTTTCGTGCGGCGTCTGGCCGGTCACGTGGAAACGGGCCGCAGCAGCATGAGCGATCCGGCGTTGGGTAGCTAAGCGTCTGGCGTCTGTATAGACCGCCTCCCGTCTCGCGCTCCTTGCGCGAGGCGCGGACTGGGTGGCGCAAAAAGCGGTAAGACTGAAACGGCCATTGCCTTCAATCACGGGCAATGGCCGTTTTGCTAGCCGCGTAGTTTGCTTAACCAGGCGCTTTGGCTTTTCAAGCCGCCATCGACGCGCAAGCTGCAGCCCGTTCGCGCTGCTTCGCAAGAATTGCCTGCACGACATGTTCCGAGTCGCGCGCAATTCCCGAGAAACGGCCGGAGCCCCACGTGTGCAGCCACGGCAAGCCGACGAAATACAAACCCTCGATCGGCGTGATACCGCGCGTATGGGCGGGATAGCCTCGCCCATTGAACACGGGCGCATCGATCCAGCTAAAGTCCGGCGTAAAGCCAATACACCAGATAATCGCCGCAATGCCGCTGCCTTCGAGTGCGAGCGTCGCGCGTTCATGCGGTGGCTGCCACACGGGTTCATAGACGCCGCCGGGTGGCGCGTCGATCACGTGCTTTGCGATGAAGCCATCGATGCTCGCGTTGATCCGGTTATAGGTATCGTCCGCATCGTCGAGATTGGCCGCGAGATTCGGCGTAAAGTGCAACAGCCCGTCGCGCAGGTCTTCGAGCCGTCCGTATAACTGCATGCCCTCGGCGGCAAACCTGCGCAGGTCGATGTCGCGGCCGCCGTCACGACCGGTCACATAGTGATTGGTGTTATCACGCACGCCTTCGCGCAACGGATGCTTTTCGACCGGCATATCGTAGTACTGCATGTCCGCGAGCCAATCCACCACATCACGCCCGCGATAAAACCGCGCGCAACGCGGCGCCTCGCCCACCGCAAGTACCACTTTGCGGCCGGCCAGATGTAGGTCTTCCGCAATCTGTGCACCGGACTGTCCGGAACCCACCACCAGCACGGCGCCCTCGGGCAACGCCTGCGGATTGCGATACTCCGACGACTGCAACTGCACGATCTGCGCGGGCAGGCGTTCAGCCATGCGCGGCACGATAGGCGTGTGGTAACCGCCCGAGGCCACTACCATGTGATCGGCGGTGAAATCCCCTTGGGTGGTCGCCACTGCATAAACGCCGTCGTCGCGCCGCTTCACGCGGCTGACCTGCGTATGCTCGAGAACGGGCGCATTCACCATCGCGATGAAGCCATCGAGGTAGGCGATGATTTCATCCTTCTTCATGAAGCCGTGCGGATCGTCGCCCGTATAAGGGTAGCCCGGCAGCGCGCACTGCCAGTTTGGCGTGACAAGGCAGAAGGCATCCCAGCGCTGCTTGCGCCAGGTATGCGTGACGGTCTGCTTCTCAAGCACAAGATGATCGACACCCGCCTGTCTCAGGTAGTAACTGATCGACAAACCTGCCTGCCCGCCGCCGACGACGAGCACACTGTAGTGCCCATGCTCGCCTGTGCCGCTGTTCACGGAGTGCCCTGTGTTCGACATGATGCGTCCTTGCAAGTAGAAGATCGGGCCGCCGTCGCGGCGTTATCGCGCGGCCGGCGGGGCGAAACGGTTTGGCGTGGCCTAAACCCGTGGTGTGTACCCGGCTCAGCTCAGTTCGATCACTTTCACGGTGGCGCCCGCCTGCTCTCGAAAGCGCTCCGCGTCGCGCTCGATCTGCGCGAGTTGATCCATCGCAGCCGAGCACGCGAAGCCGTACTTCTGCCGCACGCGTTCCGAAGCGATGTTGAGCGCCTCGCGCGAGCGTTGGACAAAGTCGTCGAGCGGATACGCCTCGCCCGGAGTAAAGAAATCGCTGACCACTTGCGACGGCGAATAGCAATTCGCTTCGTCGCCATCGGGCCATTGAATCCGGAAGTGCATGACAGGCATGGAGATTCCTTTCTGCTGATAACTTAAACAACCGCAAGCGGCGGCTGCGCGAGCCAAGCGCGATAAGCGTCGACATGGCAGCGGGCGCTTGCGGTCCAGCAATACCGTGCGAGCAACGCGGGCACGGCCTGCGCGAAATCGGTGCCGCTGTCGCCGCGAATCACGCGCAGCAGTGCGCCGGCAATCGAATCTGCGTCAGTTGGATCGGCCCAGCAGCAGGTGGCGTCATCGAGGTATTCGGTGAACGGCGCAATCGCCGAAGCGACGACCGGCGTGCCGCAGGCGAGCGCTTCGAGAACCACGAGGCCGAAGCCCTCGCGCACCGACACCATCGCCAGCACATCTGCGCTTCGGAGCAATGCGGGCAACGCCGCGTCTTCAAGCGGCCCGGTAATCACGATGTTTTCGTGCGGTCCGATAGATAAACCGTGTTGCGCCGCGCGTTGGATGAACCGTCGCGTGTAGGCATCGTGATCGAGCAAGCTTGCGCCGCCTGCAATCACAAGCTGCGCCTCGGGAAAGACGCTAAGCACGGCGGGAAATGCGTCGAGCAGTGCAAGCGTATTCTTGCGCTCTTCAACGCCGCCGACGGCAAGGACGAGCGGCCCCGCACCTATCCCTAAGCTCTGCCGGATTCTTTCATCACCGGGTTGCGGCTTTGGAGCGAAGCGCGTCGTCTCGACACCGTTCGGTACCGTAACAGCCCCAACGCCGTAGCGCTGCCGCATCTCGCGGGTCCACGTGTCGCTCACACATAGCACCTGATCTGCAGCGCGATACGCGCGCTCCTGCCAGGCCGCGAGACGCGGGTTATCGAAGTGATCGAGGTGGTGCACAGTGCGCACGAAGCCGCGAATCGCGCCCTCCTCCTTGAGTTCTGCAAGCGCATTGCCGCTGATACTGTCTTCCGCATGCAGGATGTCGAAGGCTGCCGTGCCATGCGCGCGCAAACTGCTCTTCAAGGCGCGGATGCGCGCATCGACCAGCGCCACGGTGCCGGCCTGCGATCCGATGACCGGGGCGTACGTCACGCGGCACGGCGGCAGGCGAAACAGGACCTCACCGTTGGTTGCGGGCGCAAACACCGTGACTTCATGTCCCTGCGCGGTGAGTGCGCTCGCCAGTTCGAGGGTGTGCACAACCCCGCCACGCGGATTGACCGAATGCGTCAGCAACGCAATCCGCAATGCGCCTGTATTCATCGCAACACCTGCTCCGCCGGGACGATAAACGACTCGCCGCTGAAGTCCCATAACACTGCGGCGTCGTCACCGCGGTGCACGACCACCTCAAGGGAAGCGTCCACCGTCCCGATCGCCGCGCAGGCCAGTGAACGCGCCGCGAATTGCGCCTGCACGCGCTCGACGTGTTCCTCACGCACTGCCAGCAGATAGCCGTAGCTCGGAAACGCCGTGACCCAGCGCGCCAGCGGCACGTCAGCGGGCTTGGGAATGGCGTCGAGATCGATCCGCGCGCCAACCCGCGAGCACTCGAGCAACATCAATGCGGTGCCGAGCGTGCCCGCCATGCTGATGTCCTTGGCGGCGTCGCACAGGCCGCTTTCCGTCAACTGCGGCAAGAGTTCGAGATCACCGCGAAGGCGCGCGGCCGGCGCCCCGACCGAAGCATTCCAGAACGGATAGGGCTCTTCGAAGCGGCCGCGCAAATCCACCGCCATCAACAGCCGGTCACCGCGTCGCGCGTTGAAGCTCGACAACAGCGCCTTGGCGCGCCCGACGATCGACACGGCCAACTGCGCCTGATCGCTGCGTGCATTGGTGTGTCCGCCGACAATCGGCACACCGTACGCTACCGACGCCGCAGCCATTCCCGCGAGCACCTCGTGCGCCGCTTCGATGCCGTCGCTCCATAACGCATCCACGACAGCGAGCGGCCGACCGCCCATCGCATAGATATCGCTGACGTTGACCATCACGCTGCTATAGCCCGCGAACCACGGCATCGCCTGCACGAAATCGCTCACCATACCTTCGATGGCGAACAGCAGATAGCCATCGCCGTCTCGCAAGGCTGCGCAGTCGTCGCCTAACGCCACCGCCTGGTCGAGATCGCTCGCACCGCCCGGCAAGCGGCGCGCGAGTGACGACACCACGCCGGCAATATCGGTCTTGTGCCGAAAGCCACGGCTCTCGCGCAAGCCCGCGACCAGATCCGCCACGCTCATGACCCGCTCCGCGCCTGCGTGACGAAGCCGCTGCGCGGCGCCGTGCACGGCGGATAGTGATCGAGCTGCGCCTGCATCAGATGATGCGAACGGCCATGCACCATCTCCTGCTCGAGGGCATCCCAATGCAAGGCGCGAAACAGCGGCACATTCTGGCTCTGCACATGCGCAAGAAACGTCTCGCAGCCGAGCGCGTGGGCGCTCGTCACCGCAAGGCGGATCAGCGTCGCGCCAATCTTGCCGTGGCGGCGAAACGCCGCGTGCACGGCCAGCCGCGAGCCATACCACACGTCCGGCGCTTCCTGATGGATGCGCACCGTGCCCACTACCTGCTCGGGTATCCCGGCAAGACAGCTCACTGCCACCAGTTGCTGGGCCCGTTCGTCGATCTCGTCGCGGTCGTCCCCGACAAAAATGCCCTGCTCAATGCAAAACACCGCGCGTCGCAATTTGTAGGCTTCCTCAGCTTCCCATGGCAGCGTGGTCCATTTGATACGGTACTCGGTGGGCGTGTACAACGCCGGCATTGCCGGCGTGACATCAAGTGATTCCCGTATCCCTGCGATCGCTTCACCAAACATGATCACACCTCGTACGAAGACAACGACGAACACGCGCCGCACTTGCCGCAGCCGGCCTTGATGTCGCTCGAACGCAGACTCGCCGCGGCGAGCATCGCACCGAGCGGCTGCAGAACCGACTTCATGAATTCGGGCGTCGGGGCTGGATGGTCCTCGAGCGGCGTGCCGCTGATCGGCACGAATGGCACTACGAACGGATACACGCCGAGCTCGATCAGCTCGCGCGAGATGCTCAGGATCGCTTCAGCGCTATCGCCGAGTCCCGCCAGGATATAGGTGCTGACCTGGCCGCGTCCAAATACGGCCACCGCCGCCTTGAATGCCTCCATATAGCGCGCGAGCGGCACGCTCGACTTGCCGGGCATGATCCTCTCGCGCAAGGCCGGCGTGACCACTTCGAGGTGCATGCCGAGCGTGTCGATGCCGCTCGCTTTCATGCGCGCGAACCAGCGGTCGTCATCGGGCGGTTCACATTGCGCCTGAATGGGCAGGTCGACCGCGGCCCGGATCGCGAACGTGCTTTCGCACAGAATCTGCGCGCCGCGGTCGCTGGTGGGCGGCGTGCCGGTCGTCAGCACCATATGCTTGACGCCGTCCAGCAGCACCGCGGCGCGCGCCACCTCGGCAAGCTGTTCGGGCGTCTTGCGCGCAATCGTGCGGCCCGCCGCCAACGACTGGCCAATCGCGCAGAATTTGCAGGTCTTGCGGCGGCTCTCGTAGCGGATGCAGGTCTGCAGCACCGTCGTCGCCAGCACATCCGCGCTATGCAACGTCGCAATATGCGAGTACGGCACGCCGTCGAGCGTCTGCATGCCATAAAAACGCGGTGCCTTCGGAAAGCTGATATTGGCAATTGGGATCGTGCCGCGCAGCAGCGCACTGACGCCGCCCGCATCCGCTGGTGCGGCGACGAACGGCGAATGCCATGCGGTGTTGGTATGCACCGGCACCATGATGGTCACGCCGTCCACCGTCACCGCCTTATGGTCCGACGGCCCCGCACCGCCGCGCCGGCTGGCGACGCCCGCGCCCGGATCGGCGAGCCGCAAACCGACCGACTGCAACTCAGTCATCAATTGCCGACTAGCGGCCGGCAGGGTCTCGTTGGAGTTCATCGCGGCATCCCAAGGTTGAGTTGAAATCGGTGACGGCGTCGGCGGCAGAGTCAGTGGCGAATGCGTTGGAAGAAGCGCCCCACGACGGCATCGGCGACACCGTCGTCGCCGGCCGTTCGTTGATCGCGAGGCTCAACAGTTCCGGCCGCGCATAGTGGCCCACCGAATCCATCATGCGTTTGCGCTTGGTGATCAGCGCCATGTCCAGATCCGCGATCACCATGCCTTCGCCTTCACGCAACGGTGCCGCCAGATGCTGGCCTTCCGGCGAGACGATCGCTGTGTTGCAGCCGCCGCGCAGCGCCTTCTGCAGATTCGTGTCGCTAGTGATCGAGGCAACCTGCGCTTCGGTCAGCCACCCGGTTGCATTGACCACGAAGCAACCCGACTCCAGCGCGTGATGACGGATCGTGACTTCGATCTGCTCGGCGAAGATCGGCCCCACCAGCGAGCCCGGAAACTGGCTGCAGTGAATCTCCTCGTGCTGCGTCATCAGCGCATAGCGCGCGAGCGGATTGTAGTGCTCCCAGCAGGCGAGCGCACCGACCCGCGCGACGGACGTCTGCACCACTTTCAACCCCGCCGCATCGCCTTGTCCCCAGATCATCCGTTCGTGAAACGTCGGCGTGATCTTGCGGCGCTTGAGCAGCAACTGGCCGTCTACATCGAAAATCAGTTGCGTGTTGTACAGGCTGCCGTAATCGCGCTCGTTGACGCCGAGCACGACCACCATGCGATTGAGGCGCGCGCGTTCGCCGACGGCCTGCGTCACGGGCCCCGGCACCACCACCGCCTCTTCATAAAGCCGCATGTGATCGGCACCGGAGGCCACCGGCGGCCGCACGAACGAAAAATACGGGTAATACGGCACGAAGGTCTCGGGAAACACAATCAGTTGCACGCCTTCGCGTCCCGCCTGATCGATGGCCTCGCAGACCTTGTTGAGGGTGCCGTCGCTGCGCTCGAAGTCCGGTGAAATCTGGACCGCCGCAGCGCGAACAATACGTTTTTCAGACATGGTGATGGCCGCCTGTGCTCAGACCGTCCAGGTGTGGATGATCAGTGCGTTGTCCTTGCGATGCAGAAGCTGGATGTCCAGTACGTCCAGTGGACTGATCGGCCGAATCCCTTCGATCAACGAAGCTTCTCCATGTCCGTACAGCGCCTGCAGCGCGAAGCGGCACGCGTACACCTTGCCGCCTTCCTCCATGAACTTCATCAACTGCCTGTTGAAGTTCAGATGGCCTGGAAATGCTTCGTCGCCGAGGGTCGGAAAGCCGCGCTGCAAGCCGAGCGTGACGCCGGGACCGTACAGGAGTACTGAGGTCTCGAAGCCTTTTCGCTGCAGACGGGTGGCCTGCAGCATATTGACGAAACCGATCGAGCCTTCGAACGCCACCGTATGAAACGTGACGAGCGCCTTTTCGCCCGGCTCGGCCTTCACGTCCTCGAAGACCTTCTCTTCGTAGTCGACGAAGTAATCGCCCTTCTGATGCAGCGGTGTGTTGACGGCAGGCATGGCACTCTCCAAGGTGGTTTGCGTGAACAGGAATGTCGCGTGGTAGCAGGCAGCGCCGCTTTGATGTTTGCGCCGAACTCACTAACGCAACGCCCGTGCCATTGAAGGTCGCCGCCCATGCGATCACTTTCCAATCAAACAGACGATCATTCGTCAAGCGCCCCGAAATTTTTTTGGCCCGAAGGTTGCATACAGCCAACGCCGTCAATGAAAGCGGCCTTGCGGGCCTTGATCGCACCAGCCGGGTGCGATCTTGCTGGTGCAAATGCGCGGGGCCGGTGCAGTCATTCACCAGATACGATCAATACGATCATTGCACGCGATCACTTTTCACGACTCACGCGACGCCCCTGCGAGGACCTTTTAACCGTCATCCATTTGCCCAAAAACGATGAGCAGCCCGACACATCACTGGATCAAACGCCTCGCCGAAATCCGCAAGCCCGCTTACCTCGCGATTCCCGATCTGATCGAAGAGGACCTCGCCACCGGACGCCTGCGGCCGCGTGACCGGCTGCCGGGTCTGCGCGATCTGGCCGACGAGTTGGCGCTCAACTACACCACCGTGGCGCGGGCCTACGCGGAAGCGAAGAAGCGCGGCCTGCTCGATTCGCGCGCCGGCAGCGGGACTTTCGTGCGCGGCCGCACGGCCACGCTGCCGCTGTCGGGCGGCAGCAGCATCGAAATGACGATGAATACACCGCCTGAACCGGCCGACTACGCGATCCGTCTGCGCGAGTCCGCGGCGCGTTTGATGGCGGATAGCGACCCCTATCAGTTGTTGCGCTATCAGGACTTCGGCGGCACACCGGCCGACAAGGCAGCCGGCACTGAATGGCTCAAGCGCCGTCTGCCGAACTGTTCGCCGGACAATGTGCTGGTCTGCCCCGGCATTCACAGCGCGCTCGTCGCGCTGGTCTCGCAACTGGCGCGGCCGGGTGCGATGATCTGCCTCGACACACTCGCCTATCCGGGCATCAAGGCGATTGCCGCGCAACTGGGCGTGCGTTTGCAGGCGCTCGCGCGCGACGATGAAGGACCGCTGGCGCATTCGTTCGAAGCGCTCTGCAAGACCGACAAGCCCAGCGCGTTCTATTGCAATCCCACCTTGCAGAACCCCAGCACACTGACGCTTACGCACAAGCGGCGCGAAACGCTCGCGGATGTCGCGCTACGCTACAGCGTGCCGATCATCGAAGACGACGCCTACGCGATGCTGCCGCTGCAGGCGCCGGATGCGCTGGCGAGCTTTGCGCCAGAGTTGACCTACTACGTCACGGGTTTGTCGAAGAGTCTCGGCGCCGGTTTGCGGGTCGCCTATCTGCAGGCGCCGACTCCGCGCCAGACGCAGCGTCTCGCGGGTGCCCTGCGCGCGACGACGGTAATGGCGAGTCCATTTACGGTGTCGCTCGCTACCCAGTGGGTGATCGACGGCACAGCGCAAGAGATGCTCAACGCCATTCGCAGCGAATCGAAAGCGCGTCAGGCGATTGCCTCGCGCGTGCTGGGCGAATGGTCTTACGACGCGCATCCTGATGGCTTTCATCTGTGGCTGCCGATAGCAGGCGTTGGCGGATGGAGTTCATCTGAACTCGCGCTACAGTTGCGCAACCAGGGTATCGCCGCGGTCGCCAGCGCAGCGTTCTCCACCGACGGCAATCCGCCCAACGCATTGCGCGTATGTCTCGGCGGTTCGAAGAATCGTGAAGAATGCGAGGAGGCGTTGCGCATCATCGCCGAGACGCTGGAGCATCCACACCATCTGCATTCCGCAATCATGTGAGACGCTTCGCGCGAAAGACGCACGATATCTCCAGACGAATACAACGCAGCACGTTCTCTTAGGCACGTGTTGAATACCCGCCTACGCCCTGCAAAAACTCTCCGCACTCATAGAGTGCCTTACCACAGGCACTCAAACGACTTCCGGTAACGCGCGGAAAGCTCAGCGTGAGCCCGTCCGCTCAAGTCTGCCCTCGCGCCGCCGTATACCCGGACGAGGCGTGTCGCCTTACCGAATCCTGGAGCAGTTGTGTCGTTTTATCGAAATATGAAAATTGCCGCCAAGCTGGCCCTGCTTGGAGCCGTGCTGTTAGCGGCGACGATGGTCGTAGGTCTGGAAGGATGGCACGCGCTGTCCAATACGCACACGCTGCAGATCGAGTCGGCCCAAACGCTCGAGCAGTACGGCCGCGCAGCCGACACGGCGCGCGTCGCCCAGGTCGAATTCAAGAAGCAGGTCCAGGAGTGGAAGGACCTGCTATTGCGCAGCAGCGATGCCGCAGCGCTCGCCACTCACCAGCAGGCCTTCGTGGCGCAGAGCGACAAGACGACTGCAGCGCTGCAGCAGCTCAGAAACCAGTTGAGCGCGCTGGGGGTCAACCTCGACGGCGTCGACAATGCGATTGCCACGCACGCCTCGCTGCAAACGAGCTACCTCGATGCATTGAAGCATTTCGATGTCGCCGACGCGAACAGTCCGCACGTTGTCGATGCCCTCGTCAAAGGCATCGACCGTGCACCCACCACGGCGATCGATGCGATCGTCGCCTCCGTCATGCAACAGGCGCAAGCCTCAGACGAGCGCATCCAGCAGACTGCCGAGGATGCGTATCGCCTCGCCTGCACGCTACTGCTGGTGGTAGTGGTGGGTGCACTGGTGCTCGGCGCAGCCGCGATCGGCTTCCTGAGCCGCAGCATCACAGGGCCGGTCCGGCAGGCCGTCGGAGTAGCGCAAGCGGTGGCGGCCGGTGATCTGCGCGCCGACGTCGAGGTGGTGAGCACCGACGAAACCGGTCAGTTGCTGGTCGCGTTGAACGACATGAACCATCGCTTGCGCCATATCGTCAGCGAGATCCGCGAAGGTGCCACGACCATCTCCTGCGCGACCCAGCAGATCGCAGCGGGCAATCTCGATCTGTCCGCGCGCACCGAACAGCAAGCCGCCTCGCTTGAAGAAACCGCTGCTTCGATGCAGCACTTCACCGACTCCGTGCAGCTGAACGCCACCCATGCACGCAATGCGACGGCACTCGCGCAAACCGCTGCGCAGGCGGCGCGCGACGGCGGCGTTGTGATGAGCGATGCGGTACGCACCATGGAGCAGATCAACGCCGCGTCGAAGCGCATCGTCGACATCATCGCGGTGGTCGAAGCGATTGCTGCCCAGACCAACATCCTCGCGCTCAACGCGGCCGTCGAGGCCGCTCGCGCAGGCAGTCAAGGGCGCGGCTTCGCGGTGGTGGCGAGCGAAGTGCGCAGTCTCGCGCAGCGTTCGGCGGATGCGGCGCGCGAGGTCAAAGAGTTGATCCGCGAGTCAGTGGCGACCATCGACGCCGGCACGCAACTGATCCATCGCGCGAGCCATACGATGGATGGCGTAGTGGAAAGCGCCGGCAGCGTCACGCGTATTGTTGAAGCGATTGCAACCGCCACGGTCGATCAGGCAACCGGTATCGCCGAAGTGAACGACGCGGTCAATCAGATGGATCAGGTCACGCAGAGCAACGCGGCATTGGTCGAACAGGCCGCGGCGGCCGCAGACGCCGTGCAGAACAAAGCCTCGGGCCTGGTGCAGAGCGTGAGTTTCTTCAGACTGGGAGCGACTGCCTGACGGAGATGAAAGCGTCACGTCAATAATCCTTCATGAAGCGCTGCTAGGGTAGCGCGGTTGTCCTGCAAGTCCGTCACTAATAATCCCCCCATGCCGTACGGAGACTACAGATGCAAACCGCCCCCCGCGCCTGCGCGCCTTCCTGCCTCATTTCCCGTTCCACGCTCAAAGCACGCGCCCCACTGCTTGCGTTGACCCTTCTCGCCGCAAGCGTAAGCGCCTCCGCGCAGCAATTTCCTTTCGGCGGTGAAAGCCCGTTTTTTCCGGGCCTGCTGGTGGTGAGCCGCAGTGTCTACGACAACCTGTCGAGCAACGTACAGCCAGGCACGATCCTGCCGCCGAACTGCGCGAACACGACGAGCGGCTGCAGCGCAGCAACCGGCGCCCCGAGTGACGGCACCTATCCGTACGTCTGGAACAACGTGCTGTATGACGCCAATTTCGGCATCACCTCGCGGATCTTTCTGGATCAGCTGACACCCTCGGGCGGATTCGTCAGTTCGCTCGAAGTGCCCAACAGCCTGCAGCACGGCGATGCACGCGGCCAGCTCGTGACGAGCTTCAGTTCGAAGTCCGAACTGGCCTTGCATCTGTCTACCGATGGCCAGTACCTGAGCTTTGTAGGCTATGTTGCGCCGGTCAACGCGATCGACGTCTCGAACGCGAATACACCTGGCGTGGTGGATCCGACCAATCCGGACGGGCAGAACTTCTATCGCGGCATTGCACTCGTGGACCGCGCGGGGAATTTCCGCTTCACCGAAACAAACGCCTTTAGCGGCGACAATGGACGTGCTGCGATTCTGAACACGGGCAACGGTCGAGACGAGGTGCTCTACACCACCGGCAATGCCGGTAACGGCGCGAACCCTCAACCCGACGGCGTCATCGTCGGCACCGGCGCACAGATCGTAGACCCGTCGAATCAGCCAGAAGCCCAGCAGAACCCCGGCACACCGACTCCGCTCGGTAGCTTCTCTGTCACCGAACTCGGCGCCAAGGCCGACAAGATCGGCAAGGACGACAATTTCCGCGGCATCACGATCTACAACAACGTCCTGTACTACACCAAAGGCAGCGGCAGCAATGGCGTCAACACGGTGTACTTCCTCGACACCACGGGCACGGCGTGCCCGACTGGCGTGGGCGTGCCGGCAGCCAACGCGAAGCTGCCCACCACGCCGCTCGCGTATAGCGCCGCTACGCTGCAAACGAGCGGCCTGCCCAACAACATGTGTATTTTGGCGGGCTTCCCGTCGACGCTCAACAAGAACGCCACCACGCTCGCCTTCCCGTTCGGTCTGTGGTTCGCCAACGCCACGACGCTCTACGTCGCGGATGAAGGCGACGGCTACACGGGCGGCACCGATCTCTTCACGCACGCCGCCGCACAGACGGGCGCCGGACTGCAGAAGTGGATCTATAACGCCGCGACGAAGAAGTGGACGCTGGCCTACACGCTGCAAGCAGGGCTGAATCTTGGCACGGAGTACACCGTGCCGCGTTATCCGACGGGTTCGAACTCGGCCACAGGTCTGCCGTGGGCGCCCGCGACTGACGGTCTGCGCAGCCTGACGGGCCGCGTCGAAAACGACGGCACCGTGACGCTGTGGGCGATTACCTCGACCGTGAGTGGCGACGGCGACATTGGCGCGGATCCGAACAAGCTGGTGGTGACGCGCGATATGCTGAAGAACACCACCGCGGCGGGTGCCTCCAGCGAGAAGTTCGTCACGCTGCGCAGCGCCGGGTTCGGCGAAGTGCTGCGCGGCGTGTCGTTCACGCCGGGTACCGACACGAACGGGCGGTTCTGACCGGTTTGCGGGCACGGGCCTAGTTGGCCACAACCCGCGGGCACAACGCGTGCTCGCTTAGTCCCGTGCCCGCAAACGGAACGCGGCCACCGTCTCGTTCAATTGCCGTCCTTGATCTTCCAGCGAACGGGAAGCCGCCGCGGCCTCTTCGACGAGTGCCGCGTTTTGCTGCGTGACGTCGTCCATCTGCGTGATGGCCAGATTGACCTGCGCGATCCCCCTGCTCTGTTCGTCGGACGCAGCCGCGATCTCGCCCATGATGGCCGTTACCTGCCCTACTGCATGCGTGACTTCCGACATGGTTTGCCCCGCTTGGGTGGCCAGCGCCGAACCCTGATGGATCTTGCCGACCGATGCGCCGATCAGTTCCTTGATCTCCTTGGCGGCGCTCGATGAGCGTTGCGCCAGACTGCGCACTTCGCTCGCCACCACCGCGAAGCCGCGGCCATGCTCGCCGGCACGCGCCGATTCCACCGCTGCATTGAGCGCGAGAATATTGGTCTGAAACGCGATGCCCTCGATGATGCCGGTGATATCCGCAATCCGGCTCGAGCTCTGGCTGATGTCGCCCATCGTCATCACGACCCGCTCCACCACATCGCTGCTGCGGCGCGCGACGTCCGACGCATTCGCGGCCAGCGAACTGGCTTCGCGCGCGTTGTCGGCGTTCTGTTTGACCGCTGAGGTCAGCTCCTCCATGCTCGCCGCGGTTTCCTCGAGCGCCGCGGCCTGCTGCTCGGTGCGCGCAGACAGATCGGCGTTGCCCGCCGAAATCTCGCCGGTGGCGACACGCAGCGTCTCGCTGTTGGCGCGGATGTTCAGCAGCACGCCATTGAGTTTTTCGACGAAGGCATTGAACTGTGCGGCCAGTACGCCGACTTCGTCGTCGCTCGTGACCGGCAATCGTTGCGTCAGATCGCCGTCGCCCGAGGCGATGTCCTGCATGCCGTTCGATACCTGACGCAGCGGCGCGGTCAGCCTGCGGCCCAACGCAGTAGTGAGCGCGAGTGCGGTGGCGAGCGCGATCAGGCCGGCTGCAATCAGGATCGCGCTCAGGCGATTCGCCGACGCCATCATCTCGCGGTGCGGAATCAGCCCGATGTATTTCCAGCCCAACTCAGGCGACGTATAGATGACGGCGTCGTAACGCGTGCCGTCGATATCAACCGACTGCGCGCCATTCGCGATGTCCGCCAGTTCGCGGTAGCCGTCGCCGAGGTCCTTGAGCGACTTGAAATTGTGCGACGGCTCGCGCGGATCGACAAGCACCGTGCCGCTGTCTTCGACCACCATCAGATAGCCAGTGTCGCCGAAGTGCACCTGGCCGATCATCTTCGCAAAGCCGTCGAGCGAGATGTCCATGCCGAGCACGCCGAGCGGTTTGCCCTGGCTGTCCTGGATGGTCCGCACGAAGCTGATGATGACGTTCTTATCGCCGCCCGTATTCGCGTAAGCGGGCGTGCGGCGCACGTCGCCTGCGGCCTGGGTGCCCTGGGTGAACCACGGGCGTTCGCGCGGATCGTAGTGATCGCTCGTGAATTTGCCCTTGGGCCACTGCACGTAGCCGCCCCACTTCGTGCCGATATAGACGTATTGCAGATCCGGGTGGCTGTCGCCGAAACGCTGCAGCAGATGGAAAATATCGGTTTCCACGCCGCCGTTGGTGTCGGGCGTCATCTGGCCGCCATGGGTCAGATAGTTCGTTACCGATTCGTTGGCCGACTGGACCAACGGTGTATCGGACAGAAACACGACGTTGTCGTGAATCCGCTTGAACGTCTCTTTAAGGCTGGCGTCGATCTGGCGAATCTGTCCGTTGCTCGCCTCGTTGAAATTGTCGATCGCCTGGCGGCGGACATTGAGTGTGGCAAACAGCGTGATCGCGAGAATCGTGGCCGCGAGCGCCGCGCCGAAAATGAGGCTCAGTTTGACTGCAATGGAGCGCATGCCCATGCGAAGGACTCCGTCCGGAAGGCGTTGGATATGTGACGGCAAGCGGCCAACAACACGGGGCAATGCCTCGGATGATTGAGGTTTATATGTGCCCCAAGTGCCCGAGGTGCCGAGGCGCCCCAAGTGTCCGCGCAGCTTGCGTCTCTTCCGTTTTATTACGGCGTCCTTGCGTCCCGTCTGAACGGGATTCATTTTAAATAATTGACTGATTCCGCAGCGGCATGCGCTGGGACGTGGACGACGGCTAAGCCTCGAAGTCCAGCCCCCCCAGCAACATCTCGATCTCGGCTTGCGTATGGGAGCGGAAATCCACGTCACGCGCGTTATGCCAGGCATCGAGCTTGCGTGGGAGTGCGTCCAGATAGCGTGAAAAGCGCGCCTCGCCGCCCTCGCCCATCAAGCGCTCGATCTCGTCGCTGTCCCAGGTGAGGTGCAGATTGAGCGGATGCGCATAGTGGCGCAGCGCTTCGATCGGCGTGGCCCACATCCTGATGCGGGTGGGATGGCCGTGGCCCTGGTAAGGCAAGACTTCCGTGTGAACGCCGGCATCGAACAGGCGAGCGATGGTCGCAGCGATACGAGGTGCAAATTCGTGGTCGAACCTGGCTACGGTCTCCGGATTCATGCAAGTCTCCATCACGATCTGCGAACCATCGTAGCACGAGCGCGCGGCGCGACGCGGCGCGCGGGTTGGACGTTCGCGAGGCTTGCACTTGAGGCTTACGCCGGAGCACCCGTGCGGCACCGTCATGTCCGAGCTTTCGCTTGTTGCCGTGGCAGCGGTTTTCTATAATCCGCGGCTGAATTGAATCTTGAGGACGGCAGATGCTGCAAACACGTTTCGCCATGCTGGCGTTGAGCCTTGGCGTACTTTCGACTCACGCGCAGGCTGACGACCTGATCGCCTCGCATCCGGGTGTCATGTGCGCCTCTGCCGATGCGCTGGCCCATCTCACGCTGCCGAGCGGCGACAGCCGCACCCATACTGCCGCACCGGAGCCTCAGATGCTGACTCTCGCGGCCTCGGGTGGTTGCATCGATATCAAGCCGGGCATCAGGGTGACGGCGCAAAAGGCCTTTAAAAACACCTCGGTTGTGACTTATCGTGGTCCGGACGCGCAGATCGATCAAACGTTCGTTGTCCCGAATATTGATTTTGTACCTGCGACGGGGGAGCACACGCAGACGGCTGCGGCTAACGCCGTGCAAGCTTCGACCCCTGGCTCCGGTTCGACAGCATCCGCCCCTGCACAAGATTATCGCGTTACGCAACGCGTGCCGACCATCGACCGGGCCGGCACGTTTCTCGAGATTCTCGAAGACGCGCGTATCACGCCCGAGCTGCACAAAACGCTGTGGGGAAGCGGCGCAAGCGCCGACGGGTTACCCGACGGCGTGAATCACGCTCCACTGTTGAATGCGCAAGTGCAACTCGTTTCGGCGGCGGATACGGTGCTCGCCAGCAGAAAGCTCGACTACCCGCTTGCCACGCTCGAACCCGCGCCGCTACATGGTTTGCCTTCACCCGCGTGGTTTCTGACCATCGATGCAACCGCGTCGATGGGTTCGTATAGCGGACCCGCCACCGAGATGCTGGCGCCGGCGCACAGCGGACTCGAACCCGTCGGCTACGAATCGGCGCAGGGCCAGGCCGCCCCGCTCGTGCTCGCGCGCACGGGCAAAGCCGACTGGAAAGTCGTACCGCCGCGCTCGGGTGCCACCGATGAGATCGAGGCCGTTTTCTGCGCGCCTGCGGATGGCGGCAACTTCGTCACCACGTATCGGACCTACAGCCTGGTCGACGGAAAGTGGCAAGCAGCTTCACGCGAACTGCGAGGGCTGTGGGAAAGCGATCGCCAGTTCCCGGCACGCCCGGATTTCCCTTGAGCTTGAGCTGGCGGAATCGGCGGGGCTGCGCGGCTGCACCCCCGCCCTCACGCGACCGCACTGTTCAGCACATGCTGCCGCTCAGCATAGACATTCCCTCCCGCCCCCTTCGCATTGCAATCTTCCAACGCGTGCTGCACCGCGTCCTGCATCGACTCCGAGTCGACAAAACGCCTCGCCCCTTGTCCTCGTGTGCAGGTCTTTGACCCAATGCAATAAGGATTAGCGCAGCGAGCAAAACGAGCAAAACGAGCAAAACCATTTTGACAAGTTTTGACAGCTACGGGCGATGACTCCCCTACATTCACATTTTTTAACGACGAGGTTTCAGCATGGCGACTCCCCTGCATCTCTGGTTGAAGGATGTCGGTGGCGCGAATATAAGAGGTTCGAGCATGGTCGCGGGTCGAGAAGGCAGTATTGAGGTTTTGGGGCTGACGCATTCAATATACGCACCCGCCGACCATACAACCGGAAATCTGATGGGCGGCCGTTCTCATCGACCGCTTACCATCGAGAAGGAGATAGACCGTTCGTCCGTCATGCTTAATTTGGCAGTTGTATTAGGTAAAACTTTGCAATCCGCCGAACTGAAATGGTATCGAGCGAACGACGCGGGCAAAGAAGAAGAATATTTCAACATGACCATGCGGAACGTCAAAGTTGTGTCCGTATCTCCTAAGGTTCCAAACATCAAAGAAGTGGCTTCGATACACCGGAACCACTTTGAAATAGTCGAGTTCCGTTATCAGGAAATAGCGTGGTCCTATCTCGACGGGAACCTGATTTTCAAAGATTCGTGGATGCTGATCTAGAAACGCACATACGAATGCCAGTACGCTGCTCTTTTTCACTGAATAACAGGGAATCGTCGCAACTCTACTGCTCTGGTTTCGGTTCGGTTAAAGCGTTTTCGGGAACCGCACGCGGGCGTGACAATCCGTATGCTACTGCATGGCCGGATGTTGGCCCGCTTCCCGCAGGGACTTACTACCTTGTTGACCGCCAGTCAGGCGGCACCCTTGGATGGTTGCATGACTGGATTGACGCGCACGGGTACGGAACGACTGACCGAACGAAATGGTTTATGCTCTGGAACCCGGACGGCGGCGATACAACGATGGTCAACGGCATCAAGCGAGGTGAATTCAGGCTGCATCCAATGGGCCCGCTTCGCTTAAGTCACGGTTGCATCACGGTAAACAGCCCGCTAGAGTTCGACAGCTTGCAACGCTACATTCGTTCCCGTGCGCCAGATATCCCTATTCCCGGTTCGACCATGAAGGCTTACGGCACGGTTGAGGTTCGATGATTCGCCTGATAAAGCGCGTCGCACTCGTAATCGCCTTCGTGGGTATATCGTGCGTTGGCGGTTGGGGCTTAGGGGCATTCATTGCGCGGTTCGCATTCGAAATGCCATTATGGCTATACCACGTGATCCGATTTGCCATTCAACTTTCCGGTCATGACGGACTGGACAATCTTGATGATATAGAGACGCTAGCGCTAGCGGGCATGATCGCCGTGTGTTGCATCGTCGTGGCAATCACGTTAGCGATTACCCTTCGGGTTGTCGCGCACTATGTCAGGAAGCGGCGAGCGGCAACGACGATATAGCGCAAAGAGCCGAGCATCGTTGCTCGGCGTTTTCTTACCTCTGCGGTTTTCCATCTGCACCTGAAGCGACCGGCACTTTCCGGCGCGCCCGGATCTTCCTTGAACCTAAGCGCGCCACCCTACTCGCCCACATGCTGCCCCTCAGCATAGACCTTGCACCCCGACCACTTCCCATTGCAGTATTCCAGCGCATGCTGCGCCGCCTCCTGCGTCGAACGTTCAATCAGACTGTACGAGCAGTGACCACCCTCGGCAATCACGAAGACCTTACCTTCATTGCGCGACGCGCCGTATGCATCGAACCGGTCCTGGCAGCCGGGGTTCAACCCAGGCGGCACCGGTAAAGCTGCGAGCGCGGGCAAATCGACCACGATCGCGGTCGGCAGATTCAAGCTCTTCAGAAACGGTTCCACCGTCGGCCACCAGGTTTGCACCGGCGCATCGTAGAGCAGTTCATGTCCGTCCTCGCCAAACGGCGGCAGCACCGCGAGCTGTCCCGGTGCGCCATGCGAGGTGTAGGCGCTCAACATCTGCTGGGCCAGTCCGGGGCTGAAATAGTGGTCGTTTTCCGACCACACCCACTGGCTTGGAATCTTCGCGGTCTCGCCATATTGCTCGATGGTCGCAATCAGTTGATCCGCGCGGCACACATAGTCGGGGCGCAGCGATCCGCGGCCACCGGCAAAATCCAGCACGCCCACCACACCCTGCGGATTGCGCGCCGCCGCCGCGAGCACTGCAAAGCCGCCGGTCGACTTGCCAAGCAGGATCACGCGCTGGGGATCCACCCAAGGTTGCGCGCGCAACGTTTCCAGCGCACCGAGCACGTCGTCGGCAGATGCCTTGCCCGTGCCGGGATAGTCCTCATGGTGACAGGTGCCCAGGCTCTCCGCATAGGGTCCTTCCGAGTGACCAAACCCGCGCCGCAGCACGACCACCGCTGCGTAGCCTCGCTGCGCGAACGCTACCGCTACGCTCAGCATCAGCTCCGGCGCGCGGTCCACGACGCCCGCACCAGCACCCGCACCGACACCGCGCGGCGTGCCCGGCGTCATCAGGACGAGCGGCAAGCGACCGGGGCGGTCGGGCCGAACGACCAGCGCTTCGAGCGTGGGCTTCGCGCCCTCCGGCAAACTGATCTGCAGGCCGATGCGCTCGCGCACCAGACCGGGCAACAGGGTTGCCTGGGACGACGTCATGCCACCCGGCGCCTGCGACACCGCGGCCCACTGCTGCGCCAGCGCGTGAAGCGGCACGCTCGCCACCGCGAGCAACAGGGCGTATGCGCGCAGGCGTTGCGTGGTCCGGCGCAGAAGCATTGCGCAACGCAGCCGGATGTCCTGGGCAGTTTGTTCACTCATTGTTAATTGCCTCTGCGGGTGTCGAGCCATGCGCCGGCGGCGGGAACCGTCCGGGCGAACTGGTCGTCAGTTTAGTCTGCGAACTGGCGAACGGTCTACGGCGCGCCACCTGCCGTCTGGTAGCCGAACAACGCATAGAGGTCGGCGCGTCTGGACGATCTATATGCAACGAGGGTGTCGCCGCATTGCAGCGAAGCGGCTTCCCAGCGCGCGGATTTGTCAGCCCAGAAAGCACTGTTTGCGGACGTCAACGCATAAGCGGGACAGACTCATTTATCATGCAATCTTTATACAAGTCCCACGGACGCACCGCCTCAGGTGGTCGCGCCGGATAAAAACCGGGCGTAAACTACCGGTGCTTCTCTATCCACCCGAGCCGATGCGAACCATGTCGAATCCCGCTGCAGAGCAGCCTGGCGTCCGCAGCCCTCGTGGGCTCGCCCGAGCATGGCGGCGTGCCGCGCCTGCGCCAGCCTCCGCATAGCGCCCCATGGTCTACCCCTCACTGCGCGACTGGCTCTTTTCCGTCAAGACATTTGCGGCGGCGATGCTCGCCCTCTACCTCGGGCTCGCCTTCCAGCTGCCGCGCCCTTACTGGGCCATGGCAACCGTCTACATCGTGTCGAATCCGTTTGTCGGCGCGACCCGCTCGAAAGCGCTTTATCGTGCGCTCGGCACCGCCCTCGGCGCATCGGCGGCCGTGCTGTTCGTACCGCCCTTCGTCGAATCGCCGTATCTCTTCAGCGTGGTGGTCGCCCTCTGGACCGGCACCCTGCTCTATCTCGCGATCTCGGACCGCACCGCGCGCGCCTACGTCTTTATGCTCGCCGGATACACCATGCCGTTGATCGCGTTGCCGGCGGTCTTCAATCCCATCAACGTGTTCGACCTGGCCATCACCCGCACCGAGGAAATCCTGCTCGGCATCGTGTGCGCCAGCGTGGTAGGCAGCGTGATTCTGCCGAATCGCCTCGCGCCGACGATCATCGAGCGCACCGATGGCTGGTTCCGCGACGCCGTCTTCTACGCCACCGAAACGCTATCGGGTCGCATTGCGGGCGCGTCGATTTCGGCCTGCCGCCAACGGCTCGCCTCCACCGTCAACGCCCTCGAGCTGCTGCTGAGCCAGCTCGCCTACGACGACACCCGGCCCGACGTCCTGAATCGCGTCCATGCATTACGCGGCCGTATGCAATTGCTGCTGCCCATCATGTCGTCGCTCGCCGATCCGCTGGTAGCCTCGCTTCGCGGCCAGCGGGAGCGCCCCCCCGGACTCGAGGCGCTGCTCGCAGACGTCATCAAATGGATCAATACGCCGTTGCGCCCGGCAAGCCAGGGCGTGCGGCCCTACCCCGAAGCCGACGCCCTGCGCGAGCGCATCGCCGCGTTGCAGCCACCGCCTGCGGAACTCGCAACGTGGGACGGCGCACTGCTCTCGAATGCCTTGTGGCGCCTGGAACAGGTGGTCGATGTCTGGCAGGACTGCCGTGCCCTGCGCCACCTCATCACGGCAGAAAGTGGCACGTGGCAGCCGCGCTTTCATCACTGGCGGGTGGGCGGCACGGAGCGCTATTTCGACCGCGGCATCATGCTGTTCTCAACCGGCTCGGCGTTTGGCGCCATTGTCCTCGCCTGCGCGCTCTGGATCGGTTCGGGCTGGAACGACGGTGCCAGCGCGGTCACGCTGGCAGCCATCGCCTGCTGCTTCTTCGCGGCGCTCGACGACCCCGCGCCGCAGGTTTTCAAGTTCTTCACGGCAACCGCCGCCAGTGTTGCGCTGGCGGGGCTCTACCTGTTCGTCGTGCTGCCGAACGTGCACGATTTCCCGATGCTCGTGATCCTGTTCGCGGGACCGTTCATTCTGGTCGGCACCCTGATCCCGCGTCCGCAGTTCAATCTCGCGACCATGCTGGTGGCCGTGAACACCGCTACCTTCATCAGCATCCAGGATGCCTATGACGCCGATTTTTTCATCTTCCTGAACAGCAACCTCGCGGGTCTCGCGGGCCTCCTGTACGCCTACCTGTGGACCCGTGTGACACGGCCATTTGGCGCCGAACTTGCGGCAGCCCGCCTGATGCGTTCAAGCTGGGCGGACGTGGTGCTGAGCGCCTCGAAGGCGCCGATCGAAGATCAGCGCAACCTCGCCGCGCGCATGTTGGACCGCCTGATGCAACTGATCCCGCGACTCGCCGCAACCGACGACAACTTCCACCCGTCCATCGAAAGCTTCCGCGATCTGCGCATCGCGTTTAACGCGGTCGACTTGCGCCGCCTGCGTCCGAAGCTAAGTGGCGAGGCGCACGCTGCGATCGACGGTGTGCTCGACGGTATCCGCAGTCACTTCGAGACCTGCGTGACCCGCCGCACGCGCCAGCCGGTGCCCGAGAGCCTGATGTCCTCCATCGACGTGGCGCTCGCGCGCGTCACCGCACTTGGGCTCGCTAATGCCGCGGCCAACGCGCCCAATACGGCCACCAGCGTGGCCACCAGCGCGGCGGGCCCGGCGCGGCAACTGCGCGATGCGCTGCATGCGCTGGTGGGCTTGCGCCTCTCGCTGTTTCCAGCCACGATCGCTTCGTTGACCCCGCCTGCTCCGCCCAAAGAGGAACCTGCCGCCTGATGAGCCCATTGACCTCACCGCAGAGTTTCAGACCATGATCGGCGAAATCGATATTTTCGGCGTGTTCGTGCCGACCGTGCTCGTGCTGATGTTCGTCGCCTATCTGATCAATCTCGTCATCCGCACGGTGCTGGCACGCACCGGCTTTTACCGCTTTGTCTGGCACCGCTCCATTTTCGATCTCGGCATCTATGTGCTCGTGCTGGGTCTTGTCGTCATCGTTTCGCACCGGTTCATAACGTGAAAAAAACCTGGTTCTCCTTTGGTCAGATCCTGCTGACCCTGATCGTCGTCGTGGTTGCGGGCCTCGTGCTGTGGAAGCTGGTCAACTACTACATGTTCTCGCCATGGACGCGCGACGGCCGCATCCGCGCCGACATCATCCAGGTGGCGCCCGACGTGTCCGGTCTGATCACCGAAGTGGACGTGGTCGACAATCAGCAGGTCAAACAGGGCCAAACGCTGTTCGTGATCGACCAGGCGCGCTACACGCTCGCGTTGCAGCAAGCGGAAGCCACGGTCCAGCAACGGCGCGCCACGCTCGATCAGGCGCGCCGCGAAGACGTGCGCAACCATCAGTTGGGCGACCTGGTGGCGCGCGAGGTAGCGGAAGAAAGCCGCTCACGCGTCGAAACGGATGAGGCGGCGCTCGCCGATGCGCAGGTCGCGGTCAATACCGCGCGCCTGAATCTGCAACGCACCCACATCGTCAGTCCGGTGGACGGCTATCTGAACGACCGCGCGCCCCGCACCGGCGAGTACGCCTCGGCCAGCCGGGCGGTGCTGTCGGTCGTGGACATGCATTCGTTCCGCGTGGACGGCTACTTCGAGGAAACCAAGCTCTCCGGCATCGATATCGGTCAGGCCGTGGACATCAAGATCATGGGCGAGCCGGGTCTGCTGCGTGGGCACGTGGCGAGTATCGTGTCCGCTATCGAGGACCGCGACCGTGCGGAGGGCTCGAACCTGCTGCCGAACGTGAACCCGGCCTTTAGCTGGGTGCGCCTCGCGCAACGCATACCTGTGCGCGTCGCGCTCGACGACATCCCGAAGGATTTCCGCATGATTGCCGGGCGCACCGCCACGGTGTCCGTGCGCGGACTCGCGCCTCCAGGGGGGACGCGGGGCGCGGTGGATCACACGGCGTCGTCGGCTGCGCAAGCGGGTTCGCCAGCTTCGGCTCAGGCGGCCGCTGAGCAACCTGCTGTGCAACCTTCGGTACAACCTGCAGCGAGCGCCGCAAAATGAAGCTGTCGCGTGCACGTCTCTCTCTGCGATCGACGCCGTTGGCGCCGTTGGTGCCACTTGCGCCTCTCGTGCTTGCGCTCGCCGCCTGCACCGTCGGCCCGAATTATTCGTTGCCAAAGGCCGCGGTCGTCAATGCGCCTTTCGTCGACGCGCCGTTGCCGGATGTCGACGGCGCACACGTATCGCAGCAACCGGTGCCGCCCGACTGGTGGCACCTCTATGACGACCCGGTACTCGAGCAACTGGTGAACGAGGCCCTGCAGTCGAACACCGACTTGCGTGTCGCCGCCGCAAATCTTGCACGTTCGCAGGAGGCGCTCGGCGTTGCTGAGGCTCAAGGCGGCTTCTCCGGCAGCGCGGAGGCAGCATTCGCTCGCGCGCAGGAATCCGGTCAGCAATACCTGATCTTCAGCAAGATTCCGGTCGCAAACGAAGGCGATTTGGGCATCCGCGTCTCGTATGAATTCGATCTGTTCGGCAAGTTGCGCCGCGGGGTGGAAGCGGCGAACGCCGACAGCGAAGCGACCCGGGCAGCGGCCGATCTCGCGCGAATCACCGTGGTGGCCAACGTCGTGCGCTCCTACATCGAGAACTGCTCGGCGGCGGAAGAACTGGTCATCGCGCAGAAGTCACTGGCGCTGCAGAAGGAACGCGTGGACGTTTCGCGGCGTCTGCGCGATGCAGGCCGCGGCAATCAGCCGGATGTGACGAGCGGACAGACTCAGGTCGAGTCGCTGACGGCCGATATTCCGCGCTACACGGCGCGCCGCAAGATCGCCCAGTATCAGCTCGCGATGCTGCTCGCGCGTGCGCCATCCAATCTGCCCCCTGCCGTGCTCACGTGCAACAAGGTGCCGCAGATCAAGCAGGCGCTGCCGGTCGGCGATGGCGCCGCTTTGCTCAAGCGCCGCCCCGATGTGCGCGAAGCCGAACGCCAACTCGCGGCTTCGACGGCGCGCATCGGCGTCGCCACCGGCGCGCTGTATCCCACCGTGAGTTTCGGAGCCGGGACCGGGACGACCGGCCTTGCCGCAGATCTCGGTGATTCGCAAACCAATTACTGGCGATTCGGACCCCTGATCAGTTGGACTTTCCCGACCAACGGTGCGCGCGGTCGCGTACGCGAGGCGCAGGATGCGAGCACGGCGGCGCTCGCGCACTTCGACGGCGTGGTACTCAACGCACTGCGCGAAACGGAGACGAACCTCGCCACCTACGTGTCCGACTACACGCGTGCCGATGCGCTGCGTGCGGCGCTGAAGTCGGCCACCGAGTCGGCTAGCGAAACGCACCGCCTGTATGTGGCCGGCCGGGAGTCGTTTATTTCGGATCTGGATGCGACGCGCACGCTGACTTCAGTCCGCTCGCAGGTGGCTGCGGCCGAAGGACAGGTCGCGCTCGACCAGGCGAATCTGTTCCTCGCGCTCGGCGGCGGGTGGGAGACGGAGACGGTGGCGGACGCAGGCAAGCCCGCGGGCGCCGTGAAGTAACGGGCAGTGGCACAGACGGGCGAGCAACGCCACGGGTCCTGGTGGACCCGGTCAGGCGCCCTGCCACCGCGTACAAGACGCGTCAGATGCAGCGGTCTCAGTGGCGTGCAGTGGAACTCAGTGATGTTCCGAAAACTCAGACCGCGCCATTGGCACCGTGGCCACATGCGCATACTGGAACGCCGGCATTGCCTTGATCGCCTCACGGGTACCGCCGGGCAGCGTCAGCTTGCCTTTCACGAAGTCGAGTTGATCGATCGGCACTGCGACGTCATGCTGCGAGACACCGGCAAACTGATGCGCCGCGATGATCGCGAACGAAGCGGACTTGTCCGGTGCAATGATGATGTCGTGCACAACACCGATCTGCTCGCCGCTGTCATTGACCACCGGCTTGCCTAGAATCGCCTTCTTCACGCTCCAGCCGCGCACAATCAATTCCGACTCCGACACGCTGATGCCGATCGGCTGGGAACCCGCCACCTGGGCACGCGCCTGCAGGCACGCCACGCTGAGCGTGGAGCTGAGCAGGAGGGCCATCACAAGCTGTGATTTTTTCATGATCGTTCTTCCTGTTAGAGAAAAGCACCAAGGCACGACTGCAGTCCGGCTGCTCCTAAGCATAATTGCTGCGTTGCAAAATGCCATCGAATTGCGATGAAATTTTCTGAATGCACGCGGATACGTGATCTGCGAAAGCTAACGGCTCGCGGTCCGGGCACCGCGAGCCTGCCTTACGATTCATACTGCGTTTGCGTACTGCGTTACGACTGGATGAACGCGAGCAGATCGGCGTTGACCTGCGCCGACTCGGTCGTACACATGCCGTGCGGTGCGCCCGGATACACCTTGAGCGTCGCATCCTTGACGATCTCGACCGACTTGCGTCCTGAACCGTCCAACGGCACGATCTGATCGTCATCACCTTGCAGGATCAACGTGGGCACGTCGATTTTTTTGAGGTCGTCGGTGTAATCGACCTCCGAAAACTGCTTGATGCACTCATAGAGCCCGAGCACGGACCCCGCCATCCCTTCGCGCCAGAACTCGTCGATTACGCCTTGCACGACTTTGGCACTGGGCCGGTTGTAGCCATAGAACGGCAGCGCAAGATCCTTGAAGAACTGCGAGCGATTGTTCATCGTACCGTCGCGAATGCCATCGAAGACTTCCAGCGGCACACCTCCCGGGTTGGCCTCGGTCTTCAGCATGAGAGGCGGCACAGCAGAGATCAGGACCATCTTCGACACGCGCGACGTGCCGTGACGGCCCACGTAATGCGAGATTTCGCCTCCGCCGGTTGAATGGCCCACGAGCATCGCGTCTTTCAGATCGAGGGAGTCGATCACGGCCGCCAGGTCATCTGCATAGGTGTCCATCTCGTTGCCGGTGCCGGTCTGACTCGATCGGCCGTGGCTGCGGCGATCATGGGCGATCACGCGATATCCTTTCTGCAGCAGAAACAGCATCTGCACATCCCAGGCGTCGGCGCACAGCGGCCAGCCATGCGAGAAAACGATTGGCTGACCCGTGCCCCAGTCCTTGTAGTAGATGTCTGCGCCGTCCTTGGTAGTAACGAAACTCATGGCATGTGCTCCTGTATGGTCGGGTGATGGCCGGCGCCACGGTTCGCGGCGGTCCCGGCGGGCATTCAGGATGCCATCAAATAGGCATCCTTATGTTTCTGCTTTCACGTTCACTTCGCTTGGCTTCGTGCCGGGCAGCTGGCCGGACATGTCTTGCACGTCCAGCCAGGCACCGTTGTTGTGCCTCACCCGCGCTCAGCGCAGGTTGGTCTTTGCCAGCTCGACGATCTCGTCGCCGCGTCCGCTCAGGATCGCGCGCATCATGTACAGGCTGAAGCCCTTGGCCTGCGCGAGTTCGATCGTAGGCGGCATGGCAAGCTCATGTTTGGAGGTCACCACATCCACCAGCGCCGGCCCAGGATGAGCAAACGCCTGCCGCAGCGCCGCCTCCACGCCCTCCGACTCCTCGACCCGGATGCTGTAGATACCGGCGCCCTGCGCGATCGCGGCAAAGTCGGTCTTGCTCAGATCGACATTGGTATCGAGGAACCCGGCCGCCTTCAACTCCATCGAGACAAAGCCTAGCAGACTATTGTTAAAGACCACTACCTTGATCGGCAAGTCGAGCTGGCGCGCAGTGAGCAAGTCGCCAAGCAGCATCGACAGTCCACCATCGCCCGACAGCGACACCACCTGCCGCTGCGGATGGCCGGCCTGGGCGCCGAGCGCCTGCGGCATCGCATTCGCCATCGAGCCATGATTGAACGAACCGTGCAACTGACGCTTGCCGTTCATCGTCAGATAGCGCGCGGCCCAGAGGGTCGGCGTGCCGACATCGGCGGTAAAGATGGCGTCTTCGCTCGCCGCCTGATCGATCATACGGGCCAGATACTGCGGATGGATCGGCCTGCCGGGACCTGCAGGCGTCGCGAGATCGTCGAGTCCCTTGCGCGCTGACGCGTAGTGTTTGCGGGCATTGTCGATGAAGCGGCGGTCCGTCTTGCGTGTGACCTTCGGCAACAAGGCTGCGACCGTCTCCTTGACGGTGCCAACGAGGCCGAGCGCGAGCGGCGCACGCTTGCCAAGCTGCGAGCCCTTGTGGTCGATCTGCACGATCTTCGCTTCAGGTGGATAGAACGGCCGATACGGGAAATCGCAGCCCAGCAGAAGCAGCGTCTCGCATGACATCATCGCGTGGTAGCCCGAGCTGAAACCGATCAGCCCGGTCATGCCCACGTCATACGGGTTGTCGTATTCGATGAACGGCTTGCCGCGCAGCGCATGCACAATCGGCGCACCCAGCGCGTCCGCGAGCGCGACCACCTCGTCATGGGCCCCCGCTACACCGCTGCCGCACATAATGGTCACCGCTTCGCAGCCGTTCAGCATCGACGCGAGGCGTTCGAGATCGGCTTCGGCCGGCACGATCGTGTGCGGCGAACTGTTGCTCCATTGCGCGGCTTCGCTGGGTCCTTCACTTAGGGCGACATCTCCCGGCAGCACGATCACCGCCACGCCGCGTTCCTCGATGGCTGTGCGCATCGCCCGTTGCAGCACACGTGGGAACTGCGAAGCATTGGAGACCAGTTCGACGAAATGACTGCACTCCTTGAACAGCTCCTGCGGATGCGTTTCCTGAAAGTAGCCGAGGCCGATTTCCGTAGACGGAATATGCGCGGCAATGGCCAACACCGGTTGCTGGTTACGATGGCAATCAAACAGACCATTGATCAGATGCAGATTGCCTGGGCCGCAACTGCCGGCGCAGACAGCGAGCTTGCCGGTGGAGGCCGCGTCGGCACCCGCGGCAAATGCCGCGACCTCTTCGTGACGGGTATGCATCCAGCGTATCGAGCCGAGCTGGTCGAGGCTGTACGCCAGTCCGTTCAGGCTGTCGCCAGTCACTCCCCAGATGCGCTCGACGCCTGCAGCAGCGAGTGTTTTTGCCAGATAGTCCGCGATGGTATGCCGAGCCATACGTTACTCCTTGACGACAGCGTCAACCGAACCCTGCGCGATGAGCACGCAGCCCTGAGTTCGGCGACCTTGTTAGGAAACGGTAAGAGGCGACGCATGGTTGCGCCCAAGAGCGTGGCGGCGTCGATCATGCTCCGGCCAGGGCCGGACGTAGCCGCACGATTGAGCTTAGTTTATGGAATCAGAACTTAAAAGTCCTGAAACGAAGTTAACGCCGGTTGGCGCCGCGGCCCGGATCGCCGCACCGTTTTGGGCCAGCGCCGAAGGGCGACACGCCCTCGGGAAGTTTTTTTAGTTCTAGTTTTTAGTTCTGGCTCTGGCTCTGATTTTGGCTCTGGCTCTGACTCTGGCCCGGCACTTGCGTCACGCTGATCTCGACCGTCAGCGTCTCCGCCCCTTGTCCGGAGCGCACGCCGGACACGGGCATCGCATCGCGGTAATCGAGGCCGGTCGCCGTGCGCACATAGCGATCGTCCGGGCATGTGTCGTTGGCCGCGTCGAAGCCGACCCAGCCCAGCCCGTCGACATGCGCCTCGGCCCAGGCGTGGCTCGCGCTCTGCTGCGCCACATCTTCCATCAGCAGATAACCCGAAATGTAGCGGGCCGGCACGCCTAGCTGCCGCGCCGCGGCGATGAACGCATGCGTGTGATCCTGGCAGACGCCGGAACCGTCGCGCAGGGCCGTCTCCGCGTCCGTGCCGACCCCGGTGCTGCCGGGTTTGTAGACGATCATCGTGTGGACCGCATTCATCAACCTGTGCAGCGAGTCCAGTTGTCCGCTGCTCGCACGCACGCTCTCTGCGAGCGCCTGCACGCGCTCGCCCGGCTTGGTGAGCAGCGTTTCACGCTCGTAGATCCAGGGCGGTGTCGTATCGTAGGTGACGCCGTAGATGCCGGCCATGTCCACGGTCTCCACCGTTCCGGCCGCGACGATGACAATCTCGAGCTTGTTGCGCTCGTGACGCACGAGGTCGGCGCGATTGCCGAAGCCGTCGGTCCAGCTCGTGCCCGGCTCGACCCCATCGACCGTCACGCGCCACTCGAGCACGTTCTGCCCTGGGCCGGACTGGGGACGCAGCCGAAGGCGCTGCAATGCATAAGGTACCGGTTGCTCGTACTGATAGTGGGACGTGTGATGAATCGCGATACGCATGGCCGTACTCAATCGAAGTTGTAGGTCTCGGCGATTTCAAAACCAAGCCGGTTGTTCTGCGCGATGAAGCCGGTGAGAAACTCGTGCAGGCCATGGGAAAAGATCTGCTTGACCGTATTGTCTCTCAGCGTGGCAAGCGTCCTGTCCGCAGTCTTCTGGCAGTCGTGGTTGACGCCGTAGTCCTGCGCCAGATAGCGCAGGTTGTCGACGATGTTCAGATAGCAGAAGTGCAGCGAGCGCGGCATGCGTCCGTTGAGGATGAGGTAATCGGCAATGTTGACTGGCTTGTACTGCACGTCGTAGACCCAGCGGTAAGAACGGTGCGCGTCAACCGAGCGCAGGATCGACTCCCACTGATAGTTGTCGAGCGTCGTGCCGACGTACGAAAGCGAGGGCAGCAGCAAATGATATTTGACGTCGAGAATGCGCGCCGTATTGTCGGCCCGTTCGATGAAGGTGCCGATACGGGAAAAATTGAAAATCTCGTTTCTGAGCATGGTGCCGTGAAAAGCGCCCCGAATCTGCGCGGATTCGCGCTTGATGCGATCAAGCACGGCCGGCAGATCACTCGACGGCACCGGCGCGGCCAGCACCCGCCTGATCCCCATCCAGGCTTCGTTGACGCTCTCCCATGTCTCGCGGGTCAGCGCCGTGCGCACCATGCGTGCGTTCGAGCGCGCCGCTTCGAAGCAGGACAGTACACTCGACGGGTTGTCGGTGTCGCGCAGCAGATAGTCGGGGACGGTGGCGGCCGTACAGGTGTCGTGCTTCTGCTTAAAGCCTGCTTCCGTGCCGGATGTCACGATCACCGACGACCACGTCGCCGGCGCATCCGTGCTTCGTGTCAGCGCCATGCGCAGTCCCGCATCGACCACCCGTGCGATGTTTTCCGCGCGCTCGATATAGCGGTGCATCCAGTAGAGCCCGCTTGCTGTGCGTCCAAGAAGCATGTGCTGTCCTAATCCAGTTTCTGTTTATCACCCGCTGTTTTGCCGCTTATTGGCTGCCTGTTGCCTCAGTCGCCCAGCACCCACGTATCCTTGGTGCCGCCGCCCTGGCTCGAATTGACCACCAGCGAACCCTCCTTCAGCGCCACCCGTGTCAGGCCACCCGGCGTAATGCGAATCTGGTCCGAAACCAGCACGAAGGGCCGCAGATCCACGTGACGTGGTGCAAGCCCCTTCTCGGTCAGGATAGGCGTGGTCGACAGGGCAAGCGTCGGTTGCGCGATGTAATTGTTCGGACGCGCACGCAACTTGGCGGCGAAGTCTTCGCACTCCTTCTTCGAGGCCGCAGGTCCGACCAGCATCCCGTAGCCGCCGGAGCCGTGCACTTCCTTGACGACCAGTTCCTCGAGATGGTCCAGCACGTACTTCAGGCTGCTCGGCTCGGAACAGCGCCACGTAGGTACGTTTTCCAGAATCGATTGGCGGCCCGTATAGAACTCGACGATCTCGGGCATATACGAATAGATCGCCTTGTCGTCGGCAATGCCGGTGCCGGGTGCATTGGCAATCGTAATGTTGCCCGCGCGGTAGACGTCCATGATGCCGGGCACGCCCAGCACGGAGTCGCTGCGGAACGTCATCGGGTCGAGGTAGGCGTCGTCCAGACGCCGGTACAGCACGTCGATCGGGCGGAATCCCTCAGTGGTGCGCATCGCCACATGACCGCCCACCACCTGCAGATCGCTGCCCTCGACCAGATGCACGCCCATCTGGTCGGCCAGAAACGCATGCTCGTAGTAAGCGGAGTTGTGAATGCCTGGCGTCAGCACCGCGATCGTCGGATTGTCGTGGTTGCCGCCAGGCGGGCAAACGGCCGCGAGCGACTGGCGCAGCAACTCGGGATACGCTTCGACCGGCCGCACCTTGACCTGCTGAAACAGCTCCGGGAACAGCTTCATCATCGTCTCGCGGTTCTCCAGCATGTAGGAGACACCGGAGGGGGTGCGCGCATTGTCCTCGAGCACGTAGAACTGGTTTTCGGCAGTCCGTACGATATCGACGCCGATGATGTGCGTATAAACATTCCCCGGCGGACGAAAACCGATCATCTCCGGCAGAAAGGCTTCGTTCTGCGCGATCAGCTGCTTCGGGATACGGCCCGCACGCACGATCTCCTGACGGTGATAGATATCATCCAGGAAGGCATTGAGCGCCATCACGCGCTGCTCGATGCCTTGCGACAGGCGCGTCCATTCCGGCCCGGAGATGATGCGAGGAATGATGTCGAACGGAATCAGGCGCTCGGCCGCCTCCTGCTCGCCGTAAACGGCGAACGTAATGCCGGTTCTGCGGAACACGCTCTCCGCGTCCTGCGCCTTTTGCGCAAGGTTCGCAGGATGCTGCGTATCGAGCCATTGCTTGAGCAGTTCATACGGCGCGCGCACTCCGGCTGCGGAGAGCATCTCATCGAATGGCGTCACTTCAGTTCTCCGTCGTTGTCGCAGGTGTTACGGGTATTGCTGTGGTTTCTTTCATGGTTGTTGCAGGTTGCCCGGCGCAACCGTCCACGTGCCATTAGGATAGTCGAAAGCCATCGCTCCCCGCACGCCGATCAAAAATACCAGCCAGGCAGCGTGTGTCGCGGTTTCCTGACAAGAATTAACAGTCGCGGTAGTCGGGACCCACTCAACGTACGCCTCGCGGGTCGCCATGGAGATCGCGGCTTGGTGTTTACCCTGTTCCCAGCCGGAGTTGAATGGAGGAAATGCCGGAGGTGCTGGCGCCAGGCGAGGCTGTATCATTCCGGTGCGCTAACCGTCGGCGCCCACCAGCAGAGGTCGACGCGCCCCGCGCACAAGGAAAGGAAGCCCATGGTACAAAAGACACGCCGGCGCGTGCTCATGGCCGGCGTACTTGCAGCGTCCGGCCTGGCAGTTTCGACGATTGCTGAAGCCATACCGAATGGCAAGTTCACGATTGCCCTCGTGCTGAAGTCGCTCGCCGATCCGTTCTCGGTCGCCATGTCGAGCGCCGCTGAAAACTATCAGAAGCACTTCGCCTCGCAGTTCGACCTGAATGTGGTCGGCACCGCAACCGAGCTCGACACCGCCACCCAGATTCGCATCGTCGACGACTTGACCGACGCGCACACCAGCGCCATCGTGCTCGCCCCGACCGATTCGAAAGCGCTTGTGCCGGCCGTCATCCGGGCGATCAACGCGGGTGTGATCGTGATCGCCATCGACAATCCGCTCGACGAAGCGGACCTCGACGCCGCTCACCTCGCGGTGCCGTTTGTGGGCCCCGACAACCGCAAGGGCGCGGAGATGGTGGCCAACTATCTGGCGACGAAGTTGAACCGCGACGACGAAGTCGGGATCATCGAGGGCCTCACCCGCGACCGCAACGCCCAGCAGCGCACCGAGGGTTTCAGGAGCGCGATGGATGCGGCCGGCATGAAGGTGGTCGCCGTCGCGCCCGGCGACTATGTCTATGCCAAAGGCGAAGCCGCCGCCGCGACGATGCTGGCGCAGCATCCGCGGCTTCGCGCCTTGCTATGCGGCAACGACAATATGGCGACGGGCGCCGTCGATGCGGTTCGCAACGCGCATCGAACCGGTAGTGTGTACATCACCGGCTACAACAACAATCCGGCCATCAAGGCGCTGCTCAATAGCGGACGGATCCTCGCCACAGTCGATCAGTTCGCGGCGCGGCAAGCCGTGTTCGGCGTCGACGTGGCGCTCAAGGCGCTCACGGAACAGACCCGCCAGCAGGACCTGTCGCCTTTCATCGAAACGCCTTTGCAACTGGTCAAAAGCGGCGCTCGCTGAGCTTTCACGACGCAGCCGCTTCCCGCGCACCCTCCCCGGCGACGCTCGACTCCTCCACCAGCAGGCGGCGCAACTGCGAGACCTGATTGACGGCATCGGCCTCAGCCAGCGACAGGTGTTGGCGCGCAAACGCCGTGTAGTTCGCATCATGCGTGGCGCCGCGCAGCTGCGCGTCAATCTCGCGGCTCACCGCGGCGATCCAGTCGATCAGCGCGCCGTCGGCTCTCGCCTGATGCGCAGCGAAGCGCATGCGCGTCGCCGTACCGGCCGCACGGCGCAGCAGCGCGAGCGCGGTAACCGCAGCCCGGTCGGCCAGCGAACTCTCCAGGCGCTCGAGGCGCAGGCGGTTGAAGGCCTCTTCCGCGTTGTTGCTCGCGAGACCAGCGGCGCGGCGCAGCCGCTCCACTTCGCTGTCCTCGCCGCCGGCGTGCTCGAGCGCGCTCACCAGATAGTTGAGGTTGGCCTGCACGGCGTCGGCCAGCCGGATACGAAAATCGATCGGCTCGCGGCTCGGCCACAACACGAAGGTGGCGAGCAAGGCAATCGCACAGCCGAGCACGTTATTACCCAGCCGGGCGAGCGCGTAGATCAGCTCGCTCGCGCCCGGTGTGGCAAAGCCCGCCACCAGCACGAAGGTCGGCGTCAGGAACAGCACGAACAGGCTGTAGCTCACGGGGCGCAGCGCCATGGTGGCGCAGACCAGCGGAAACACGATCAGCGAGATGCCAATCGGCGAATGAATCGCGAAACCAATGCCGGCGGCCAGCAGACCTCCGGCGATGCTTCCCGCCGCCCGCTCGATGCTGCGCGGCCAGGTGGACGCAATCGACGGCTGCAGGATCAGCAGGATCGCCATAGTCGCCCAATAACCGAACGGCAGATGCAGGCCCCGCACGATCATGAATCCCGCCGTGACGGCGACCCCAACGCGCGCCGCATGCCGCAGTCCGATTGACTGCAGCGTCGCGTTGGCCTTGAGGGTCATCCATGCACGCGCCAGGTTGTCGGTGGCGGCCTGAACCCAGCTGGCGTCGCGCCGCGGCGCCGGCTCGAATTCGAGCGCGCCCGCGGCGCGCAGCTTGAGCGCCAATGGTTCGCCCAAGGCCGCTTCCAGCGATCCGGCCAGTTTTTGCAGGCGGCGTTGCAGCGCGGCGCGAGTTGCCCGCGCGTCTTTGACGACCGGCTTGTCGTTAGGCTCGCTGACGGCGCGACCGATCCGCAGCATCACCTCGGCTAGCGCGGACAAGAGACGCGCCGCGCGCCGCGGCTCATGCAGGGTGTGATGGCCGCGCTCGCAAGCATCGGTGACAGCGATCAAATACCCGAAGAGCCGCTCGGTATCCGCCAGCGCAAGCACCAGGTTCTCGTAAGTCTCGCGCTTGTCCAATCGCAAGTTCGGGACCCTGGCCAGCGCCTTGCGGGCCGTCTCGAGCGCGGCGCGGGCCTGACCGCGATAGGTCGCGGCATGCCGTGCCCAGTGGCCGAAGTCGGCCGATTCGCGACGCAGCAGACGGGCACTGTCCAGTGCGATGTCTGCGAGCCGCCCATAGACGGCACGCAAGGCGTCGCGGCTCGGGCCAAACGGATGGATCCGCCACACGGTCAGACTCAGCACCACCGCGAACAGGCATCCCGAGAGGTAGATGGCAAGGAACAGCAGTCCGTCGCGCGCGTGGTGCAACGGCTTCTCGACCATCACGACGCACGCGGTGGCCGCGAGGATCCCCACTTGCGCGGCCGCCGCTCCCCAGACCCGGGCGAGCGCGCCCGCCGTCGAAAACAGCAGGATCGCGGCGGTCGCGGCGAGCGTGCCGGCACCGGAGGCGAACGCGGTGATTCCGCCACATAGTGTGGACAGCAGCGCAAAACTTACCATCGATGCAAAGCGCATGCGATTGGAGCCGGCCGCGTCGGCAAGGCAGGTCCAGAACGCGCCGATCGCGGCCCACGCGAACAAAGGGTTGTGCAGCAGGTAGCCCAGCAACAGCATCGCCGTGGACGCGCACGCGGCCCTCAGCCCTTCGGACAGATTGGTCTCGTCCATCGCGAACGACACCATCCACACCGGCCGCCGGCGCGACACGTAGTCGCCCAGCGCGTGCAAAGTGTTCAACCGGCGGTTCGCCGCGTGCTTTGCCCTGCGGTTGAAATGACCAAACATTGCGCCTTGGGAATGGGAGAGCTACGTTCGGACGCGCATCAAGCCGCGTGTGTCGTCACGATTGCACGCTTCATCATTGCGGAATTCAAGATAATAAGGGTAAACCCTCTCCGCCCCGGCGCTATACGCCGCGCCATTGCGCGAGCAAGGCCGGCAACTGTTCCATGTCTTCGAACACCAGCGCGACGCCGGCTTCGCGCAACCCGTCGGGGGTGCTGTGGCTCAGGCTGGCGGGAGCGTAGCCGAACACCGTCGCCCCAGCAGCCACACCGGCGGTCGCACCGGTTATCGTGTCTTCCACGACCGCGCAACGCCGCGGGTCCACGCCCAATCCTTTTGCTGCAGCCAGGTACACATCGGGAAACGGCTTGCTGCGCGGCATTTCGTGTCCGCTGAAAACACGGCCTTCGAAGTATTCGAGCATGCCGGTCTTCTTCAATTGCATCTCGACCTTGTGCCGGTCGGCACCCGACGCCACCGCAATGCGGCCATCGAGCGCTTCGTGGAGCGCCCGAACGGCCGCGGGTGCACCGCTGATCTCGACGAGCTCGCGCTCGAGCGCCTCATTCCGGCGCTCCCTGAACCCTGTCAGCCATTCTTCCGTGATGGCCACGCCCGTGTTTGCCTCGATGCGTGGGGCTTCATCGCGCACCAGCTTGCCAATGAACAAACGCATCGTGTCTTCCACGCTAATCGACCAGCCTAGCTCACCCAGCATCTGCGCGAGCACGCGGTTAGTAATCAGTTCGGAATCGACGAGCACGCCGTCGCAGTCAAAAAGTACGGCGTCGAAAGGGAAGGAAGGCATTGTGGCAGGCATTTAGGCAATAGGCAGGAGGGTCTCGAAGAGGGTTAAGGATACTGTAGGTTGGGATTGCGCGCGTGCTGGCCCGAGACCAGCACACGCAGGAGTGCCCCCTATCTAGTCGTCTTTCGCCGTGTCGATCGACAAGATGTCGCGATAACTGCCGTGCAAGGAGAGCAGGATCAGCGCGCTGATCAGCGGCGTCAAAACCAGACCGCGCACGAGCATCGGCACGACCTGCGCGAGCATCGCGTCGGCCGCCAATACGACTGCATAAATAAGGGCAACCGGGCCGTTATGGAACACGGCGCGCAGGCTCGTGGTCATCGCATCAACCGGTGAAAACTTCTGCAGAACGATGAGCGCCGGCGCAAACCAGACCGCAGCAATGGCGATTGCAAAGACGATTGCGTGCAAAACGGGCTCAAAGGCACTGACCCGGTCATTGGGTTCGCCGAAGATGAGCGAGAAACTGTGGGCGCCGCTCGGCAGCATCGACGTCGCCAGTTTGACGTGCAGCAGTGCGAAGGATAACAACTGCCCCGTTCCAATCATCGCCGCGCACCCAAGCACGACGATCACTAGCGCCTTGCAATGACGGCCGAGGGCGCGACGTGTCTCGCCAGCGCTCCACTGAAACGGGTTGCGCCTGCCTGCCGGCGTCAGTATCGTGGCGCCCGCAACCACGGCCAGAAGCAGTGTTGCGAACAGCCGGTAAGGTGCGACCAGCTCAAGCGCCGTCGCGAGATCTGCACTGCCCAGAATCGCGGCGAGCCAGATCAACGGTCGCGCGCGAGCCATGGTCAACCCGTCAACCAGCCACTCCCCTATTCGCAGGACGCTCACGCTGCGGATCTCATGACTCGCCAACCCGTTCGCGCTCCGGGTAGGCCCAGTTTTCACGTCAATGCACAGGTCCTGCCGATCCATGACCGTTTCCTTTTTTTATAGCGAGAAAAATACTCGTCTGCAGACGCTTGCCGCGATGGGCGAACCAATCCCGCGCCAAGCCAGAAACCGCTAGCGAAGGCGTTGCGTCAGAACGAGGGGTTGATCGATGTGGACATCATGCAAGACAAAGGGGAAAATAAAAACGGATGAACTCCAAAAATTAATTTCCTCTTTTATGCGCCTCATCGACCAGTTCCACAAGATTCACGCTTTGCTGGAAAAACAGAACGCGCAACCCGGCTTGCTCGTCCTGGCAGAGGCGCTGAACTGCAGCGAGCGTAACGCGCGGCTCTTGCTGCGCAAGATGGAGGAGAAGGGTTGGCTACGCTGGGAGGCGACGCGCGGTCGCGGCCACTTCTCGCGCCTGACGCTGCTCGCCACGCCACAGCAGGTGTCGCTGGATCGTCTATCGGGGCTGCTCGCCGAGGGTGAACTGGAGCAGGCATTTGCCAGCCTTGACGGCGACCAACGCAAACTGCTGGCGGCCCGGCTTCCGGACTTCGTGCAGGTGCCACAGGCCGACGGATCGCGCGACCGGCTTCGGATACCGCTAAAGCGTGCTGTGATGGGCCTTGACCCGCTCGAGATTCTCTTTGCTCTGGAAGCGCATCTGGTTAGCCAGATCTTCGCGCGGCTGGTGGAGTTCGACCGGACCACCCGGCAGTTGGTCCCTGCCCTGGCTCACTATTGGGAATCCGAGGACGACGGGAAAGTCTGGCACTTCTGGCTGCGACCGGGTCTTACTTTCCACGATGGCAGTGAGCTGGAACCGCAAGACGTGCAGCAGACAATACTGCGGTTGCGCGACAAGCCCAGTCCCAATCAATACCTGTATACGCATCTGGAATCGGTTGAGGTGGGTGGCTGCCGAAGAGTGACATGTCGCCTGAAGACCACGGACTATCTGTGGCCGAATTACCTCGCAGCCGTGGAGGCGTCGATCATCCCGAGAAACCGGAGCAGCGATTTTTCGCTCATGCCGGTCGGGAGCGGCCCCTTCAAACTGACGCGTCGTAGCGAATACCGGCTGACCCTGTCGGCATTCGAGGACTACTACCGCGAACGCGCCCTGCTCGACGAAATCGACCTATGGGTCATCGCCGCAGCCGAGGAAACGTCGGAATTCGACCTGCACTTCGGCTACTGCTGCGAACCCTCTGCGACACAGAACACGATTGCGCAGATTCTGGCGGGTTGCACGCATATCATATGCAACACTAACCGTCCTTTGTTCGCGAAGGCTTCGCAACGATTGGCGTTAGCGGACTGGCTTGCGCCAACCGTGTTAATCACGAAGGGTGATGCGTCGCGGCGGCCTGCATCGGGGTTATTGTCAACGTGGGAGCATCGTGTTGCCGCTCCCCGCGTTCGTCGGCCACCTATTCCGAAGGGAACGACGTTGACGATGGTGGCGATATTGAGCCCCGAGCATACGGCGATCGCCCATTTGGTCAAACACAGGCTCGAGGCGGCGCAGATTCAGGTCACGCTCGAGGTCATGCCGTACGAAGAATATCTTCGCTTCGACTGGCCAGACTCGGCCGACCTCGTTGTGGGTGCTGGCGCCATGGATCCGGACGAAGATATGGGCTGCTATGCATTTTTTGCGTCGGATACCATGATCCGTCGATGGATGCCTGCAAATCGCCTCCTGCGCATCGACGCGAAGCTGCAGGCGATCCGCGCAACCGCCGACGCCCAGACACGCATGAAAGAATATGCGGAGCTCGGTAAGCAGTTGGTCGAGGAAGGCTGGATGATCCCGATCTCGCATGAGATTCGCCACGTTCGTGTCGAAGCGCACGTGGGCGGGGTGAAGGATCTGTCGTTCGGGCATGTGCCGTTTGCCGACCTCTGGCTGCGATAGTGACGATCCGCTTGTTGAGTCTGAACCCTCAACGATCCCCGTCCCGAACCGACGATGCATGGCGGCATAGCGCCCGCACTTCGAGTTGCATATACGGGAACAGCGGCAACTGGCTCAGCACGTCGTGCAAGTGCGACGGGCTTTCGACGTCGAATATGCTGATATTCGCGTAGTGGCCCGCGATACGCCACAGATGCCGCCATACCCCTTCTTCCTGCAGTTTCTGCGACATCGCTTTCTCATCCGCCTTCAGCCGCGCGGCGCGCTCAGCGTCCATGTCCAGCGGCAGATTGACGGTCATCTCTACGTGAAACAGCATCGTTTGCTCCTTGTTAAGCTTAAAGCCCCGGCTGCGCGGCAAAGCGCGCAGCGAGGCCGATAACAACCAACGGTATGAGTGGGCGCCTTAAGCCTCGGCGCGCAACCGTTCGACTTCGGCGCCCGGCAAGTTGTCGCGCTCCTTGAACAGCGTGAAGTCGAAATCGATCAGCGCGAAATTGCCTTCCACGCCATAGGGCTTGCCCTCTGCACCCTCGGCCTGCTTGACGGCCGGCACGAGGCCATCACGCGTGGCGAACGCGAAGTCGTCCCACAGATACGGGTCACCGTCGATATTGATCTGCGTGGTCAGCTTGCGAAAACCCGGCGCTGAGATGAAGAAGTGGATATGCGCCGGACGATGTCCATGACGGCCAAGCTGATCGAGCAGCAGTTGTGTCTGACCTTGCGGCGGTACGCTGTAGCCGACCGGCACCACGCTGCGGAAACTGTAATTGCCGCTGGCATCTGTGCGAATCGAGCGGCGCAGATTGAAGGCCGGCTGCGATTTATCGAAGTACGAATAGTTGCCGAGATGGTTCGCGTGCCACACTTCGACCAGCGCATTCGCCAGCGGCTTGCCGTCTTCGCCGAGCACCCGCCCGCGCATCACCAGCGTCTGGCCGGGATCGGTGCCGTCGTCGAGTCGAGCGTGGCCGGCGGATTCCGGCGCGCCGGCCACATACAGCGGCCCTTCGATCGTGCGCGGCGTACCGCCTTCGATACCGGCTTTCGCCTCCGCCTCGTCGAGACGCAGATCGAGGAAATGCTCGAAGGCGAGGCCTGCGGCCAGCAGGCCCAATTCGCCGCTCTTGCCGGCGTCGCCGAGATAGTTCAGCGCGGTCCAGAATTCGTCAGGCTGCACGTCCAGGTCTTCGATCGTGTAGAACAGATCGCGCACGATTCGGTTGACGATCTCCTTGGTGCGCGGATTGCCTTCACTGATGGCACTGTCGTTGATTTTCTGCAACAGCGTGTCGATGGCTTGCTTGTTCATGGGGTATCTCCTTCATGCAATATTGTGGATAACTAATGGGTGAACCGTTAGCTCACGGCAATGCTTGCGCCTTTGTGCGAATCTCTCCGCAGACGCTCGATCTTGTTCCAGTCCAGCGTGATGCCCAGACCCGGACCTTGTGGAAGTTGCAACGAAAAATTCTCGTAGCGCAGCGGTTCGGTGAGAATCTCTTCGGTGAGCAACAACGGTCCGAACAGCTCCGTGCCCCACTTCAACTCATCGAACGTGCTGAAGAGTTGCGCCGAAGCGATCGTGCCCACGGCGCCTTCGAGCATCGTGCCGCCGTACAGGTCGATGTTCGCCGCCGCGGCGATCGCCGCCACCTGCGCGGCTCCGGAAAGACCACCCGACTGGGCGATCTTCACCGCGAACACGTCGGCCGCACGCTCGCTGGCGACGGCAAAGGCATCGGCCGGTCCGTGCAGTGCTTCGTCAGCCATGATCGGGACCAGAGCCAGGTCCGTCAGGCGTTTCAAGCCTGCCCGATTCTCCGCTGCAATCGGTTGCTCGATCAGCGCAATGCCTGCGTCAGCAAATCGCCGGGCGGCCCAGATCGCTTCCGATTCGCTCCACGCCTGATTCACATCGACACGCACTTCGCCGCGTCCTTCGAGCGCCCTCTGTATGGCAACGACGTGCGCGACATCATCGGCTACGGCACGCGAGCCGATCTTCAGCTTGAACACGCGATGACGCTTCGCTTCAAATACGCGCTCAGCTTCATCGATATCGCGCTGCGTGTCGCCGCTCGCGAGCGTCCACGCAACGTCCACGGCATCACGTACACGTCCGCCGAACAGCTCGGATAACGGTACGCCGAGCCGTTGCGCCTGGGCGTCGAACAAGGCGGTTTCAACAGCGGATTTGGCGAAACGGTTGCCCTGAAACAGCGCCCGCAGCTTCGCCATGGCGGCGCCCGGACGGGTCGCATCCATACCCGCAAGCAATGGAGCGAAGTAGGTATCGATGTTGACCTTGATACTTTCCGGGCTTTCCTCGCCGTACGCCAGACCGCCAATGGTGGTGCCCTCGCCCACGCCAACCACGCCGTCGCCGCAGCGGATGCGCACCAGCACGAGCGTCTGGCAGTTCATGGTGGCGACCGAGAGGCGATGCGGGCGAATCGTCGGTACGTCGACGAGAATCGTCTCCACGCGCTCGATCTTCACGGGTGTTGCTATCATTCGTTGCGCTCCTGAACTGCTTTGCTGAGGCCTCCATATTAGGAACAAAGCCGCGACGCAGTCCAACACCCATTCAGACTACTTTCATACCTTAGAGGTATGCATGGAACTTCGCCAACTCCGCTACTTCATTGCCGTTGCGGAAGAAATGAACATCACGCGCGCCGCCGATCGCCTGCACATGACCCAGCCGCCGCTCAGCCGGCAGATCCAGCAGATCGAGGAAAGCGTGGGTCTCGCCCTGTTCCAGCGCGGCTCGCGGCCGTTACGGCTGACTGAAGCGGGCCGCATCTTCTATACGCAGGCCAAGCGCCTGATCGGCGAAGCCGACGAACTCGCACCGCTCACACGGCGCCTCGCGCAACTGGCCGAGCGGATTGTGATCGGCTTTGTGCCGTCGACGCTGTATGGCGCGTTGCCCGCCGTGATACGCGCGTTCCGCGAAGCGGCGCCGCAGATCGAACTGTCGCTCATCGAAATGTTCACCATCGAACAACTGGCGGCGCTCAAAGGCGGCCGCATTGACGTGGGCTTCGGGCGCCTGCGTTTTGATGACGCGCAACTGGCACGCGAAGTCCTCGTCGAAGAACGGATGATTGCCGCACTGCCGCAAGATCATCCGCTCGCGCGGCAAAAAAAGCCGCTGACGCTTGCCGCGCTCGCGCAGGAAACCTTGATCGTTTACCCGAGCACGCCGCGGCCGAGTTACGCAGACCAGCAACTCTCAGCGATGCATGACCACGCACTCGAGCCGAAGGCGATTCATGAAGTGCGGGAATTGCAGACCGCGTTGGGGCTGGTCGCGGCGCAGGTCGGGGTATGTCTTGTGCCGGAGAGCGTGGAGGGTTTGCGGGCGCATGGGGTGGTGTACCGACCGATTCCGGCGGCCCATGTGGTGTCGCCGATCATCATGAGCAGGCGGCTGCAGGACGAGTCGCCGGCTACGACGTTGATGTGCTCGCTGGCGCGGCAGTTGTTTCGGGGTGAGTGAGGTCGCTGCTGCGGCGCCTATAATGGTTATCCGGATGTTCGTCCAGGCCCCATTGCTGCGCAGCGCGAAGCAGGTATTGCCGACGCGCCCGGCTTCGACGAGCCACGAGTGCTATCTCAGCCATTGACCATGCTGGACAGTCGATTTCGGGTCGGGAGGTTCCATGCGGCCGCAACGCGCAATCAATCTGCTCCAATCGAAGGAAGGAGCCCGCCTTCACGGTCCACAACTCGACCGATGGCGCCGCTGGGGGCCCTATCTGAGCGAGCGTCAATGGGGTACCGTCCGTGAGGACTACAGCGAATACGGCACGGCGTGGGACTACTTCCCGCACGATCACGCGCGCAGCCGCATGTACCGTTGGGGTGAAGACGGGATCGCCGGATTCGGCAACGACCCGCTCGACTGGTGCGTGTCGCTCGCGCTCTGGAACGGGCATGATCCGGTCATCAAGGAGCGGCTCTTTGGACTGACGAATGAGCAAGGCAATCACGGCGAGGACGTAAAGGAGCTGTACTTCTATCTCGACGGCACGCCGACTCATTCGTACATGAAGATGCTGTACAAGTATCCTCATGACGCGTACCCCTACCAGAAGCTGATCGAGGAAAACGGGCGGCGCGGCGCTGATCAGCCGGAATATGAAATCCTCGATACCGGCGTGTTCGACAACAACCGCTATTTCGATATCGTTGTCGAGTATGCGAAGCACACGCCCGACGATATCGTGATGCGCGTTACCGTCGAAAACCGCGCAGATCAGCCAGCCGCACTTCATGTCTTGCCGCAATTCTGGGCGCGCAACAGATGGGCGTGGTCGGGCAAGCCGGGCAAACCGTCGCTGACGCTGGAGCCCAGTACCAAGGAAGGCGCCCGCATCGTCGCTCGCAATCCCGCGCTCGAAACAATGATTGTGACGGCGTCGGCGCAACGGCCGATTGAATGGCTTTTCTGCGAAAACGAAACGAATGGGCCCCGCATTTTCGGCCTCGAAGGAACGGGACCTTTCAAGGACGGCTTCAACGATTACCTCATTGATGGTGACGAGCAGGCAATCCGCCGCGACAAGGGCACCCGTGCCGCTGCGCATGTGCATTTGCAGTTCGCTCCCCATGAGAGCTCGGTGCTCTATCTGCGCTGGCGTCCCGCAACGGCTCCGGATGCCGTGCCGGTTGATGTGGAAGAACTGTTCGCGCGCCGTCAAGCGGAGGCTGACGAGTTCTATTCAGTACTCCAACACGACATCGACGATGCGGATGCGCGTCTCGTACAGCGTCAGGCGCTCGCCGGAATGCTGTGGTCGAAGCAGTATTACCAGTTCGACGTGACGCGCTGGCATGACGGCGACCCCGGTCAACCGAATCCGCCGAAGGCACGCAGGCACGGCCGCAACGCGGACTGGCGGCACATGTGCAACGGCGACATCGTGTCGATGCCGGACAAGTGGGAGTACCCCTGGTACGCGTCATGGGACCTCGCTTTTCATGCAGTCGCGTTCGCGGCAATCGACCCCGACTTCGCGAAGAAACAATTGCTGCTACTCGTTAAGGATCGCTACATGCATCCCAACGGGCAATTACCCGCCTACGAGTGGGCCTTCAGCGATGCGAATCCACCGGTTCACGCCTGGGCCACATGGCGTGTGTACGAACTCGACCGCGAGGTGACAGGCGTTGGGGATCCCGAGTTTCTGGAGATGATGTTTCACAAGCTGCTGCTCAATTTCTCGTGGTGGGTCAACCGCAAGGATGCCGATGACCGCAACATTTTTCAGGGCGGCTTTCTTGGGCTCGACAACGTCGGCATCTTCGACCGGTCTTCACCGCTACCCACTGGCGGCCGTATCGATCAGGCCGATGGCACTGCGTGGATGGCCTCGTACGCACTCGATCTGATGCAGATCGGTCTCGAACTGGCGATGAGAAATGACGCGTACGTGGAAATCGCCGTCAAGTTCTTTGAGCATTTTCTCTATATCGCAGAGGCGATCAGTTGCGGCGATAGCTGCGGTACAGGGTTATGGGACGAACACGACGAGTTCTTCTACGACTTGCTGCACCTTCCGGATGGTAGCCACGTGCCGATGCGCATACGTTCGATCGTCGGACTGATTCCGCTGTTCGCCGTACACGTGCTCGAGGACCGCGTGTACGGTCATCTACCCGGATTGCGCGAACGGCTGGCGTGGTTTCTCGATCACCGGCCAAATCTGGCCAAGCTGGTGTCGCGCTGGACCGAGCCCGGCAAGGGCAACACCACCCTGCTCTCGCTGTTGCGCGGCTACCGGATGACCGCGCTGTTGCGGCGTGCGCTCGACGAAGATGAATTTCTGTCTGAGTACGGCGTGCGGGCACTGTCCCGCGTGCATCGTGACGCGCCCTACGTTTTCGATCATGGCGGCGCAAGCTTCTGTATCAAGTACTTGCCTGGCGAATCGGATACACGTGTGTTCGGCGGCAATTCGAACTGGCGTGGCCCGGTCTGGATGCCGGTCAATTACCTGCTGATCGAATCGCTGTATGAGTTTCATCGTTACTACGGCGACGAGTTTCGCATCGAGTATCCAACGGGTTCGGGCAACCATTTGTCGCTGAGCGAGATTGCCGATAGGCTTGCGCACCGCATCACTTCGCTCTTTCTCAAAGACGCAAAAGGCGTGCGGCCCGTGATGGCAGCCTATCCCACGCTGCAAGCAGACCCGCGCTCACAGGATCTCATGCTCTTTCATGAGTACTTTCACGGCGACGATGGCCGCGGCGTTGGCGCATCACATCAGACCGGCTGGAGCGGACTCGTCGCGCTGCTGCTCCAGCCGCGCATGATGAAGCTGTCGCATGTGGAAGCGGAGACGGCGTCCGTGGCCGCGCCAATCGCTGAGGATAACGCAGCAGTCGCGGGGCGGTAGAGTCGACCACCTGCTGGGTCGACGGTCCGCAAGGGCGTGAAAGCGGGCCCTTGCCTCGCCGCGCCATGTCTGCATGGACGCGCTAATTTTCCTCTCATTCTGCCTCGACAAGATACGGCCATGGAACACGAACGGCACAAGCCAGCCGAAGTGTTCCACTGTCCCACTTCATAGAGGCACCCAGAATGTTCACAAAGATTCTAGTTGCGGTTAGTGCAAGCTCGATCGATACAGTATTGGCATCGGCTATCGAAACTGCGCGAAAGTACGATGCACAAATTCTTGCGCTGCACGCGGTCGATCCTACGCCATACTTGACGGGGCCGATCGACTACGACTTCGGACTGATCTTCGATGCGATGGAAGCCCATGGACGCGAAATCGTCACGCGAATGGCGGAGGTGCTGGACAACCATTCGTCTCTCGCCGAAACCCGCATGATCACGTTGCCGATGTCGGGCGTCTCGGTCGGCCGGGCGATCGCCTCTGTCGCCGACACGTCGGCTGCCGACCTGATCATTCTCGGCGAGCGGAATTCGAGCTGGTTGAACTGGCGGAACGAAGACGTTGCTTCGGAGGTACGGCGCTATACGAACGTGCCGATTCAGACCGTTTCCAGCAGAGTCATCGCCAACATGACGCGTCGTGACGTTACACGCTGGACCAGGGCACCCGCTACTGACGCCAGATAAGCCCGGGGCACAAGTGGACGTTTCGTTCCAGAGCAATCTTCCCCAGTTAACTCGTAGCTAATTCTGAGTCTCTACGATGCGCAGTGTACCGGCTGAATGTGCATTGCCGGCTGTTCGGCTCTAGAGCCATCACCTTGCGAGAAATTCAGACTTTCTCGCCTCATGGAGTGTTGTATGAAATCCGGAAAATTTATGAAACCCGCCGCCGTCCTGGCCGTTTTGGTCTGTTTGGCCGCCGCTCAAACAGCTAGCGCGCAGGAGAAGAACGTGAGTCCGGCGAAAATGACTTGCGCCGATTATGTTGCAGTCGACGAGGCGTATCAACCGGCGCTGGTTTACTGGGTTGCCGGTGTCGATAAGCTCGGCGTCAAGGAAACGGACAGGGTGGTGATCGATACGGCTCATCCGGTGGGAGAAATCGTAGCAGAAGCCTGTACCAAAGATCCGCACGCCCCGTTCGCGTCGAAAGTCAGATCCATGATCAAGACGAAGCAACTTTCGCTCTTCGCCCATTCGTGATGATTCTTGCGGCGACCGCACTCGAAGAAATCCGCGCTGGCACGCTGGTCGCCGCGATCGCCATCACCGGGCCGGCGGCAGCGCTTCTTCATTTCATTTCCATCAGGAGGCCACAATGCGGAGCCATAACTGCGAACGGCGTTCACAAGGCGAGCTTCCAAGCAGTACCAACTCGGCTTCGGGCCTCCCTACGCCTCTCCAGGTGCGTGACATTGGCAGCTTTCACGTCGGAGGCCGAATGATCTCACTGACCGGCATGGCTCCGCGAGTCCGCGTCAGTACGGCCGGAGGCGCAGTTCATCCCATCGATCCCAATGGGGAGATGATCGTCGGCCAGATGTACGTTCAATACGTGAAGCTCGCACATCCACGCAGCGCGCATCCTCTGCTGCTATGGCATGGCGGAGGAATGAGTGGCGTGAACTGGGAAACGACGCCAGATGGTCGGCCCGGATGGCAAATGTTCTTTCTTCGAGCAGGCTTCGATGTGTTCGTCTCCGACGCGGTCGAGCGCGGCCGGGCGTCGTGGGCGCCTTATCCCGACGCCTACGCGGACGCACCCTATTTCCGCACGGCACGTGAAGCGTGGGAAGAGACGTTCCGTTTCGGTCCGCCCGCTTCCTGGAATGTCGATCCTGAACAGCGGCATTCTCACGAGGGGCTTCGCTTCCCCGTCGCTCGCATGGAAGCGTTCATGAACCAGTTTGTGCCGCGCTGGGGCGGCAACGACAAGCTCACCCAACATGCGTACGATGCGCTCATAGCCCGGCTAGACAGCAGCATCGTGCTGACACACAGTCAAGGTGGCAATTTCGGACTCAACGCCCCGCTGCACGCGCCCGGTCGTATCAAGGCCGTCATCTCGCTCGAGCCGTCCGGCGCACCCAACCCTGAACATTGTGACCCGCGAGTTTTGCGCGGCATACCGCATCTGTTCCTCTGGGGCGACTATCTGGACCAACACCCTTTCTGGGTCAATTCTGTGCCCAAGGTACGGCGTTGGTATGAAGCGCTGACCGCTGCCGGTGTCGACGCGCAATGGATTGATTTGCCGGCACGCGGAATCATCGGCAACAGCCACGCACTGATGGCCGACAATAACAGCGATTCAATCGCCGAAATCGTGCTTGACTGGATGCGCGACAGGAAACTCGTCGGCTGATCCATTGAAGAATATCCCGAAGCCATGATGAACGACTCGCGCCATCTTCTTAGTGCCGGACTGTTTGCCGAAAGTCTTCGGACAGCCGGTTCAGGCCGATTCGCGAGCGCTTTGCTTGCGGCGCTGAATACGGCTATCGCAGTGGACCACTGCACTGTTGTCCGCGTATGCTGCGGGCGCGCATCCATGGTCGGCACCGCGAGCCGACACTCGCAGGATCTTCCCGTCGCGCCGCTGGATGAATACGTCGCCGGCTACGGCCGCCTCGCCCCTCTCGTGCGTGAACTCGCTTCCTCAAGCGCACGGCAGCGAAACGGTGCGGATGCCCGTTCCGTTGTCGTCGACCCCGCCTCCCATGTCGAATGCGTCGACCGCTTCTTCGCGCGACCAGCGATCATTGACACGCTTTCGATCGCAATGCCCGGTAACGACACCATCTCATTCCTCAGCCTATATAGGACCGCGCGGATCGGGCCGTTCAAAAGCCACGACAAGATCCTGATTGCCTCCGTTGGCGAGTTCCTCGCCACACTCGCCGAGATGCATATTCGATTGTTGAGCGTGCCTGCACCCCCGCCGGAATTTCTGCACAAGTGGCACCACGCGCTTTCTGGACGGGAAAGATCGGTCGCGATGCTGCTGGGGCGTGGCGAGACTGTCAACGCGGTCGCCACCACCCTCGAACTCTCACCAACGACGGTTACGACATACAAAAAGCGCGCTTTCACCAAGCTCGGCATTACGCGTCAATCCGAGCTTGTCGCGCTCACCGTATTGCTTCGCTAGCGTCGTCGTTTGGGTCTCAGACCGACTCACACACCACGATGCCGGCCTCTCTCGCGACCCGCACGTGGCCCTGAACAGTGGCGCCGTCCCGCGCACGCACCGATTGCAAGCCGGCAAGCTGCAGAGCAACTTCATAACGACAGCACAAGTCGTCGTCCCCGATCAGGACGATGGGCCGTTCGTCATTCACGTTCTCCGCGGCGATGGCGCTCGCGACTTCCAGGCCGATCAGGATACCCGACAGGTAGTCAGGCAATGCGGCCGGATGCTCTTCACCCATCAGACCCGCCGTGCGCGCAGCAAAGAGCACGTGCGTGGCTTGCGACGGATGATTCAAACCAAGCGTTGCACCGCGCGCAAAGGCTTCGTTATCTCCGCCACCAAACTCCATCAGCCGGCCAAGAATACCGTGCTTGGTGAGCAAGCCGTACAACTCCCCCGTCATATAGGTGGCGAACCGGGTAATCCTCGATTGCTCGCCCACGAAGGCCCATTTGCTGTGCGTGCCGGGCAGCACGCACACGCTGTCGGCTTCCACATCGGCGCCCCAGATCTGCGTCTCTTCTCCACGCATTACGTCGTACATCGACGCTCCCGAGCCGCAGCGCAGTCCCGGAATGATGTGCATGTCGACTTTGCTCGATATTGATAGCGTCGTAAAGGCACGGGCCGCGGCGGCTGGCGTCGCAGGACAATCCAGGTAAGGCGCCTCCACCCAGCCTTGACGGCTGCCGATCATGCCGCTCGCCACGATTGGACAACCGAACTGATCGATCCAGTCGCTACAGATCGCATTCAGTGACGCCTCGAACTGCCTTTCCTTCACGGACATCACGCCGCCCGCCGCACTTCTCGCCTCAATGATTCCTCCCTCGGTCGACACGAGTGTGGCGCGCAAACTCGACGTTCCCCAGTCGAGACTGACAAATGACGGATTCATAATATGGGATCCTTATTAATATAATAAAAGAAAAATTTGGATGTATTTCCGGCGCAGCGCGAAACGACTCGCTCGCACTGCGCCAATTCTGCTTCTACACAGCGGGCTTCTTCCGAATGTGCTGCCACACTTTCTCGCTCGGCTCGATACCGAGACCTGGGCCGTCGGGTAGCTGGAATGCTCCATCGACGCAACGCATGGTCGTTTTCACGTATTGCAGGTTGCGATCGAAAACCGAATGCTGGTATTCATGCATCGGTGCATTGGGCAGCGCGGCGGTTGCATGCAGGCTCGCTGCCTGGAAAATACCGATACCGATGCTAGCGTGTGGAATCACTTTCATATGGAACGCATTGGCCATCCGCGCAATCTGCATGAACTGGCTGATGCCGATATGCCCCATTTCAGGCTGAATAATCGACATCGCGCGTTTTTCTAGCCGTGGGCGGTATTCGTAAACCGTGCGCCACTCCTCGCCTAGTGCGAGCGGCACACGGATCTGCGTACCGACCCTCGCCTGGCCTTCGATATCCTCCGGCTGACACGGCGCTTCGACGAAGTAGGGACGATAAGGCGTAAGCTGGTCGATGAGCTGGATCGCTTCCTGAGCCGTGAATTTCCAGTGCAAATCGACCATGAGTTGCACGCTCTCCCCGAGTCCTTCCCGGAGTGCGCGCATTTCGTCGACGATTCCGTCGAAGGACACCGCCGCGTGATACTTGAACGCAATGAATCCTTTGGCAACAAACGAGCGCGCCAGCGCCACACGCTCCTCGAGCGAGCGGCCCGGAAGACCCGAAACATAGGCCGGAATCGACGTCTGACGCTGCCCACCAATCAGCTTGACCACCGGCTGTCCGACCAGCTTTCCGAACAGATCCCAGATGGCGATGTCCACGCCAGCAATGGAATCGACGTAGAAGCCGCCAAAAAAGCCGCGCACCCGCATCATGTCGTACAGATCTTCCTGGATCACAACAGCGTCGCGCGGATCGCGTCCAATGACAGCCGGCCCGAGCACGTCGTCGATGATCGCTGTCACGGCCTCAGGCGCCACAATCCCGTAGGTCTCGCCCCAGCCCACCGTGCCGTCGTCCGCGGTCAGCTTGATGAGCACCGACATGTCAGTCGCCGGATAGATCGTTCTATTGCCCTTGCGGATCAAGTAGCCGCGGCTGTTGACCTGTTCGTCCTGGCCGAGGCCGCCCAGGTAAGGCACATCACGGGGGATCGAAACAATGAAGGTGTCGACCGACGCTATTCTGGGTGAGATAGTCATATCGAACGAGTCGTGATTGATCAGGATGCGGAAATGCGCGAGCCATCGCCCGCGAAAAGATGCAGTGCTTCATCGGCGAATGCGAGCCCGATGAGATCACCTCTCGCGCATGTCGCTGCGCCGTCGACTTTCACCATAATCGATCCCATCACCGTCTTCACGTAGACGAACGTTTCGCTGCCGAGCCGTTCGGCGAGGTTGACTTCGCCGATCAGCGCTGCATCACGCTTATCGACAATACGCAGATGTTCAGGCCGCACACCCAGGGTCAGGGTCCGACTGGTCACCCGCTTCGTCACCGGAATGCACACGTGCCCGGCTGGCAGGTCGACTTTGACCGAGGTCGAATCCACGGGCGTTGCCGACACCTCAATGAAGTTCATTTTCGGCGAGCCGATAAACCCGGCGACAAACTGGTTTGCCGGACGATGGTACAGATCGAGCGGACGCCCCACCTGTTCGATTTTTCCGTCACGCAGCACGACGATCTTGTCCGCGAGGGTCATCGCTTCCACCTGGTCATGCGTCACGTAGACAAACGTGGTGCCAAGTTCTTCCTTGATGCGTGCAAGCTCGAGCCGCATTTCGACGCGCAACGCAGCGTCAAGATTGGAGAGCGGTTCGTCGAACAGAAAGAGCGAAGGCTCGCGCACGATCGCCCGGCCAATCGCCACGCGCTGACGTTGGCCGCCGGAGAGATCTTTTGGCCTTCTTGCCAACAGATGCTCGATTTGCAGAATGCGCGCACTTTCCTGAACCTTTTCTTCGATACGCCCCTTCGGCAGATTCGCCATCTTCAGGCCGAAGCCCATATTCTCCGCTACGCTCATGTGCGGATAGAGGGCATACGACTGAAACACCATTGCGATCCCGCGCCTCGCCGGCTGCAACGCCGTGACATCGTTACCGCCGATTGAAATCGTGCCGGACGTGCTTTCCTCGAGCCCCGCAATCAATCTGAGCAATGTGGATTTTCCACACCCCGACGGTCCGACGAACACGCAGAATTCGCCATCGGCAACATGCAGGTCGACGTCCTGAATGACGGATGCGTCGCCGAACGATTTACTGATCTGACGCAATTCAAGCTGTGCCATGTCGCTCGCCTCCGACGGTGGAAAGTACTTGTTGAGGAAGCAGGAGATCGTCGATGTCGCGCAGGAAATCGTCGACGTCAGAGGTATCGGCCGCGTCGAGCAAAGGACCCGATGCGCGCTGCAATCTGCATTTGATCAGTCCGCGCCGATGCAGAACGTACTTCGTCAGCGACCAGCGAAACACGGCCTGCACGTTCAGGATCGGCAGCATGCGTGTGAACAGCGCCCTGACCTGTTCGCTTTGCCCTGCCCTATGCGCCTTGAACAATGCAACGTGAATCTCTACCAGTTCGATCGCCGGCATCGTGCCACACGCGCCGCGCCGCAGTTCGTCCGTGATGTAGCGGCCGCCCGCGCCACCGAACACGCCCAGCATCGTTGTCGGGGCACTGTCCTTGAGAATCGAAAGCCGCTGCCCGCTCGGCAAGGTTTCTTCCTTGATGTACCGGATGGCCGGCACCGCATTGAGGATTTCGAGCAGGACGCGGGGGTCGAGTCCTGCACCGACCGGTGCCGGTACGTTCTGCAGCATGACAGGTGTATCCGGCACGGCCGCTGCTACGCGACTGAAAAACTCGATCTGTGCCTGCGCGGTCAACCGGTCCGGCGGGACCGCGATCATCAGTGCCGCCGCTCCGCCTAGGGACAACGCTTGCGCGAGCCGGATGGTCACCTCGGCATCTGTACTGGAAACGCCGGCAATCAACGGTACGCGCCCGTCGATTTCGTCGAGCACGATGTCAGTCAGCGTGAGCCGTTCGTCGACGCTCAGTTGTCCGAACTCACTGGCGACGCCCGGATAAGTGATACCGTCGACTCCAGCCTTGATCAGATAGCGCACCAGATTGCGCAGGCTGGCTACGTCAGGATTGCCGTTCTCCTCGAACGGGGTCGGCAACACCGGAAACACGCCGACAAGCGGTTTGTGGGCGTTCGTTATCGTCATTTCTTGTTCTCCGCGATGTGCAGGGCAGGAAGTCCCCACGAGGTACGAATATGGTTCGACAACAGCGCGCTGGCTGCGAGCGACGTCAAGCCGCCGTCGATTGGTAGATCCACGCCGGTGATGAAGGAAGACTCGTCGCTGGCGAGGAAGAGCGCCGCATTGGCCACGTCGGCGGGCTCGCCGATGCGACCCATCGGGTAGCTCTGCGCGACGGCCGCAAGATCCGTCGGCGTGAGTCCCTCAACCGTGCGCTCCGTCGCGATGAATGCCGGCGAGATCGAGTTGCAGCGCACGCGCTGCATGCCGAATTCGACGGCGATTTGCTTCGTCAGCGCCCGCACGCCGCCCTTTGCGGCCGTGTACGCGGCAAGACCCGGATTCGCGACGATCTGGTTGATCGACGCAACGTTGACAATCGATCCTCCGCCACGTGCGATCATTTCCGGCATCGCGGCACGGCAGAAACGAAACGTTGCGCCCAGTGCAGAATCGATCGTGCGGGCCCAGCCTTCGTCGGTCTCGTTCGTGAGGCTCGCAGCAGTGTACTGAACGGCGTTGTTGACGAGCACATCGAGGCCGCCGAAACGCGCTCCTGCGATGCGAATGGCTTCATCGACGGTGGATTGTTTATGCGCGTCGAGACACAACATTTCGATGCGCTCAAGCGGCAGGCCGGCGATTGCGCGCCCGGCGCTCGCATCCGACAGTTCAACGGCGATCACCCGAGCCCCCTCGCCAACGAACCGTTCGAGGATCGCGCGGCCGATACCTTGACCGGCGCCGGTGACGATCGCAACCTTGTTCTCAAGTCTCATGATTTGACCGCTCCAGCCGTAAGTCCCTTGATGAAGTAGCGCTGCAGGAAGGCGAACCCCAGTACGACGGGCAGCGAGATGACGATCGACTCGGCCATCGCTCCGCCCCAGTTCGCGCGGCCTTCGCCCAGATAGCTCAGCAGCAGGCCGGGCCCGACCGTGCGCAACTCCGGGGACGTAATAAGCGTGAGCGAAAAGAGCAGATCGTTCCAGGCCCACATGAACGAATACAGGCCGACGGTCACCATTGCGGGGATAGCGAGCGGCAACACGATTCGATGCAGGATGTAGGCCTCGCTCGCCCCATCGACGCGAGCCGCCTCGATTATTTCATTAGGAATATTGATGAAGTAGCTGTAGAGCATGTAGGTGCCGCTCGGCAATGCGAGGATGATATAAGCGACGATCAGTCCAACGCGCGTATTGAGCAGGTTGGCCCACTGCAACATCGGGTAGACGCTGATCAGCAGCATCGCAAACGGGAACATCTGCGCCGAGAGCATCAGGAACATCAGCGGCTTGCGGCCGAAATAGCGGAACTTGGCGAAGCTATACGCCGCATAGGTCGACAGCGCTACAGTGAGAAGCGCGCCGCCGCCCGCCGTGATCAGGCTGTTGCGAAGTTGCATCGCGGTCTCGCTGTGACTGAACAGCGCGCGATAGTTTTCCAGCGTCGGTACGTGCGGCAATATAGTCGGAATGCGCACGAACACTTCGCCCTCCGGCTTGATCGACGTCAGCAGCATCCAGACGATCGGCAAAAACAGAAAGCCACCAATCACGAGCAACAGCGTCATGAAACCGGTTCTTGCTCGCCAGTTATTGAGAAGCAACATGCTTAGTTCTCCCGCTTGAACAGAATGCGCAGATAGAAGATCGACGGGATCGCAATGGTCAGGAACCACAGCACGCCGATCGTGCATGCGCTGCCGACATCCCAGTTCTGAAACGCCTGCTTGTAGACTTCGATGGACAGCATCGTCGTGGCCTTGACCGGACCGCCCTGAGTGAGCGCATAGATCACGTCGAACGCCTGCAGGTTACTCATTGCGCCGAGTATGGTCACGATGATGATCGTCGGAGCTAGATGGGGTAACACGACGTAGCGGAAAACGCCGATGTTTTCGCAACCGTCGACTCGCGCCGCGTCCATCTGATCCTGCGACACGCCCTGCAGACCTGCCAGGAAGAACGCCATGAAAAGCGGCACCGAAACCCAGACGCGTGTAAGGACCACGGCCGCCATAGCCGAGTGCGCTTCGGCCAGCCAGGGTACAGGTTCGGTAATCACGCCCAACTGCAGCAGAATCGCGTTGAGGATGCCGTACTGACCATTGAAGATCCACGCGGCAAGAAACGCGGTAACGGTCGATGGAAGAACCCAGGGCAATAGCGAAAGCGCGCGCAGAAATGCCTTGCCCCTAAACGACTGATTGAGCACCACCGCCCACGCGAGACCGAGCACGAGCGTGATGCTGGTGGTCAGCACCACGAACGTCAGTGTGTTTAACCAGATCGACAGCGTGTCGGGATTGCTCAGCAGCTTCCTGAAGTTACTCAGACCGACAAAGCGGGGCGTATCCATTTCTATCGTGTAGCGATAGAAGGAGAGTTTGAGCGATTGAAGAAACGGAATCAGGATAACGGCGACGAATGCAATCAGCGAAGGCAGCGCGAAAGCAAATCCAATTCTTCTTTCGTGCGACTTCAGTGATCCACGCTGCTTTGCTGCCCGTAGATCGGACTGCGTCAAGGGTAGGCTAGCCTTGTTCATAGGGACCGGGTTCGTGTAAAGGATTAACGCGCGGGCACGAGTTCATTCGCGGCGACGCCTGACGGGCTGGTCATGCGTCGCCACTCGCTTAGATGGCGGCACTCAGCCGCTTACTCATGGTGTCGATTGCTTCCGCAGCCGTCTTTTGCCCCAGCACGGCGGCTTGCACCTGCTCGCCGACGATCACCGTCAGGTCCGCGACATTCGGGTAGAGCGCAAGTTCGTCACGTGTGGCGCTTTTTGCGCTCCTGGTCCAATTCGCAACATACGGGTCGCCGGATAGTTTGGCGATTGCGCTTCGGGTGACGGGGAACAGACCAATCTGCCGGAAATACTCGAGTTGCGGCTCGTCAGTCATGCTGAGATACGAAACGAAGCGGGCAGGCGCCGACTTCACATCGAAACTTTGCTTGTCTTGCGCGAAACTGCCGAGCAGATGCCCCCACGCAAACGAGCGCGGAACATCGCCTTTCTTTACAACCGGTGTCGCGACAGATTCAACGTTCACGTCGAAGGCGGTGCCTTTACCAGAATTGTCGCGGGCGAAACCGCGCGCAAGCGGTGCATCCTGATAGAACGCGCAGCGGTTCTGCGCGAACAGGCGGCGGGCGTCGTAGCGGTCCGTGTCTTTTGCGGCCAAACGGTCTTTCACGAGGTCGCTCATAAACCCGAGCGCGCGCACGCCAGCGGGGCTGTTGACCACGACCTGTCCCTGCTCGTTGAAAATGTGACCGCCGAAGGTCCACAGCCACGTCTGGAAGTCCGCCGACATTGACGCATTGTCTTTGGTAGACATGCCGTACGGCACGGCTTCCGGGAATTTCGCCTTGACCGCCTTGAGCGATTCGATGAATGCGTCAATCGTGACGGGCGCCTCGCGAACCCCGGCTTCCTTCAGGACGGCCGCGTTGGCGACCATGCCGATCGAGCCCGCAGTCCACGGCATGCTCAGTTGCTTGCCCTTGAATTGGCCAAGCCGCAGGATTGCCGGATCGATGACCTTTTCGAGCGCCGCCTTGCCGTAGATGTCGTTGAAGTCGATCATCTTGCCGGTCGCGCCGAATTGCGGCAGCCATTGCAGGGCGAGTTGGGCCGCGTCGACTGGCTGGTGGGCACGCAGTCGCAGAAAAAGATTCTGCTGCATCTGCGCGTATGGGAACCCCACGACGTTGACCGCCGCACCAGGGTCGCCTTGCTGAAACTGTTGGAAAATCATGCCCAATGTGGCCTTGCTGGCTGCTTCGTCCTGGGACCACCCCACATACGTGAAATCGCTCGTGGCAGCTTTGAGCAGCGCCGGCGCGAAAATGGATGAGGCGGCCACGGCGGAAATGAATTTGCGTCGTGTGAGCATACTTGTCTCCTTGTTTCTATAATTGGAACTCGTGATGCCATCCTAGCACGGTTTTTTTTAAAGTTCCATCTAATAGAACAACGAAGCGATCGTACTATTTTTGGGCGTACAATGCCCTCAAGAGACGTTCTACAGGGACACTGGCCCGCCATCTCCGCCAAGGGGCGAAAGACTTGACCAAATTGAAACGAAAAATAGTAGAAACCACCTCCACGAATCCGCTGAGCCCGGAACTGGAGAGTGAGGGGACGGCGACGCTCGCCCTCGCTGAAGACAAAGGCCCAGCCGGCGTCGGCGTGCTCGAAAAGGCGATGTATCTATTGAATATAGTCTCGCAGGCGCCTGCGCCGATGACTTTCACACAGCTGCTCAGGGCTTGCGGGCTGCCCAAGGGCACGCTGCACCGGATTCTGACGACGCTCCAGCGCGAAGGCCTGCTGCGCCACGATGCGTACAGCAAGACGTTCCGCCTCGGGCTGCGCTTTCTCGAACTCGCGCACGAGGTGTGGAGCGACTTCGACCTGCGGGTCGGCGCGCAAGACGAACTCGTTCTGCTGCGCGATCTCGTAGGCGAATCGGTCCATCTGGCGATTCTGGACGGCAACAGTGCGGTGGTCATCGCCAGCGAAGATGCGCGCCAGGTCGGGCGAATTTCGCTCGGCGTCGGCATGCGCCTGCCGCTACATGCAAGCGCGGTCGGCAAGGCCATCGCGGCCTATCTCGACCCGCTCCAGCAGCAGGACCTGCTGAACACCATCACGCTGCAGCCGCTCGGTCCGCGCACGATCACGTCCATCGACGCGCTCAGAAGCGAACTCGACCTGACACGCTCGCGCGGCTATGCACTCGCCAATCAGGAAAGCTCGGGCGACACGGTCGCGCTGGCGGCCCCGGTGTTCGACTTCGAGGGCCGGCCGATCGGCGCGGTGGCCATCTCCGGCAATGCCAGCCGGCTCGACGCGGCGCGCGCGCACAACCTGTCGGCTGCGGTGATGGGCGCTGCGCGCAAGATCTCGCACAACTCGGGCGGTCAATCGATGTCGCTAGCCGCCAAGAGCCAGCCTCCCGCGCTGGCTAACGCAGACGTCCACTGTGTCAGCCAGGTGCCGTCGCTGCTGGGCGAGGCGCCGATGTGGTCGACCCGCGACGGCGCGCTCTACTGGGTCGACATCCTCACGCCGACCATCCACCGTTTCGATGCCGCGAGCCGTTCCAGCACGGAAACCAAACTCGGCTCGATGCTGAGTCTCGTGGTCCCGAAAGCAACTGGCGGCTTGCTCATCGCGACACCAGGCGGCCTCATGACCGTCGACGAAGTCGGCAATCTGACGCGCTTCTCCCATCCGGAGTTCGACCGGCCGGGCAATCGCTACAACGACGGTAAATGCGACCGCATGGGCCGGCTGTGGGTTGGCACGATGGACATGGGCGCGGCGGCTAACCGCGGCAATCTGTTCCGGGTCGACGCAGACGGGTCCTGGAAGAAGATGGATACGGGTTTCACGGTAGCGAACGGGCTGGGCTGGAGCCCGGACAATACGCGGATGTATTTCACGGATTCACACCGCAAGACCATCTACCAGTATGACTTCGACCTGATCAACGGCGCGATCGCCAATCGCCGGTCGCTGATCACGCTCGACTCGTCGGCGGGCTCGCCCGACGGGCTGACCGTCGATGCGGACGGCTGCCTGTGGGTCGCCATGTGGGACGACTGGTGCGTCGTGCGCTTCGATCCCGAAGGCCGGGAAATGACGCGCATCCGCATGCCCGTGCCACGCCCCACCAGTTGCTGCTTCGGCGGCCAGAATCTGGACGTGCTCTATGTCACCAGTGCGCGCGTCCGGCTGACCGAAGACATGCTCAACGGCGCCCCGCTGTCCGGATCGCTCTTCGCGGTCAGTATTCCCGGCGTGCGCGGTCTCCCCGAGACGACCTTCGCCGGATAAGCCTCTTCCGCGGACTCACGCGTGACATCGCCGGCACCGCGCCCGGCGGTGTCGTCAAAACCTTCCCAGCGCCCTCCTCCTTCACGCCGCCGCCGCTTGCGCCTTCGCGCCTAAGCCTCGGCACGCCTCGCCTTTTCCCCGCGGTTAGCCATGTGCCGGCCTTGACGCGTCGTTACAACGCGACCCCCTAGGGCTATCCCGAAGATTCTTTAAAACGACTTGCATCAGTTCCATTGAATGCTAAACTCGCCTCATCAGTTCCAATAGACGGAACTAAACGAGGAGACTGACAATATGAAAAGAAAGTTGTTCGTAGCTGCCTTGACCGCCTTGGGTGCGAACGCCGCGATGGCGCAGTCGTCGGTGACGCTGTATGGACTGGTCGACCTCGAGGTCGGCAAGTACGACGGCAGCAATGCTATTCGGATGAATACCGGGGCAACCAGCTTCTGGGGTCTCAAAGGGAGCGAGGATCTGGGAGGCGGGTACAAGGCGGTCTTCCAGTTGGAACAGCAGTTCAATCCGAACAACGGCACGTTCTATAACTCGAGTTCGTTCTTCAGTGGTCGCTCGACCGTCGGGCTCGAGGGATGGTTCGGTCACCTCGTGGTAGGCCGGGACGTCAATGCGAGCCACTACGCCGAAGTATCGGCCGACCCATTTGGTCAGAACGGTCTGGTGGCCGGATATGCCGCGCGCGGCGGCATTTCGGAGGCAAACGGCGGCCCAGGGCAAATCGACACCGTGCGCACGAACAATTCGGCAAATTATGCGTACACGCTGGGTCCCGTGACTGTTCGCGCGCAGGTCGCCTCACACGACTCGGCGGTTCAGGGCGACAACGTTCCCTATTCCGCGTCGATCGTTTATCAGGATCCGAATCTCAAGCTCGCCGCCTCGTACATCCGTCCGCAGCCGGAAAACGCTCGCTGGGCCTATACGGCTGGTCAGTACGACTTCGGTTTTGCGCGGCTATATGCCGGCTATGGCTTTGGCCAGAACACTTTTAGTCAGTCGATGCACAACCAGATGGTCGGCCTCAACATCCCCATTGGCCCAACGCAGGCGGTCATGACGACCTTCAGTCACACGACATCCAACGGACAAACGATTCAATGCCGTAGCGCATTGGGCTATTTCTACTTCCTGTCCAAAGCGACGAGCGTCTATGCGGATGTTGTCTACGACTCCAAGTCAGGCAGATTCGCGTACGGGACCACAGGATGGCAGGCGACGGGCTCGTCGACTAACGGCACAGGCTATACGGTCGGTCTGCGACACCTGTTCTGATCTGCAACACACCGGCGCAATGTCGGTCACGTACACAACATGAGGTCGACAAAAAAGGAGGTGAGCTGACGAGTGATGCGAGGAGAGAGGTCATCAGGCGAGCTTTGGGTCCGGGCGTTTTCACCCTGCGAATGCCTGGACGGAGAGCTTCGTTTGCTGCCCGTTTTGCCGGCCCGGGGCAGCGGGCCGGTCTTTTTCGCCGATGTGGCGAGATCTGAACTACGTACTGCCTGGGACTTTACGTACTGATGTAACAGCTACTGCGATGACCCGTTCGCTGTCGGCGTCGGGATGTTTTTGGCTTGCTTTGCTGCGATACGTGCTTCTGCTGCCTGAAGATTGCCAGGGTACTCAACATAATCGACGAGTGCGGGATGGAAGCCCGCATTCTCGACCTCGATGAGCTCGGCAATGACTTGCGCACGGGTCAAGGGCTCGCTTGACTGTGCGAAGGAAACAGCTGGAACAGCTGATACAGAGAGTGTCGCTACGGCATAGAAAAGGAGTTTCACGATGACTTTCCTCCGAAGATAGGAGACGTCGCCCCCGGCCACACCGGCGAAGCGCCGACGGCCGGTGAATGGATTGTAGTCCGGGCGACTTTATCTTGCCGGGTACGTCACTTGTGGCCGACTTCATTTCACCGTGGTGGCAGTGGGCATCCCCCTCACTCCAGCATAAAAGACGATGAGTTCGACGGGAGAATTGTCGGTGTATCCACGGTGAACCGCGGTTGCCCGGCAGGATAGCCTTTAAATATATTGGTCGCAGCACAGATGTTCGGTCTGCTGACGGTCCTGCAGCGTGGTGGCGAGGCCCATGGGCTTGGATTGATAGATGCGCGGGTCCATCAGCGCCACGTCGCCGATAATCGGGCGAAACGCCATATGAGAGAGCACGTCTCGTTCGATGTCGATGCCTGGCGCCACTTCAATCAGCTGCAGCCCCTCGGGCCGCAGCCTGAAGACGCAGCGCTCGGTCACGTACAGCACTGACTGGCCCTTGGCCGCGGCAAGCGGTCCGTTGAATGTGATCTGCTCAACCGCTGCGACGAATTTGCTCGTTCGCCCTTCGGCTACGATTCGCAGTTGACCACCTTCGGCACAAGTAGCGTCTCCATCGGCGGTGAACGTACCGGCGAACACAAGCTGGCGCGCATTCTGGCTGATGTTGATAAACCCTCCGGCGCCGGCAAGATGAGAACCGAACCGGCTGACATTGACGTTGCCGGCGCGGTCGATCTGAGCCATGCCGAGGCACGCGAGGTCCAGCCCACCGCCATCATAGAAATCGATCTGCTGATTCTGGTGCAGTAGCGCCTGCGTATTGATGCCTGCGCCGAAATCGAGGCCGCCCTGGAGCATGCCACCGACCACGCCGGATTCCGCCGTCAAAGTCAGATCATCAAGTATGCGCTCTTCCGCAGCGACTGCTGCCACTGCCTCGGGCATGCCGATTCCCAGATTGATCGCGCCGCCTAAGGGCAACTCAAACGCACAGCGCCGCGCTATCAGCTTTCGCTCGTTGAGTTCGAGTGCCGGGATCTTGTCGACAGCGACGCGGATCTCGCCTGAATAGGCTGGGTTGTAATCGGTGGCATACGTCTGCCGATGAGTCGCCGGAGGCGCTACCACCACGCAATCGACCAGGGTGCCGGGGACGACCACGCGCCGTGCATCGAGCGAGCCGCTCGACGCGATTCTCTCCACCTGCGCAATGACGAGACCGTTGGAATTTCGCGCTGCCATGGCAACAGCCTGGGCGTCGAGCAGCAGAGCCTCGCGCTCCATCGTGATGTTGCCTTCGGGATCGGCAGTGGTACCGCGAATCAGGGCGACGTCGATTTTGAGGGCCTTGTAGAAAAGCCATTCTTCGCCCTCGATCTCCATGACGTGTACGAGTTCTTCCGTCGTCCGTGCGTTAATTTTCCCGCCATCTTGCCGCGGGTCGACGAAGGTGCCAAGGCCCACCTTGGTGAGGGTGCCTGCCTTGTGAGCCGCCGAGTCGCGATAGAGATGAGAAATTGTGCCCAGTGGGAGGTTGTAGGCCTGGATCCGATTGTCCGTCGCCAACTTCGCGAGCTTGGGCACGAGCGACCAATGGCCTCCAATTACGCGGCGCACCAATCCCTCATAGGCAAGCCGGTTCAGTCCGCGCTCCTTGCCATCGCCGCACGCGGCCGCAAAAACGAGCGTCAGGTCACGTGGACCTTCCGTGGTGACGAAACGCCGTTCCAGCGCAGCGATCAATTCCTCGGGCGTACCCGTTCCAACAAAGCCGGAGCAACTCACCACGTCCCCATTGCGAATCAACGCAATGGCTTCCTCGGCAGTTTTGATTTTGTCTTTCATCATGGCTGCGCCCTCACGCTCGCCGCCGTTGATTTGATCCTGATTGATCCCCAATGATGTCTGACTCGTACAGACGATCCTGGATGCTAGAGATTCGATCACTGCCCACTATGACGGGTATCGGGCGGTACCGGCCACCTGTATTCGCGGCCGCGCGTATGACGCGCTCGCGCATTAGTGTGAATATCTCAAAAGCAAAGATAGATACCGCAATGCTCGCGACCAGTGCCATTATCACCAGTGCAAGCGCAAGTGCCGTGAAATTGCCGACCATTTTCATTCTCCTCGGTATTACTCAACAGATGTGGGCAATTTGCGCCGGAAGAATTAGGTGGGAATTACGTCGCCTGCGTGAGCTGCTTGCGTGCGCTTCATGGCAGTCCGCGAATGGCTCATTAAATACTCGTTCACTCTGCACGAAGGTACGCCCCAAGAGCGCAGACAGAAGACTCAAACGGCGAGGCGATCGCCCGACATCAACGATATGATTAGTTATGCGAAGCTTCCCACACCAGCATTTGGCCAGAAGTATGTGATTCGGGACAGGCGTAGCAACCCTAAAACGGATCAGGCATGCCGTGATGTTTGGGAAGGGGCAATGGCGCGGGATGGCCTCGCTGCACCTTCCGCAGGGTGACGCGGCCTGAATATTAGAAATTTCTAATATTCCTTCTGCTTTGCCCAAATTTCAGGCACCAAAGAAAAACCCGCACAGCCTTGCGGCGTGCGGGTTGGATCTTGGTCGGGGCGAGAGGATTTGAACCTCCGACCACCTGCACCCCATGCAGGTACGCTACCAGGCTGCGCTACGCCCCGAACAGCTAAAAATTATAACAGACACTTCAATCGATTAGAACCGCGATTGACCAACAAAACTGCGAAATTAGAAAACTACGGAGGTCGCTAGCGGCTCAACAGATCGATCACATGCAGCAGTTCTTTGCGCAATTGATCGACATCGACAGCAGTCGTGCTTGCGGACGACGCCTCGACCACCTCGCCCTCTTCCACCCCATCATCAGGCGGCCCACTGTGCACTGCACCATGCGAATCGAGCCTGTTACGTGCACCGTTGATCGTGAAGCCCTGCTCGTACAGCAGTTCGCGAATCCGTCTGATCAACAGTACTTCATGATGCTGGTAGTAGCGGCGATTGCCCCGCCGCTTCACCGGCCTCAACTGCGTGAACTCCTGCTCCCAATACCGCAACACATGCGGCTTCACACCGCACAGTTCGCTCACCTCACCTATGGTGAAGTAGCGCTTCGCCGGAATCGGAGGCAAGACGACTTTTTCGATCGTCGCTGTCATCGTCAGTTAGCCGTCGTGGTGGGTTGCGCAGGAACGCGCCAGTCGATTAGCGCGCGAAGCTTGCCTCAGCGCCGGTCTCGACCAGCGCTTTCAGCTTTTGACTTGCATGGAACGTCACAACGCGGCGAGCAGCAATCGGAATAGCCTCGCCGGTCTTAGGATTCCGGCCGGGACGCTGGGGCTTGTCGCGCAACTGAAAGTTGCCAAAGCCCGACAGCTTCACGCTATCCCCGCTCTCCAGCGCATCACGAATCACCTCGAAGAACGCCTCCACCATGTCCTTCGCTTCCCGCTTGTTGAGCCCGACATTGTCGAACAGCAACTCAGCGAGCTCGGCCTTGGTGAGCGTGGGCGTTTCCGCCGAAGCGTTTGCGGGTGATGTCGGAATATCTCGAATCATGGCGCTACGCTGCGCCGTAAGAAGGGCTTCGAAATCACTCGAGTTCATTTCATTCATATCTATCAAATGGCGCGCCAACCAGGAACCGGAGAATGCGAAAACTACCGCTTAAAGAGTATTCGCGGATTATCCGCGCAACCGTGCGCCATATACTCGAGCCAGACGATCCACCAGGGTTTGAATGGCCAGATCGACCGTTTCATCCTGAAGGGTCCCGCCAGTATCTTGCAAGGTCACACGGAACGCAAGGCTTTTCTCGTGAGCTGCCAACCCACCGGAAGTGTTTGATTTTGGACGGAATTCGTCGAAAAGCGCAACCCTTCTGACAGTCTTGCAGGCGTCCTCGGAAAGCGCCTTTTGCATCTCGTCCAGCAGTGCCTGGACCTCGATTTTCTGATCGACGACCACCGCGATATCGCGACGCACCGGTGGAAACTTCGAAACTTCCGACGGTACCGGTAATGCACGCTGAATTAATGCATCTGCCTCGATTTCAAACAGAATAGGCGCATGCGGCAGATCATATTTCTGCATCCAGCGCGGATGCAATTCGCCAATCCAACCCACTGCGCGGCCATTCAGTTCAATGCGCGCGCTGCGTCCCGGATGCAATGCCGGATGCTCGGCTTTCACAAAGCGCGCCACTGCCGGCGAGAGCAACGCTTCCAGATCGCCCTTGACGTCGAAGTAGTCGACGGCGCGCGTCGCCGCGCCCCATTGTTCTTCCTGCGTCGGGCCGTACGCGAGCGCGCCGAACATCTTCGGCTGCGCGAAGCCTTCGACCTGCAGTTCGCCGGCCTTGATCGCGGGATCGCGCAGGAACACGCGACCTACTTCGAAGACGCGCACGCGATCCGCCACGCGACGGTTCAGGTTCGTGCGCAATACTTCGATCAGGCTGCCGAACAGCGTCGTGCGCATCACCGAAAGCTGGCTTGCGATCGGGTTCAGCAGGCGAACCGGCTTGTCGTTGCCCGCGAAATCCTGCTCCCATTGCGCATCGACGAAGCTGAAATTCACCGTCTCCGCGTAGTCGCGCGCGGCGAGCGCGTGACGGATATCGTGGAGGGTGCGCTGCGTTTCGTTGGTCGCACGCATTTCGCTCGTCGCCACGGGCGGACGCGCCGGAATCTTTTCGAAGCCGTAGATACGTGCGACTTCTTCGATCAGGTCTTCTTCGATTTCAATGTCGAAGCGATACGACGGCGGCGTTACGGAGAACACGTCGCCATCCTGTGTGAACGTGAGACCGAGGCGCGCGAAGATCTGCGCGATCTCGTCTGCACCGATCTTGATGCCAATGATTCGGTTGGCACGTGCGACGCGCATTTTCACCGGTACCCGTTGCGGTATGTTGACGATCTGGTCATCCACCGGACCGGCTTCGCCACCGCAGATATCGAGGATCAATTGCGTGATGCGTTCGATATGCTCGACGGTGGTCGCATAGTCGACACCGCGCTCGAAGCGATGCCCTGCATCTGTCGAAAAGTTGTATTTGCGCGAGCGGCCGCGAATGCTATCCGGCCACCAGAAGGCGGCTTCCAGATAGATGTTGGTCGTGTCGAGCGTCACGGCCGTGCTGTCGCCGCCCATGATGCCCGCGAGACTTTCGATGTGCTGATCATCCGCAATGACGCCAACCGTTTCGTCGAGTTCGACGGTGTTGCCGTTCAGCAGCTTGAGCGTTTCACCCTTGCGACCCCAGCGCACATCCATGCTGCCGTGGATCTTGTCCAGATCGAACACGTGCGACGGACGGCCCAGTTCGAGCATCACATAGTTCGAGATGTCGACCAGCGCGGAGATGCTGCGCTGCCCCGACCGCGCCAGACGCTCGACCATCCATTGCGGCGACTTCGCACGCGCATTCACGCCGCGAATCACACGGCCCGAGAAACGGCCGCACAGGTCAGGCGCCGAGATCTTGACCGGCAAGGTCTCGTTCAGAGTAACAGCGGCCGGCTTGATGTCGAGCGCATGCAGCGGCGCGCCCGTGATGGCCGACGTTTCGCGTGCCACGCCGAATACCGACAGGCAGTCGGCCTTGTTCGGCGTCAGCTTGATTTCGAAGACGGTGTCGTCGAGGTTGAGCGTCTCGCGGATGTCCTGGCCAATCGGCGTATCTTCCGGCAGGATCATCAGACCGCTATGATCTTCCGAGAGCTTCAGTTCGCGCGCCGAGCACAGCATGCCCTGGCTTTCCACGCCGCGCAGCTTCGAGAGCTTGATCGCGAACGGGGCGCCGCCCTCTTCGGCCGGGGGCAGTTCTGCGCCCACCAGCGCGACCGGCACCTTGATGCCTGGCGCGACGTTCGGCGCACCGCAGACGATGTTGAGCGTCGCACCCGTGCCGGCGTCGACCTGACACACGTTGAGCTTGTCCGCGTCCGGGTGCTTGACGACCTCGAGAACCTGGCCGACAACGATCTTCTTGGTCGGCGGCGCAGCAGGCCGCAGGCCCTCGACTTCGAGTCCCGCCATCGTCAGCGCGTGCGACAGCTCGTCCGTCGTCATCTGCGGGTCGACAAAGCTTCTTAGCCAGGATTCCGGGAATTGCATGGTTCTGTGTACGTTCTGATCAGGTTAGTCCACGTCCGGCTGGTGCCTTCTTTGGTTACCGCTCTTTGGTAACCAGGCGCCCTGCCGGTGGCACTGCTTGCGGCGCGCACTTGCCTGTGTCTCTGTATCTGGCAGCGTGCGCGGCCGCCCTCGTTGCGCGTTGTTACGTGCTGCTGCAACCGGTCTCGCCAGATTACTCGCGGGCGGCCTATCGAGCCCGCCGTAGCATTCTGGCCGTCGTCCGGCTCGAAGCGTTAAGCGAATTGCCGCAGGAAGCGCAGGTCGTTGTCGAAGAACAGACGCAGGTCCTGCACACCGTAGCGCAACATCGTCAGCCGCTCGAGGCCGCTGCCGAAGGCGAAACCGATGTAACGCTCCGGGTCGAGGCCCATGTTGCGGATCACCGTGGGGTGAACCTGGCCGGAACCCGAGATTTCGAGCCACTTGCCGGCGTTCTTGCCCGTTTCGAACAGCATGTCGATTTCAGCCGACGGTTCGGTGAACGGAAAGTACGACGGACGGAAGCGCACGAGGATGTCATCGCGCTCGAAGAATTTTTTGAGGAAGTCGGTGTAGACGCCCTTCAGGTCGGCGAAGCTGATGTTCTCGTCGATCCACAGGCCTTCGACCTGATTGAACATCGGCGAGTGCGTCGCGTCGCTGTCCACACGGTACGTGCGGCCCGGCACGATCACCTTGATCGGCGGCGTGTTGGTGCGCGCGTAGCGCACCTGCATCGGGCTCGTATGCGTGCGCAGCAGCAACTGGCGGCCGTCGGCATCCTTGCCGTCAACGTAGAAGGTGTCCTGCATCGAACGGGCCGGATGGTTTTCCGGGCTGTTCAGCGCGGTGAAGTTGTACCAGTCGGTTTCGATTTCGGGGCCGTCGGCCACGTCGAATCCGATCGTACGGAAAATCTGTTCGACGCGTTCCCACGTGCGCATGACCGGATGCAGGCTGCCTGCTCCGAGGCCGCGGCCGGGCAACGTGACGTCAATGGCCTCAGCGGCGAGGCGCTGGTTCAAGAGCGCGTCGGCAAGCGCCTGACGGCGGGCCGTCAACGCGGCTTCCACCTGCTGCTTGACGACGTTGATCCGCGCGCCTTCGGTCTTGCGCATCTCAGGATCGAGTTTGCCAAGGCCCTTCAACAGTTCGGTCAGCGCACCCGATTTGCCGAGAAAGCGGGCTTTCTCGTTCTCGAGGGTGGTGACGTCGTTGGCTTCCCCGAAGGCTTTTTGCGCGTCAGCGACAATCTGGTCCAGATCCATTGATCCCATCATTTCAACGTCAGTGTTCAATCGATGCAAAACTGGTTCGACCAACAAAAAAGGGGCTCGGTGAGGAGCCCCGTTTTTGTTGCAGCGTCACCGAGACTACCGGATCTTCGCTGCAACGAACCACGCAGTTTAATTGCCCAAAGCGCAATCAGGCTGCAACGGCGGCTTTCACCTGCTGAACGATCGCAGCAAAAGCAGCCTTGTCGAACACAGCCATGTCGGCCAGCACCTTGCGGTCGAGTTCGATCGAAGCCTTCTTCAGGCCGTTGATGAACACGCTGTACGTCATGTCGTGCTGACGCACCGCCGCGTTGATACGCGTGATCCACAATGCACGGAACACACGCTTCTTGTTGCGGCGATCGCGGTAGGCGTATTGGCCTGCGCGCATGACCGCCTGCTTGGCGATGCGATAGACGTTATTGCGACGGCCGCGGTAACCCTTGGCCAGCTTGATGATCTTCTTGTGACGGGCCCGTGCGGTAACCCCACGTTTGACTCTAGGCATAATTAGCTCCTGTGAGTTTTAGTTAAGGGTTAAGCGAACGGCAGCATTGCGCGCACGGAGTTCATATCTGACTCATGAACTGACGTGGAACCGCGCAGATGGCGTTTGTTCTTGGTGGTCTTCTTGGTAAGAATGTGGCGCTTGAAGGCTTGACCGCGCTTGACGGTACCGCCCGGACGCACCACGAAGCGCTTCGCAGCACTCTTCTTGGTCTTCATCTTCGGCATAACAACTCCATTATTAGATGGATATGGGTGTGCGGTCGGCCTGATGGCCATTACCCGCCCTTCGAAACCCACTCCACTTGGTATGCAGTCGGCCGATCTACCAGCCGCCGCTTTTCAGGAACGACGCCTATTTGCATAGGTGCTGTTCCGAAACCTGCTTGTCTTCGCCGCGCACACACACGCAGGCGGCGAAGTCCTGCTCAATCTTTTCAACACGACGGCGCGCGCCTCGCGGCGCGCTGCCACACAACCAGCCTTGGCTGCTTACTTCTTTTTCTTCGGAGCGAGCACCATGATCATCTGGCGCCCTTCCATCTTCGGCATTTGCTCAACCTGACCGACTTCGTCGAGGTCAGTGCGCAGGCGTTCCAGCATGCGCATACCGATTTCCTGGTGAGCCATTTCGCGGCCACGGAAACGCAACGTGATTTTCGTCTTGTCACCGTCGTCGAGGAAGCGAATGAGGTTGCGCAGCTTGACGTTGTAATCGCCGTCATCAGTGCCCGGGCGGAATTTGACTTCCTTGACCTGGACAATCTTCTGCTTGAGCTTCGCCTCGTGTTGCTTCTTCGCTTCCGAGTACTTGAACTTGCCGTAGTCCATCAAGCGGCAAACCGGCGGCACCGCTTGCGGGGCGATCTCGACCAGATCCACATCCTGCTGTTCCGACATGCGGAAAGCATCGGCAAGCTTCACGATGCCGAGGGGTTCGTTCTCGACTCCGACCAGACGCACCTCGGGTGCAGTGATTTCACCGTTGATGCGGTGCGCAGACTTATCAGTAGCGATGTTACGTTTCCTCTAAAAATTAAAAAAACGAGCCGCGCTGCCAGGTGGTTTACCTGAACGACTGCACATCCTCGCGCAGACGATCAATGAAGGCGCTGAGGGGCATCACACCCAGATCAACACCGCCACGGGCACGCACGGCTACCGTTTGGGCATCACGCTCTTTATCGCCGACCACAAGGAGGTACGGGACCTTTTCCAGCGTGTGCTCACGTATTTTATAGCTAATCTTCTCGTTGCGCAAATCCGCCTCTACTCTAACCCCTTGTTTTTGCAACGATTGGGCCAGAGACTGGGCATATTCCGTCTGACTTTCCGCAATATTCATCACAACCACCTGCATTGGCGCGAGCCACGAAGGCATCGCACCAGCATGGTGCTCGATCAGAATGCCCAGGAAACGCTCCATTGATCCGACGATTGCCCGGTGCAGCATGATCGGACGGCGGCGGCTGTTGTCTTCCGCCACGTATTCGGCGCCGAGGCGCTCCGGCAGCACCATGTCGAGCTGGAGCGTACCGCATTGCCACGAGCGGCCCAGCGCGTCCTTGATGTGGTATTCGACCTTCGGGCCGTAGAACGCGCCCTCGCCGGCGAGCTCTTCCCAAGTCACGCCGCAAGCCGTCAGCGCGTCGCGCAGACCCTGTTCGGCGCGATCCCACGTCTCATCGGTGCCAGCACGCGCGTCCGGACGCAGCGACAGCTTGATCTCGACGTTATCGAAGCCGAAGTCCTTGTACACGCTCATCGCCAGCGTGTTGAAGGCGATCGACTCGCTGATGAACTGGTCTTCGGTACAGAAAATGTGCGCGTCGTCCTGCACGAAGCCACGCACGCGCATCAGGCCGTGCAGCGCGCCCGACGACTCGTTGCGGTGGCACGAGCCGAACTCCGCATAACGCAGCGGCAGATCGCGATACGAACGCAGACCGTGGTTGAAGACCTGCACGTGCCCCGGGCAGTTCATCGGCTTGATCGCGTAATCGCGCTTTTCCGATTCGGTCGTGAACATGTTTTCACGATAGTTCTGCCAGTGACCCGATGCCTCCCACAGCGAGCGGTCCATGATCATCGGTGTCTTGATCTCGAGGTAGCCGGCCTCGTTCACGCGGCGGCGCATGTACTGTTCGACCTGCTGCCACAACGTCCAGCCACGCGGATGCCAGAACACCATGCCCGGCGATTCGTCCTGCATATGGAACAGGTCGAGTTGCTTGCCGAGCTTGCGGTGATCGCGCTTCTCCGCCTCTTCAAGCATGTGCAGATACGCTTCCTGGTCTTCCTTCTTCGTCCAGGCCGTACCGTAGATGCGCTGCAACTGTTCGTTCTTCGAATCACCGCGCCAGTAGGCGCCGGCAACCTTCATCAGCTTGAAGACCTTCAGCTTGCCGGTGGACGGCACGTGCGGGCCACGGCACAGATCCGTGAAGCCGCCGTGCGAGTACAGCTTGATTTCGTCAGTCGAAGGAATCGACTCGATAATCTCGGCCTTGTACTTTTCGCCGATGCTCTTGAAGTAGTCCACCGCTTCGTCACGCGACACCACGCGGCGCGAAACCGGCTCGTCTTTCTTCGCGAGGTCCTGCATGCGCTTTTCGATCTTCTCGAGATCTTCCGGCGTGAAGGGACGGTTGTACGCGAAGTCGTAGTAGAAGCCGTTGTCGATCACAGGACCGATGGTGACCTGCGCTTCGGGGTACAGGTCTTTCACCGCGTACGCGAGCAAGTGCGCCGTGGAGTGACGAATGATGTCGAGGCCGTCGGCGTCTTTTTCCGTCACGATCGCGAGCGACACATCGCGGTCGATCAGCGCGGACGTATCAACCAGTTCACCGTCGATCTTGCCGCCGAGCGCGGCCTTCGCGAGGCCGGGGCCGATCGACGCGGCCACTTCGGCGACCGTCACCGGATGCTCGTACTGTCGAACAGAACCGTCAGGCAGACGTATCGAAACCATTGCGTTCTCCGTGGTGCCGACCGGCGGCGGCACATACAACCAGGTTCAAAAAAGTCAAAAAAAATGCGGCCCCGCTTTCGAGGGGCCGCATTCACATTTCCTGCAAACTACATTGGCGAAAGTGGTCCTCGACTAGCGTCGCTCCGAAGTAGTTTCGGTCAACGTTCGCGGTGTCATAACCGTATTCGCCTTTTGCGCCAAGGCGCTTACTGCAGCTTGCGAAACCCCGGAAAACCGGAATTTCTCTTTCGTTGGTAGGCTCGATTGGACTCGAACCAACGACCCCCACCATGTCAAGGTGGTGCTCTAACCAGCTGAGCTACGAGCCTGAAGAAACGAGATTATATGGAGCCCCACATCGCTTGGCAAGTACTTTTGTACACCGACGCTGAAAATTCCCGCTGCGCTTTATCGTTACGCAGCGCACCGCAAGCGTCACGTCTTGCGCCCTGCCCGCAACACGCCCGTGACCTCTCCGAGCAACGTGCAGGCACGCTGAATCTGCGCGGCGCTCGACACCTCGACCGTGAACTGCATGAACGCGGCGTTACGACGCGTTTGCGTTTTCACGCCGATCACGTTCATCTTCTCGCGCGCGAACACTTCGGAGATGTCGCGCAGCAGCCCCTGGCGATCCGTCGCGTCGATCGTGAGGTCGACCGGGTACACCGACCGCCCGTTCCCGCCCATCACATCGGCGGACCACGCGGTCTCCAGCACGCGCTCAGGTGCGCGCTCGGCCATGCGCAGAAACGTCGGGCAATCACTGCGGTGAATCGACATGCCTTTACCGCGCGTCACGAAACCGCTGATGCTGTCGGGTGGCGCCGGCCGGCAGCAACGCGCGAGTTGGGTCAGCAATGCGTCGACGCCGACCACCAGCACGCCCGTCGATGCGCCATGCGCGACACTCGAGCCGCTGCTGCGCTTCTCGAACTGCTCCGGCACTTCGGCCACAGGCTCGGGCGGCGGCGCATCCTGCAGCGCCTGCTCCACCTGCCGCAAGCTGAACTCTTCCTTGCCGACCACCGAGAACAGATCATCGGTAGTCTTGAAGCCCAGCTTCGCCGCGAGCTGATCCAGATTGACCGAGGTCTTGCCTTCACGCTGCAGCGTCTTTTCGACCATCGCCCGACCCGTGGCGATGTTCTCCTGCAACTCGACCGCGTTGAACCACGCGCGCACCTTTTGTCGCGCACGCGGACTATGCAAATAGCCAAGCTGCGGATTGAGCCAGTCGCGCGATGGTCCGCCCTCTTTCACGGACACGATCTCGACCGTCTGGCCGTTTTGCAACTGCGTGTTGAGTGGCACCATCGCGCCATCCACACGTGCGCCACGGCAACGGTGCCCCAATTCGCTGTGCAGGTGATACGCGAAATCGACAGGCGTCGAGCCTTGCGGCAACGGAATCACACGCGCCTGCGGCGTGAGCACGTAGATGTGGTCGTCGTCGAAGGTAGCCTGACGCAATTGCTCCCACGGCTGCGCAGCGCGCTTCTCACCGTGCTCGCCTTCGGACACTTCATCCTTCCACGCGAGCAACTGGCGCAACCACGCAATCTTCTCGTCGTATTTCTCGCTGGCGGTGACCTGGCCGCCGTAGCCGCGCGTGCCGGCTTCCTTGTAGCGCCAGTGGGCCGCCACGCCATACTCGGCGAACTGGTGCATCTCCTGGGTACGGATCTGCACTTCGAATGCGCGGCCGTCGTCGCCGATCACAACCGTATGCAACGATTTGTAGCCGTTCGGCTTGGGCCGCGAGATGTAGTCGTCGAATTCCTTTGGCACCGGCTGCCACAGGTTGTGCACGATGCCGAGCACCGTGTAGCAATCCTTGATATCCGGCACGATCACGCGGAACGCGCGCACGTCGTAGAGCTCCGCGAAGTCGAGCTCCTTGCCGCGCATCTTGCGCCAGATGCTGTAGATGTGTTTCGGCCGCCCGCTGACTTCCGCGCGGATATTCGCGGCGGACAGTTCCTGCTGCAGCCGCGCGATGGCCTGGGCCACATAGGTTTCGCGCTCGACGCGCTTCTCGTCGAGCAGCTTCGCGATACGCTTGTAGGTAGCGGGCTCTTCGAAGCGCAGCGCGAGATCCTCGAGCTCCCACTTGAGTTGCCAGATGCCGAGACGGTTCGCGAGCGGCGCGTAAATATCGAGCGTCTCGCGCGCCACATCGGGCGTTGGCGTCATCTTGGCCGCCGCGTAATAACGCATCGATTGAAGCCGCGAAGCAAGCCGGATCAGCACCACGCGGATATCTTGCGCAAACGCGAGCAGCATCTTGCGCAGCGCTTCGACTTGCGCGCGGCGCGCAGCCTGGGCATCGCGTCCGGCTTCGGGAATCGCATTCTGCGCAGCGCGCAAACTGACGGTGCCAAGCCGCAGCAGTTTGCGCACGTCACTGACGAGCTGCGCGACCTCTTCGCCGAAGTTGTCGGCAATCACCTGCTCGGGGTCCTGCAGATGCGGCGTCAGCGCAAACAAGGCCGCCGCCAGCACCGCCGGCGGATCGACATTGAGCGTGCGCATGATCGCGGCCGTACCCGCTGCGTGATCCGCCAGTAATTCGCCCGACGACAGCCGCACCTCGCCCGCGTGTTCCCGCACGAACGCCATCGCCTCTTCGAAGGAAGGGAGAGGAACAGGTGCGGTCGTAACGGTATCGGTATTCATGGTGCGACGGCCCACCGGGCCAGACGGATCAACAGGGATTCAACAACAAAATTCAGATGCGGACTTAGCTGCGCTGTGCGGCAACAACGACCACTTCAACGAGGCACTTCGGGTTCGCAAGCTTCGCTTCGACGGTGGCGCGGGGCGGCGTGTCGCCTTGCGCGACCCACTCGTCCCACACGGCGTTCATGCCGGCGAAATGGACCATGTCGGCGATATAAATCTGCACCGACAACAGCAGCGACTTGTCGCTGTCCACTTCAGCCAGCAGACGGTCGATGTGGCCGAGCACTTCACGCGTCTGGCCGGTGATGTCCTGATCTGCGTCCTCGGCGATCTGGCCAGCGAGGTACACGGTGCCGTTATGCACAGCGATTTCGGAGAGCCGCTTGCCGACGTGGTGACGAATGACTGCCATGACGATTCCTGGTGATGGTTAAGGTTGATCGGAGATCCGTTGCGCCTCGCCCCTAAATCCGGAGACGCGCTGCGAAACCCCATATTATGACGCGTCGCCAACCGGTCCGATGAAGAAACGGCGGGCAATCTCGATCTGCTCGGCGCCGATAAACGCCGGCGCGTGGCCCACGCCGGGAATTTCAACGCTCGACACCGCCTTGCCCTGTGCAACCATCTTTTCAACCGTTTCGTGCGACAGCAAGTCCGATTGCGCGCCGCGCACCACAAGCACCGGCGCCTGAATCGCCATCAGCGCGCCCCACAGCGCAGCCTCGCCGGCTGCCACCTGTTCTTCCGTAGTTGCGGCAAAGGGTACCGCGATGCGGGGGTCATAACGGAAATACCACGCGCCATCGCGTTCATGCAGGAGCGGCGTGTTGATCTCGCGCCACTCCTCCGGCGTCAAGGGGCCGAACGATTGCGCCAGCAAGGCTGCGTAATCAATGCCCTGCTGCAGGGTTTCGAACTTCACCGGCTCGCCGAGATACTCGCCGATGCGGGTCACTGCGCCCGGTTCGAGATGCGGGCCGACGTCGTTCAGCAGCATCTTCTGGATCGGCGAATCCGGCAGACCCGCAAGCCCCAGCCCGATCAGGCCGCCCATCGAAGTGCCGAACCAGTCCACCTTTTCCACGTCCAGCCGCGCGATCAGCGTGACCATGTCCGAGACGTACTGCGGCACCGTGTAGTAATTGGGGACGTTCAGCCAGGATGAAAGTCCACGGCCGACCACATCCGGGCAGACCACCCGGTACGTATCCGCAAGAACCGCCGCCAGCCGGTCGAAGTCGCGCCCTGAACGCGTCAGGCCGTGCACGCAGAGCAGCACCCGTGGGTTCGCCGGGTCGCCCCATTCGGTGTACGCGAGGCGATGCAGGCCGCCGGGGCTCGCACATTGCACGAAACGTTGACGGGGTGTCGCAGCAACGGCTGCGGCATGCGGGGCGATTGAGGCAAGCGGCACGGAGGACGTAGCGGTCATCGGAATTTCCTTGCGTGAGCACGGACCTCAGTCCGGCATATCAGGCGCAGCACTCAGGGGCCAAGGTGGCAGGGCATGACAAAGCGCCACCGAATGCAGCAAACACAAGCCGGACGAGACGCGGATGAAAGGGCATGCAACGTTTGGACGATTGTAAACTGCTTTGCCGCCCGCCAAGGGTCGGCCGGATGGCATAGGCAAAAAGCACAATGCGAGTCGGTGCGGCTGCGGCCAAATAGTGCGGCTGCGGCGTGGTAGCGCGACTGGCGGCAAGAACTGCTGCCTGCCAAATAGACCGCAAAAAGGGCCCTCGCACGAGGCTGCGTAAGAAGCGACACACGAGGGCATCACCCAGCCCGTCAAAAGACCAGCACGGCACGCCGCATCCCTCGCAACCGCCCGCGCAAAAACAAAGCGGGCGAAGACTCGTGTCTCGCCCGCTTCAAATCAGTCTTGCATCGGTCATCGGTGAGGCTTACGGCAAACGACGGAATCCCCGACAGTCGCCGCGCTCCTCTGCCCGATCAGCTCACCGCACTCACATCCAGCGGCGCGCCGGTCTTGGCCTTGATTTCATCAACCGTGACACCCGGAGCCAGTTCGGTCAGCTTCAGACCCTCTGCCGTCACGTCAATCACGCCGAGGTCCGTGATGATCTGGTTGACCACGCCTACGCCCGTCAGCGGCAGCGTGCATTCCTCGAGAATCTTATGCTGGTCGCCTTTCGCAACATGCTCCATTAGCACGACGACGCGCTTGACGCCCGCCACCAGATCCATCGCGCCGCCCATGCCCTTGATCATCTTGCCGGGGATCATCCAGTTCGCCAGATCGCCGTTCTTGCTGATCTGCATGGCGCCCAGGATGGCGAGGTTGATGTGGCCGCCGCGAATCATCGCGAATGAGTCCGCCGACGAAAAAATCGACGAGCCCGGCAGCGTGGTCACCGTCTGCTTGCCTGCGTTGATCAGGTCCGCATCCACTTCCTCTTCGGTCGGCGACGGGCCGATGCCGAGCAGGCCGTTTTCCGACTGCAGCCATACTTCGACGCCCGCCGGCACGTGGTTCGCCACCAGCGTCGGCAAGCCGATACCGAGATTCACGTAGAAGCCGTCCTGCAGTTCCTTAGCCGCGCGCGCGGCCATTTGGTCACGAGTCCATGCCATGATTACTCTCCTCTCGCGCGGACAATGCGTTGTTCGATGCGTTTCTCCGGATGCGCATTGAGCACAATGCGCTGCACGAAGATGCCCGGCGTATGGATGGCGTCCGGATCGAGCTCGCCCACTTCAACGATTTCCTCGACTTCCGCGACCGTGATCTTGCCCGCCATCGCGCACATCGGGTTGAAGTTGCGCGCGGTACGGCGATAGATCAGGTTGCCCGACTTGTCGGCCTTCCAGGCCTTCACGAGCGCCACGTCGGCCGTCAGCGAATGTTCGAGCACATAGTGGTTCTCGCCGAACTGGCGGGTTTCCTTGCCTTCGGCGATCAGCGTGCCGTAGCCGGTGTTGGTGAAGAAGGCGGGAATGCCCGAACCGCCTGCACGCAGCTTCTCGGCGAGCGTGCCTTGCGGCGTGAATTCGAGCTCGAGTTCGCCGGCCAGGTACTGGCGCTCGAACTCCTTGTTTTCGCCCACATACGACGAGATCATCTTCTTGATCTGCCGCGTTTCAAGCAGCAGGCCGAGGCCGAAGCCATCGACACCCGCATTGTTGCTAATGCAGGTGATGCCCTTGACGCCCGTGTCGCGCAGCGCCGCGATCAGCGCCTCCGGAATGCCGCACAGGCCAAAGCCGCCGACGGCGAATGTCTGCCCGTCCTTGACGATGTCCTTGAGCGCGTCAGCCGCGCCTGGATAGACCTTGTTCATCAGTGTGTCCCTTCCTTTATGGAAACCCGAAATCCGGTACGTCGGATCGGTGCGATGCGGAGTGACGCGCGGTATTACCGTGCCCGGCCTGAGACCAAAGCGTCATTCTAGTCATCCATGGCGGGCCGTGCGCTGACATCGCATAGTTACACCACGCCGAGGGCCGCCACGGCCCGTCACCTGCGGCATCGCAGCCTTGTGATTTGACCGAAAGGGTACGATGCGCAGACCATACGGCACAATACGCAAAAATACATAAGTGATTTCCGCTTCAGCACCTTTCATGCCCGCACTGGATTACCAAACCGCCTTCCACCTCGCGCCTATCGGCCTCGTGCTGTCGCGCGAGCGCTTCATTGAAGACTGCAACGATCAGTTGGCGTCGATCTTCGGCTGCCCGCGCGAAGCGCTGCTCGGGAAGTCATTCCAGGTGCTGTATCCATCGGTGGACGAGTTCGAGCGGATTGGCACGCGCATTCCGCCCATCATGACCGCTCAAGGCAGCTATGCCGACGACCGGATCATGAAGCGGGCCAATGGTGAATTGTTCTGGTGCCACGTGACGGGCCGCTCGCTCGAGCGCGCCGACCCGCATGCGGCGGGGGTGTGGACTTTCGAAGACCTGAGCGCGACGCGCCGGGTCGCTGTCGAGCTGACGCCGCGCGAGCGGGAGATCGCCGCGCAACTCGTGACGGGCAAAACCAGCAAACAGATCGGCCGGATTCTCGATATCAGCTCGCGCACGGTGGACGTCTATCGGGCGCGGCTGATGCGCAAGTACGGCACGGGCAATGCCACCGAGCTGCTGCAGAGGCTGCTCGGGCATTGATTGCACGCGAAGTCTGGACGGTGGCAGCCTAGCTCAGGCCGCCCTGACGAGCACCGCGTTTTCGATCGTCGAGCGCAGCAAGTCCGGAATCGGCACCGACTTGCCGGCCGCGTAGTCGATCCATACGCAACGCGCCGCACCGCGTGCGTAGACGGTCGCAGGATCGTCGGTACGGGTCAGTTCAAAAGCGGTGTCGAAGCTGCTGCGGCCAGGCGTGCCGACCGACATCCGGCCAATGATGTCACCGGGGTAATGAAGCTGCTTGAGGAAATCCATCGACGCATTGACGATCACGGGCCCCTGCCCTTCGCCATTGCCGCCGGCGATACCGAGCTGCTCGAACCAGGAAATCCGCACCTGCTCCATGTAACGGAAATAGACCGTGTTGTTCACATGGCCGAATGCATCCATGTCGCCCCAGCGGATCGGCATGGACATCTCAAAAACTGCATGGTATTCGTTCATCGTACTTCTTCTACAGGTTAAAACAGGGTGCGCACCGGCTTCGCCCGCGACAGGCAACGGGCGGCGCGGCGCGCGAGTCAGGCCGGGATCGAGGTGATCACGGCGGTAAGCGCGGTAAGCGCAGTACGTTCGGCCATGGCAGCCGTCGCTGCCATGGAAGCCATATCAGTCATCGAAGCCCTTAGGAAAGCCCGAAGCCGTCGTCGGCGGCGATGATCGCGCCGTTGATGAATTGCGATTCGTCGGCGGCGAGCAGCAACAGCAGGCCGTCCAGGTCTTCCGGCTGACCGACGCGGTGGCGCGGCAGCATCGACACCAGCTTCTGCCCCTGATCGGTCGACCAGTGATGGTGATTGATCTCCGTATCGATGTAACCCGGGCAGATTGCATTCACATTGATGCCATGGCGCCCCCATTCCTGCGCCATCGCTTTCGTCATATGAACCACGGCGGCCTTGCTCATCGAGTACAGGCCGATTTGCGGCAGCACGCGCAAACCCGCCACGGAGGCGATGTTGATGATCCGGTACGACGGCTTCTGGCCGCCATTGCCGCGCATGATCATGCGCTTGGCGACTTCCTGCGCCACGAAGAAGGCGCCGCGCGTATTCGTGTCGAAGACGTACTCGAAGTCGGCGGGCGTGACTTCCGAGAGTTTCTGCGTGGTCGACACACCCGAGTTGTTCACGAGGATGTCGATTGTGCCCGCTTCCGTCTCGGCATGCGCCACGGCCGACTTGATGCTCTGATAATCGGTCACGTCGAGCGAAACGACGTGCGCAGCGCCGCCGGACGCTTCGATTTCTGCCCGCAATTCCTTCAGACGCTCGGTGCGCCGACTCGCCAGCACGACCTTCGCGCCGGCCTGCGACAGGACCTGAGCGAAGCGTTTGCCGAGCCCGCTCGAGGCGCCCGTAATCAGCGCAACCTTGCCTTCCAGATTGATCGAACGGCCCATTGTGGTTACCTTGTTCGTTGGGTTAGAGGCGCGGCGAGGCCGCGAAGGCTCATCCATACCCGGCGATTACCCGGGCAACACCGTATCACAGAAATAGAACGATCGTGCTAATCTTTGCTCATTGGGTTGCGGCGCTGGAGTCGTTCGCCCACAATACGATCCCGAAAAAAGCATTCTAACGGTAAGAGGAGCATCAATGACCCCCGCAAGTCTCATTGAGCAGTACGGCCCGCGCGAGTCGATGGAATACGACGTGGTGGTGGTCGGCGGCGGCCCAGCCGGCCTGTCCGCGGCGATCCGCCTGAAGCAGCTGGCAGCGGCAAAAGGCGTCGAAATCGGCGTCTGCGTACTGGAAAAAGGCTCGGAGATCGGGGCGCACATCCTCTCCGGCGCGGTCATGGACCCCCGCGCGCTGAACGAACTGATCCCCGACTGGAAAGAAAAAGGCGCGCCATTAGACGTGGAAGTGACCGAGGACCGCTTCCTGTTCCT
>NZ_JBNDMQ010000023.1:0-148065 GCF_050436665.1 Paraburkholderia sp. EB58 | reverse complement strand
CACGAACTGCGACACTGGGTGCGTACTTCAGGGCACCTGAAGCCGCAACATTCCAACACTCAACTGTGAGAGGTGCATTATGAAATCACCGTCGGGATGCCCAGCGGGCGCTCCTTCCCATTGGCTTTGGGGATAAAGACTCTCCGTAAAGGCAGGGGCCTGTATCCGCGCCGCTTCAACCTGCCGATGGCTTCCCACCGGCTGTCAGGCGAATCCCATAGTTCGCGATCGACTCCCGCCGTTCGCGCACCTTGGTTCTGCGTGACACGTCGTACCGCATACAACTTGGCGGACAACGTGCGGGTCAGCATCCGTTGCAGCGCCTTCACCCTGCGCCAGTCGCCTTCCCGCGTCGCCTTCGCAATTCGAATCTGCATCCCTCTCACGTTCCGTTCAACCCGGCGCCAATCTACGGCTTGCCAGTTGTCCGGCGCATGGGAAAGCGCAGATCCATCCTTTCGAATGGATACTTTCATGCTGCTCTCCTTCTCGAAAAAAAGAAAATTCCCGAGCAGGAGAACGAGGTTGTCCCCTTGTGGGAGCCAACTTCGCTCCCGCAAGGGAATCCAATAAGATGTCGGTGTACTGCGTCCGACCGCGTTTCGAGTCAAAGGGTAGTCAGCCGTCTTGCGACGGTAGACCAGACGGAAGTCTGCCCGCTTTCGCGTGGGATGATGTTTCAATCCCTATCCGAGCCATTACAGCCCGACGTTCGCTTTTTCCGTCCTCCCATACCCGCACAGCCAACGGCGTTCCTTGCGGTTCGCTTGCCAGTCAAACTGCAACCGGCAGCCATACGGGCTTACCACGTTCCCGACATGTCACACGACTGACTTAGGTTCCGCCTCTTCCCCGGTGGCCTGATGACGACGTAATCCGAACTTCCAGCGGATTATCCGGCCACATACCGTTTGGTTAGTGCCTGTCAGCAGCTTAGGCACCGTTATAGTCACGAGGTTTATCAGCAGTTCACTTAAGTTAACCCTATCAGCCAGCCTAGCTCCTCAACCCCCTTGCTGCTGGGAGTCTCCAGTTGACGTCCTCGCGGACGTCAACCGCCCGAAACGTCCGGGGGCTACGTTGTAAGAAGAGCTTCCCACCCCACCGTTGCCAGTGACGCAGGTCTTCCTAGGCTACTGCTAGTCGTATAACAGGTTCGCTACCGTCGCCTGAACCGCGGGCGAGGTTGAACAATGACATGCCGAGCTTTCGCTCGCACAAAGGATGGAAAGGAGACAGTGTTACCGGATGAAGTGCGCTTCAAGCGTAGAAACCATAAGCCACACAACCATCAAACCAGCGACAAACCAACGGAACCCGTCGAGTTTGGCAATGATCCTGTGTAGGCTTGGTTTCGGCTCTACGTCGGTTCCGTACGACAGACCCGAGATAGCGGCAAGTTTTTGCCGGATTGCAGCAATATCCTGCCGGACCGCATTCACACCGAACTGTTCCCGCTTATCCATATTGACACCATAGAGGCATTGCAATCACCTCCTAGGATACCCCGGATCGGCGAACCGATCCTACGGCCGACATAAATCTGTCCGGGGCCAAACCGTATGGTACTGCGGGCGCTGGGTTATTTATGGAAAGCCCAGCCTTTCCAAAGGCTTGTTTGTTGAAGGGGTTGTCTCCCCTACACGAAGTGCCGCGAGCGTCGTGTCGCACAAAAGTCGTTATAGTAGCAGGTTTAGCCTCTTCCCCTTTCCGCCAGCCAATGGCCAGGTGATGGATCAACGCGTGGAACAAATCCGTATCCGTGGGGCCCGTACCCACAACCTGAAGAACGTCAGTCTCGACCTGCCGCGTCACAAGCTCATCGTGATTACCGGCCTGTCGGGCTCGGGCAAATCGTCGCTTGCCTTTGACACGCTCTACGCGGAAGGGCAGCGGCGCTACGTCGAGAGCCTCTCTGCGTACGCCAGGCAATTCCTGCAATTGATGGAGAAACCGGACGTCGACCTGATTGAAGGTCTGTCGCCGGCCATTTCGATCGAACAGAAGGCCACGTCGCACAATCCGCGCTCCACGGTCGGCACCGTCACGGAGATTCACGACTACCTGCGTCTGTTGTTCGCGCGGGTCGGCACACCCTATTGCCCGGACCACGAAATTCCGCTTCAGGCACAAAGCGTCTCGCAGATGGTCGACGCTGCGCTCGCATTGCCGGAAGACACCAAGCTGATGATCCTGGCGCCGGCGGTGGCGAACCGCAAGGGCGAACACGTCGAGTTGTTCGAGGAAATGCAGGCGCAGGGCTTTATCCGCTTTCGCGTGCGCTCGGGCGGCGGCACCGCCAATGAAGAGGTCGCGAAGATCTACGACGTGGACTCGTTGCCGAAGCTGAAGAAGAACGACAAGCATACGATCGACGTCGTGGTCGACCGTCTGAAAGTGCGCGCCGACATGAAGCAGCGCCTCGCCGAATCGTTCGAAACCGCGCTGCGCCTCGCCGACGGCCGTGCCATCGCGCTGGAAATGGACACCGAGAAGGAGCATCTGTTCAGCTCCAAGTTCGCCTGCCCGATCTGCTCGTATTCGCTGCAGGAACTCGAGCCGCGTCTGTTCTCGTTCAACAACCCGATGGGCGCTTGTCCGGAGTGCGACGGCCTCGGCCAGATCACGTTCTTCGATCCGAAGCGGGTGGTCGCGCATCCGTCACTGTCCCTCGCGGCGGGCGCCGTCAAAGGCTGGGACCGGCGCAACCAGTTCTACTTCCAGATGCTGCAAAGCCTCGCAGCGTTTTACGAATTCGACATCGACGAGGCCTTCGAAGACCTGCCGGAAAAGGTCAAGAAGATCCTGCTGTTTGGCTCGGGCAAGCAGACCATCCCGTTCTCGTACATCAACGAACGTGGCCGTGCATCGATTCGCGAGCACGTGTTCGAAGGGATCATCCCGAACCTCGAACGTCGCTACCGCGAGACCGATTCAGTCGCCGTACGCGAAGAACTCGCCAAGTACCAGAACAACCAGGCCTGCCCCGCATGCGCCGGCACGCGCCTGCGCCGCGAAGCGCGCTTCGTGCGCATTGGCGCGAACAGCGACGCCCGTGGCATCTTCGAAATCAGCGGCTGGCCGTTGCGCGACGCGCTCGGCTATTTCCAGACCTTGCGCCTGGAAGGCTCGAAACGCGAGATCGCCGACAAGGTGATCAAGGAAATCGTCGCGCGGCTGATGTTCCTGAATAACGTAGGGCTCGACTATCTGTCGCTCGAACGCAGCGCGGAAACGCTCTCGGGCGGCGAAGCGCAGCGCATCCGGCTCGCGTCGCAGATCGGCTCGGGCTTGACCGGCGTGATGTACGTGCTGGACGAACCGTCGATCGGCCTGCATCAGCGCGACAACGACCGCCTGATCTCGACGTTGAAGCATCTGCGCGACCTCGGCAATTCGGTGATCGTCGTCGAGCACGACGAAGACATGATCCGCATGGCCGACTACGTGGTCGACATGGGGCCGGGCGCTGGCGAGCACGGCGGCATGATCATCGCCGAAGGCACGCCCGACGAAGTGGAGGCGGACGCGGCCTCGATCACGGGCCAGTATCTCTCCGGCGCGCGCACCATCCAATATCCGGACGAGCGCAAGGAGCCCGACGAGCGGCGCCTGCGCATCGTCGAGGCGTACGGCAACAACCTGCAGCACGTCACGCTCGACCTGCCGGTGGGCCTCCTCACCTGCATCACGGGTGTTTCCGGCTCGGGCAAGTCGACGCTCATCAACGACACGCTGTATCACGCGGTCTCGCATCACCTGTATGGTTCATCCGCCGAGCCGGCGCCGTACGAATCGATCGAAGGCCTCGAGCACTTCGACAAGGTCATTAACGTCGACCAGTCGCCGATCGGCCGCACGCCGCGCTCGAATCCGGCCACCTATACCGGCGTGTTCACGCCGATCCGCGAACTGTTCGCGGGCGTGCCGGCGTCGAAGGAGCGCGGCTATGATCCAGGCCGTTTCTCGTTCAACGTAAAAGGCGGCCGCTGCGAAGCGTGCCAGGGCGACGGCGTGCTGAAGGTGGAAATGCACTTTCTGCCGGACGTCTACGTGCCCTGCGACGTGTGCCACGGCAAGCGCTACAACCGCGAAACGCTCGACGTGCATTACAAAGGCAAAAGCATCAGCGAAGTGCTGGAGCTCACCGTCGAGAACGCGTACGAGTTCTTCAAGCCGGTGCCGGTGGTGGCGCGTAAGCTGAAAACGCTGCTGGACGTAGGCCTTGGCTATATCCGCCTGGGACAGTCGGCTACCACCTTGTCGGGCGGCGAAGCGCAGCGGGTGAAACTTTCGCTGGAACTGAGCAAGCGTGACACCGGTCGCACTCTATACATCCTTGACGAGCCGACCACCGGTCTGCACTTCCATGACATTGCGCTGTTGCTCGAAGTGATTCATCGTTTGCGTGACCAGGGTAATACCGTGGTGATCATCGAGCATAATCTCGATGTAATCAAAACTGCCGACTGGCTGATCGACCTCGGCCCGGAAGGCGGCGCCGGCGGCGGTCAGATCATCGCCCAAGGCACGCCGGAGCAGGTGGCGAACTCGAAGGCAAGTTTTACCGGTCGATACCTGGCGCCGCTGCTCAAACGCGACGCCGCCAAAAAGTGATGGTGCAAACCCTGGGTTGGAGACGGAAATAAGCCATGACCAAGCGTAACGAGGCGCCCGAAGATGGGCAGGTGCAGGATCTGCGCCCTCGCCCGGTCAGGCTGACGAGCGATATGAGCCTGCCCAAACTGTCTGCAGTCGAGATCGGCAGTTATCTGCTGATGCTGTTCGGCATGTTGGCAGTCTTGAATCTGCGGCTGCTCGGCGCGTTGCTGGCCGGGCTGCTGGTGTTTCAGCTCATCCAGACGATCGCCCCGCGCATCGAAAAGCACATGTCCAGCCAGCGCGCCCGCTGGCTCTCGGTGGTGATACTGGCGGTAGTGATCGTCGGTGTCCTGACGGGGCTCGTGATTGGCATCATCGATCATTTCGAAGGCGACGTGCCGAGCGTGCAGTTTCTGCTCGACCAGGCCATGCAACTGATCGATGAGGCGCGCGGCCGGATTCCGCAATTCGTCGCCAACTATCTGCCGGTCGACACCGATCAGATGAAAGCGCGTGCCACCGAGTTGATGCAAACCCATGCCGGGATGCTGCAGCAAGGCGGCAAGAATGCGGCGCGGGTCTTCACGCATATCCTGATCGGCATGATCATCGGCGCGATCATCGCGGTCGGCGCGCAGAAGCCGATGCAGCGGCTGCCGCTGTCCACAGCCTTCGTCACCCGTGTGACGCGTTTTGCGGACGCCTTCCGCCGCATCGTGTTCGCGCAGGTGAAGATTTCGGCGATCAACGCGGTGTTCACCGGCATCTTCCTGCTGGTGCTGCTGCCGATCTTTCACGATCGGCTGCCGCTGTCGAAAACGCTGGTGCTCGTCACGTTTATCGTGGGCTTGCTGCCGGTGATCGGCAATCTGATCTCGAACACGATCATCGTCGCCGTGGCGCTCTCGGTGAGCTTTCCGGCCGCCTGCATGTCGCTCGTGTTCCTGATCCTGATCCACAAGCTTGAGTACTTCCTGAACGCGCGGATCGTCGGCCACCAGATCGAGGCGCGCGCGTGGGAACTGCTGGTGGCGATGCTGGTGATGGAAGCGGCTTTTGGCATCCAGGGGGTGATCGCCGCGCCGATCTTCTATGCGTATATCAAGCGGGAACTGATCTATCTGCGGCTGGTTTGATGGTTTGGTGACCTGATCTGACAGGGTGCCCCACCAGAGCGCCTCAGCGCACACCAGCCAAAGACAAAGGCCGCCGGTCTCAACATCCGGCGGCCTTCTTTTTTGCCCAACGCTTTCAGCAGGATCCGATCAGCGGAACACCACCGTCTTGCTGCCGTTCAGCACAACGCGATGTTCGACATGCCACTTCACCGCCCGCGCCAGCGTCACGCATTCGACGTCGCGGCCAATCGCGGTCAGTTGATCCGGCGTCATGCTGTGGTCGACGCGCTCCACTCCCTGCTCGATGATCGGACCTTCGTCCAGATCGGTCGTCACGTAGTGCGCGGTGGCGCCAATCAGCTTCACACCGCGGTCGAACGCCTGGTAGTACGGCTTCGCACCCTTGAAGCTCGGCAGAAACGAGTGGTGGATATTGATCGCGCGGCCGGCAAGGCGCTCGCACAATTGTGGCGACAGTATCTGCATGTAGCGCGCGAGCACCACCAGATCGGCCTGGTGCTCGTCGATCACTTCGAGCACGCGCGCTTCCTGCGCCGCCTTCCCTTCCGGCGTTGACGTTACCAGCGGGAAATGGTGGAACGGAATGTCGTAGCTCGCGGCGAGTTGATAAAACTCCTTGTGGTTCGAGATGATCGCTGGAATCTCGATGCCGAGCTGGCCGGTGCGGTAGCGGAACAGCAAGTCGTTCAGGCAATGACCGATCTTCGACACCATGATCACCACGCGCGGCTTTACCGTCGCGTCGTGCAACTCCCAGCGCATGCCGAAGCCTTCCGCAAGCGTGCTGAAGGCGGTGCGCAGCGCTTCCAGACCCGGATCGCCGCCCACCTGCTGGAAATGCACGCGCATGAAGAACTCGCCGGTATGGCTGTCGCCGAACTGCGCTGAGTCGAGAATGTTGCTGCCGCGCTCGAACAGGAAGCCCGATACCGCATGGACGATGCCGGGCCGGTCGGCGCACGACAGTTTGAGGATAAAGCTGTGATCGGTCGACATGACCTGGGTGACTCCCTTCTTCAAGGCGTAATTCGTTGATCGCGTTATGCGACAGCCGGCGGCTCGAACAGCGCGTCGATTCCCGCGCAATCCTCAGCATCGATCCAGCGGCGGCGCAGCAGGCAGTCGAGCGTCGCGAGGCTGGCATCGACCGTCATCGCGTCTTCTTCGATCCAGCGGGCCACTTCGTCGATACGCGCCAGCCGGTGCTCACCCACTTCGCCGTCCTGATTGCACGGCGCGAAATCTGCCGGCAACGCCAGGTCGTAGACGAAAATCTGTTCGGCCTGAGTGCCTTCCGGCAGCGATTGCAGCACATGCACCGTGCGCCCGGCCGTGGCGCGCGCGGCGATCTCTTCGGGAATGCCGGCTTCTTCCCAGCACTCCTTGACGATTGTCGCCTCGATTCCGAAGCCCCAGCCTATGCCGCCTGCGACCACGTTATCCAGCATGCCCGGGTCAGTGGCCTTGGTGTCGCTGCGGCGCGCAATCCACAATTGCGGTGCGCCATCCGCGTATTCTACGACGCCGTTCAGATGCACCGCGTAGGTCATGGTACCGAAGAAGCGCGACGCCGCGCGTTCGATATACGCGAGCGGTGGTGCGTCGAACGCATTGCGGATCGCATAGGTCTCGTCACGCCAGCCGGGGATGCGGCCTTCCGCGGCCAGCGCACCGATAACGGCACCGAGCGCCGCGCTGCGCATATCCACGGTGTTGTAGCGGGACGATAACGCGATGCGTGCAGCTTCGACATCGAAAACGTCGGGCCAGCGGGCCAGCAACGGCACGTCTGTCGAACGGATCCAGCCAACCTGCTGGGCGTCGATCCAGAACGGCTGATGCGCATGCGCATCGAAGCGCCGCGCTTTGCTAATACAGGGCAAGGTCATGAATGCTCCAACTGCGCGAACGCACTTAATCGCGCAGTGCCACGCGAATGCCGATTGCGATAAAGGTTGCGCCTGCCAGCCGGTCGAGCCACACGCCAACGCGCGGACGCCGCTTGAGCCAGCCGCCGATCATCCCAGCGCACACGCCGAACAGCGAAAACACCACCACCGTCTGCAGCATGAACAGCAGCCCCAGTTCGAGCATCTGCACCGGCACGCTCTGCGCGCCATGCGGTTCGATGAACTGCGGCAGGAACACGAGGAAGAACAGCGTCACCTTCGGGTTCAGCATGTTGCCGAACACGCTTTGCCGGAACACCGACCACAGCGGCTGAGCCGGACGCTCATGAGCCGTGGCGAGCCCCTGACTGCGCAGCGCCTTGATGCCGATCCAGATCAGGTAAGCGGCACCGGCGTACTTGATGGCCTGAAACGCGATCGGCGACGAGCGCAGCAACGCGGCGATGCCCAGCGTGGCGAGCGTCGTGTGAAACGTGATGCCGGCCGCAAAGCCGAGTGCCGCGACGAGCCCCGCCGCGCGGCCCTGCGACATGCCGCGTGCCAGCACCTGCAGGTTGTCCGGGCCAGGAGCCATTGTGATTGCTATCGACGTGGCGAGGAACAGCAGGAAATTAGGCATGCGTTTTACCTCATCGCGATGGTGTTGCTGAATGATTGAAGCGCGGCTGAAGGTCCAGCGGCTTCGGCAGCGCCGCGCATCCGCCGGCGGCCTAGTGACCGCTAAACTCGGTCACGGTAAAGAGCGGCAGGCCAGCCGAGCGCAATAGTGCGGACCCACCCAACTCCGGAAGGTCGATGATAGCCGCGCCTTCGATCACCACCGCGCCGAGCCGCTCGAGCAGCTTCTTGCCGGCCATCATGGTGCCGCCGGTCGCGATGAGGTCGTCGACGATCACGATCCTATCGCCCGGCGCGCACGCGTCGGCGTGGATCTCGACAGTCGCCGTGCCGTATTCGAGCTCGTACGACTGCGACTCCGTCTTGTAAGGCAGCTTGCCCTGCTTGCGGATGGGAATGAAACCGAGGTTCAGCTCGTACGCCAGCACCGGCCCAATGATAAAACCACGCGCATCCAGCCCCGCGATGTAGTCGAGCTTCGCGTCGATATAACGCTGCACGAACAGATCGATCAGCACCCGAAACGTCTTCGGATGCTGCAGTAGCGGCGTGATATCGCGAAACTGCACGCCGGCCTGCGGCCAGTCGGACACGGTGCGAATCTGGCTTTTGACGAACGCAGCCGCGTCGAGCGGCGCGCTCGCAAGCGCGTTGGACATGATGACTCCAGACGGATCCCCCGGGGATCCAGGTAAAAGACTTAGCAATCTCGCGGTGCGGCTACGCGACACATGCCACGGCTCGCGTGCTTCATGCCGCCGCCAGTTTCAAACGGTCGTTGCGCCCGCCCGCCGATGCTTCGACAACAGCTCTTCGGCCGCGGCCAGCGCCTCAGGCAAACCACGCAGCACGACGATGTCGCTCGCGCGCAGCTTGGTCGACGGGTCCGGCTCCACGCCGCGAATGCCATGGCGGCGGATCGCCGTCACTTCGACGCCCAGTTCGAACAATCCGACCTCCGCCAGCGTACGGCCCACCGCGTCCGCGTTCTCGTCGACCGGCACCGATTGTAGTCGCACCTGCTCGTGACTGTCGTCGTCGCCCACGTCGTCGGCGCCGTGGAAATAGCCGCGCAACAGACTATAGCGCTCGTCGCGCATCTCCTCGACACGCCGCACCACGCGCCGCATCGGCACGCCCATCAGCACCAGCGTGTGCGAAGCGAGCATCAGGCTGCCTTCGACGATCTCCGGAATCACCTCGGTCGCCCCGGCGGCGAGCAGCTTCTCGAGGTCGGCGTCATCCACCGTACGCACGATAACCGGCAGCGTCGGCTCCAGTTCATGGATGTTGTGCAGTACGCGCAGCGCTGACGGCGTATTCGCGTAGGTGATCGCCACCGCCGCCGCGCGGTGGATACCGGCTGCAAGCAGGGACTCGCGCCGCCCGGCATCGCCGAACACCACCGTCTCGCCGGCCGCCGCAGCCGCCGCTACCCGGTCGGGGTCAAGGTCAAGCGCCACATATGAGAGACCCTCGTGCTCGAGCATGCGTGCAAGGTTCTGCCCGGCCCGTCCATAGCCGCAGATGATCGTGTGGCCGCTTTGCTTCAGGCTTTGCGTGGCGATGCGCGTCATCTGCAAGGACTGCATCATCCATTCAGTCGAAGACAGCCGCAGCACAATGCGATCCGCGTTCTGGATCATGAACGGCGCGGCCAGCATGGACAGCAGCATCGCGGCGAGAATCGCCTGCAGGAGCGTGGCGTCGACCAGATGTTTGTCGAGAATCAGGTTCAGCAGCACGAAGCCGAATTCGCCCGCTTGGGCGAGACCGATGCCGGTACGCATTGCCACGCCCGGCGACGCGCCGAAGAGGCGCGACAGCGCGGTGATCATGACCAGCTTCAGCAGGATCGGGCCGAGCACGAAGGCCAGCACGATCAACGGATGTGTCCAGATCACCATTGGATTGAGCAGCATGCCGGTGGTGACGAAGAAGAGGCCCAGCAGCACATCGCGAAACGGCTTGATGTCCTCCTCAACCTGATGCCGGTAAGGCGTCTCGGCAATCAACATGCCGGCGATGAACGCGCCCAACGCGAGCGACAGGCCGAATTTATCCGTGATGAACGCCGCCCCGAGCGTGACAAGCAGCAGGTTCAGGATGAACAGTTCCTGCGAGCGGCGCCGTGCCACCACATTGAACCAACGCGTCATGAACTTCTGCCCGACGATCAGCAGCAAGGCCAGCGCGACGACAATCTTCACCGCCGCGAGCCCGAGCGCCGTCATCAGGGTTCGGGAATCGCCGCCCAGCGCCGAGATGATGATCAGGAGCGGCACCACCGCCAGGTCCTGGAACAGCAGCACACCGAAGATATTGCGGCCGTGTTCCGTCTCGATCTCGAGGCGTTCCGCGAGCATTTTGCTGACGATCGCCGTGGACGACATGGCGAGCGCCCCGCCCAGCGCGACGCTGCCCTGCCACGTGATGTGCACCCAGCGCTCCAGCACGAAGCCGAGCCCCACCGCGACCGCCACCGTGCCGATCACCTGCAGCAGGCCGAGGCCAAACACCAGCCGGCGCATCGAACGCAGCTTGGCGAGCGAAAACTCCAGCCCGATCGAGAACATCAGGAACACCACGCCGAACTCGGCCAGATTCTGTGCCCCTTTGGAATCCGGAACGATACCGAACGCATGCGGCCCGACGATGATCCCCACCGTCAGGTAGCCGAGCATGGGCGGCAGGTTCAGGAAACGGAAAACGACGACGCCCACCACTGATGCCAGCAGCAGGAACAGCGTCATTTCGAGCGGGGAAATCATCGGAAAGCGTCCTGGTTCGTCGACATAACCATCGCACGCAAACGGCCGTGCGACAAGGTTGAGGGGCCGGTGAGGGCAGCGGCCGGCGACAGCCGTCCCGGCGCGGCGAACAAACGCCTTTGCTATACTCCGCGAATGATAGCGAAAATCAATGGCGACCGGGCACTCGCGCTCGCTCGCAACGTGCTCGACATCGAAGCGGACGCCGTGCGCGCGCTTCGCGATCAACTCGACGATGGTTTCGTCGAGGCGATCGATTTCATCCTGGGCTGCCGTGGACGCGTGGTCGTCTCCGGCATCGGCAAATCCGGCCACGTGGCCCGCAAGCTGGCGGCGACGTTCGCCAGCACCGGCACGCCCGCGTTTTTTGTGCATCCCGCGGAAGCCAGCCATGGCGACCTCGGCATGGTCACCTCGGACGACGTGTTCGTGGCCATGTCGAATTCCGGCGAATCCGAAGAGCTGATGGCGATCCTGCCAATCATCAAGCGGCTCGGCTCCAGGCTGATCGCGATCACCGGCAAGCCGGGCTCGAGCCTGGCGCAACTGGCCGACGTGCATCTGAACGCCGGGGTCGCGAAAGAAGCCTGCCCGATGAATCTCGCGCCCACCGCCAGCACCACCGCCGCGCTCGCGCTCGGCGACGCGCTCGCAGTCGCGGTGCTGGACGCCCGCGGCTTCGGCCCGGACGACTTCGCCCGCTCCCATCCGGGCGGCGCACTCGGCCGGCGCCTGCTCACTTATGTGCGCGACGTGATGCGCACCGGCGACCAGGTGCCGAAGGTCATGCCCGAGTCCACGGTGCGCGATGCGCTGTTCCAGTTGACCGCCAAACGCATGGGCATGACGGCGATTGTCGACGAAAACCAGCGCGTCAAGGGCATCTTCACCGACGGCGACCTGCGCCGCGTCCTCGAACGCAGCGGCGACTTCCGCGACCTACCCATCGCCTCGGTGATGACGCCGGGCCCGCGCACCATTGGTCCGGATCAACTGGCGGTCGAAGCTGTGGAACTGATGGAGCGCCACCGGATCAATCAGATGCTGGTCGTCGACGACGCGGGCAAGCTGATCGGCGCGCTCAACATGCACGACCTTTTCTCCAAGAAGGTAATCTGATGGCTACCGCGTCCCTTACCGCTACTGAGCGCGCGCGCCGCGTGAAGCTGATGATTTTCGACGTCGACGGCGTGCTGACCGACGGCGGCCTGATGTTTACCGCTGAGGGCGACACGATGAAGTCGTTCAACTCGATGGACGGCCACGGCGCGAAGCTGTTGCGCGAGGCCGGCATCGACACGGCCATCATCACTGGGCGCAAGTCGGGCATCGTCGCGGTACGGGCCAAGGAACTGAAGATCACCCATCTGTATCAGGGCATCGAAAACAAGCCCGAGGCGTTCGCCGACCTGCTCAAGGCAACCGGCATGACGCCCGAGGAATGCGGCTATATGGGCGACGACTGGGTCGATCTCGGCGTGATGCTGAGGGTTGGCTTCGCCGCCGCGCCCGCCAATTCGCACCCTGAAGTGATCGCGCGCGCCCACTGGGTGAGCGAAGCGCGTGGCGGCCACGGCGCCGTGCGCGAAGTGTGCGACACCTTGCTGCGCGCGCAGAACAAGTACGACGCGCTGCTCGCGGCAGCGTGCGCCGGCGGGCAACAGCAGGGCCTCGTCGGATGAACCAGTTCCGCTTCACTTCGCTGATCCCGCTGGTCGCAATGGCCGTGCTCGCCGGGATCACCTGGTGGCTGCTGCAGGCCACGGCGCCGCCGCCGCACGAAGGTGAGATCAAGCCGAAGGAACATACGCCCGATTACTTTGCCGACAACTTCTCGGTGTCGGAGCTGGATCAGTCGGGCGCCACGCAGTACCGGCTGACGGCCACCCACCTCGTCCACTACGAAGACGACGAGTTGAGCGATCTCGTCAAGCCAGCAATCCGCGCTTTCCAGCCGGGCAAGCCTATCGTGACGGCGACCGGCGACACCGGTACCGTCAATGGCGACGCCTCGATCGTCGATCTGTACCAGAACGCCCGCATCCTGCGTGCCGCCGGCGACGGTGACCCGGCGATGCAGGCTGATTCCTACCATTTTCGGGTACTGGTCAACGACGATGTGATTGAGACCGAAAAGCCGGTTAAACTTCAGCGCGGCCTGTCTGTCATGACGGCCAGCGGCATGAACTACAACAACGTCACCCGGGTAATGCAGCTGTTCGGCAACGTCCGTGGCGCGATCGCCGCGTCCGACTCCGCCGGCGGCTCCCTGAAGCAACCCGGGTAATCCATTCCAGCGTGACTGCATGAACGAATCGTTCCCCCGTTTTGACTCCGGCCGCGCGCGCACCTTGTCCGCGTGCCGCGCTGGACTTGCTGCGCTGCTGGTCGCGTTGCCGCTCGCAGGCTTTGCGCCGCTGGCGCACGCCGAGCGCGCCGACAAGGACAAGCCGCTCAATATTGAAGCGGACAACATGACGTATGACGACCTGAAACAGGTCAACATCTTCACCGGACACGTCGTGGCCACCAAAGGCACGATCGTGATCAAGGCCGATCGCGTCGAGGTGACGCAGGATCCGCAAGGCTACCAGTACGCCACCGGCACCTCGAGCGGCGGCAATCTGTCGTACTTCCGCCAGAAGCGCGAGGGGCTGAACGAGTACGTGGAAGGCACCGCTATCCGTATCGACTACGACGGCAAGCAGGACCTGACCACGTTGACGACCAACGCCACCGTGAACCGCCTGCAGGGCCTTTCGACGGTAATTGATACCGTCCACGGCAGCGTCATCACCTATGACGGCCAGAGCGACTTCTATACCGCGAAGGCGGGCCCGGACGTCGCCGGCCCGGGCAACCCGAGCGGCCGCGTGCGCGCCATGCTGTCGCCGCGCAACGGCGGCGCCGCACCGCTGACGGGCGCCTCGGCCACGCTCGCGCCGTCCACCACGCTTAAGGGAGCCCCGGCCCAGTGAACAACTCAGTGAATTCGCCCTCCCTCCCCCATCGCAAGCCGGCCGGGACCAGCAGTTCGCTGGTAGTTCGCAATCTCAAGAAGCGCTATGGTTCGCGCACGGTCGTGAAAGACGTTTCGCTCGACGTCAAGAGCGGCGAAGTAGTCGGCCTGCTGGGCCCGAACGGCGCCGGCAAGACCACCTCGTTCTATATGATCGTGGGCCTCGTGCCGCTCGATGCTGGCGAGATCGATCTGGACGGCAAGTCGATCAGCCTGCTGCCAATCCACAAGCGTGCTTCGCTCGGCTTGTCGTATCTGCCGCAGGAAGCCTCGGTGTTCCGCAAGCTCACCGTCGAAGAGAACATTCGCGCGGTGCTGGAGCTGCAGCTCGACGAAAGCGGCAAGCGGCTCAACAAAGACACCATCACCACCCGTACGGAAGCGCTGCTCGACGAACTGCAGATCGCGCATCTGCGGGCCAATCCGGCACTGTCGCTGTCGGGCGGCGAGCGCCGGCGCGTGGAAATTGCACGGGCGCTGGCCACCAATCCGAGCTTCATCCTGCTCGACGAACCGTTCGCCGGCGTCGATCCGATCGCGGTTCTGGAAATCCAGAAGATCGTTAAATTCCTGAAGCAGCGCAACATCGGTGTGCTGATTACGGATCACAACGTGCGGGAAACGCTCGGCATCTGCGATCATGCCTACATCATCAGCGACGGCAGCGTGCTGGCCGCCGGCGCGCCTGGCGACATCATCGAAAACGAAAACGTGCGGCGCGTCTATCTAGGCGAACACTTCCGCATGTAAACATGCGAGGGGCATGCAGGGCGGCATCCCATGCCCCCGCCCCTTGCGGCAGCGGCCTTCCCGTATTTTTGACGCGGCCGGCCGCCCATCCCCCTGCAGACCCAATCCTGGTGCGCGCGTTATTGCGAATGTCGCAAGGTATCGCGGTCGTGGCAAACTCTTTACAATGAATCTCAACTTGCCATGAAAGCCAGCCTCCAACTCCGCCTGTCGCAGCATCTTGCGCTGACCCCTCAACTACAACAGTCCATCCGGCTGCTGCAGCTGTCTACGCTTGAACTGCAGCAGGAAGTCGCGATGGCGATCTCCCAGAATCCGCTGCTCGAAAACGAGGATGATTGGATCGCCAGCCCGCTGCGCGTCGCGGCGGACGGTTCGCTGATCGCCCAGGTGCCGAACAACGCCGCGCCCGACCAGATGGGCAACAGCAACTCGTCGTCCTCCACCAGCACCAGTGAGCGCGCCGAAAACGGCGAGCCGCAAGGCGTCGACGAGTACAACGGCCTGTCATCCGACAACAGCGGTGACTCCACCCAGTGGAATCTGGACGACTACGGCCGCTCCGGCACCGCGTCGGACGACGACGACCTGCCGCCGCTGCAAATCCACGAATCCAGTACGTCCCTGCGCGACCACCTGATGGCGCAACTGCGCGTCACCCAGGCAAGTCAGCGCGACCGGGCGCTGATCACGTTTCTGATCGAATCGCTCGACGACGACGGCTATCTGACCGCGACGCTCGAAGAAGTCCAGGCCGACCTGCCCGAAGAGCTCGAAGTCGACCTCGATGAACTGAACGCTGCGCTCGCGCTGCTGCACAGCTTCGATCCGCCGGGCGTCGGAGCACGCTCTGCGTCCGAATGCCTGAAGCTGCAGTTGCTGCGGCTCGAGGGCTCGCCTACCCGCACGCTTGCGCTCGAGATCGTCGCTCACCATCTTGAACTGCTGGCCGCACGCGACTTCACGCGCCTGCGCAAGCACCTCAAAGCAAGCGACGACGACCTGCGCGACGCCCACGACCTGATCCGCTCGCTGGAGCCCTTCCCGGGGGCCGCTTATGGCAAAGCCGAAGCGGACTACGTTGTGCCCGACATCATGGTGCGCAAGACGGGCCAGGGCTGGCAGGCCGAGCTGAATCCCGAGGTCGTGCCGAAACTGCGCATCAATCACCTTTACGCGAACATTTTGCGTAACAACCGGGGCGATCCGGGCAGCGGATCGTTGCGACAGCAACTCCAGGAAGCCCGCTGGCTGATCAAAAACATCCAGCAGCGCTTCGAGACGATCCTGCGGGTCGCCCAGGCCATTGTCGAGCGTCAAAAGAGCTTTTTCGTACATGGCGAAATTGCCATGCGGCCCTTGGTTTTGCGGGAAATTGCTGATACGCTGGGCCTACACGAGTCAACTGTCAGCCGTGTGACAACCGGTAAATACATGCTGACCCCATTCGGGACGCTTGAATTTAAGTACTTCTTCGGATCACACGTTTCAACGGACACGGGCGGTGCAGCCTCTTCCACGGCTATCCGCGCGCTCATCAAGCAACTGATAGGAGCGGAAAACACCAAATCTCCTCTTTCAGACAGCCGCATAGCCGAATTGCTGGCGGAACAAGGATTCGTGGTTGCCCGGCGTACCGTTGCCAAGTACCGCGAAGCCCTCAAGATCCCAGCAGTCAACCTGCGCAAGTCTCTTTAGCTCGCTGCATACTGTAGCGAGCATTTTCCGGCCGCTCCGCCCGTTGGCGGACAGGCCGGCCGATGCGACCTGCCAGTAGTCAGTCAACGGGGGACGACACAGGCGAGCCGTGAGATCGACCGGTACTGCCCCATCGTGCGGACCAAGCGGCCACTAGCTTGGAGAAGCACTATGAATCTGCAGATCAGTGGACACCATCTCGAAGTAACGCCAGCGTTGCGAGAATACGTGATCACCAAACTGGATAGGGTGCTAAGACATTTCGATCAGGTGATCGATGGCAGTGTGGTCCTCTCGGTCGACAACCATAAGGAAAAGGAAAAGAGGCAGAAGGTTGAAATCAACCTGCATCTGAAGGGCAAGGACATCTTTGTCGAGAGCTGTGACGGCGACCTGTACGCCGCGATTGATCTGATGATCGACAAGCTCGACCGGCAAGTCATACGTCACAAGGATCGCCTACAGGGCCATCAGCACGAAGCGATCAAGTATCAACCGCTGGCGCCGCAAGTGGAAGTGCCGCCGCAATAAGTCGCATCAGGCAGGACCCGGCAGGATTAGAAGGTTTTTTCCTGACACAGCTAAACCGCCCGGTAACGGGCGGTTTTTCGTTGGATGCAGTCGCCGCGCTGCCCCGTGAGCGGCAAATCGCCGCACCGCTCCAACGCAATGCCGCAAAAAGCTCTGCAATCTGCGGATGGCGCGCCGCACCATCCATGGTCGCCCTGTTCTATAATGGGCCGGTTATCATTGGGGTCAATCGGGGTTATTCTGCGGGAGTCCTGCGTTTTTGGGCCCCCAAGCACATCGCCGTGAGCATCAGTCGAGAATGGAACGCCACTCAAACGCCACAGCGAGGAGTATCCAGGCCACGTTTCCGCCTGCCAACATGAATCGTTTAGCCAAATTTCTTCCCCTCGAAAACGTCGTCGTCGGCCTATCGGTCACCAGCAAGAAACGCGTCTTCGAGCAAGCGGGCCTGATTTTCGAAAACCAGAACGGCATCGCCCGCAGCACGGTCACTGACAATCTGTTTGCGCGCGAGCGCCTCGGGTCGACGGGTCTTGGCGAGGGCGTCGCGATTCCGCATGGCCGGATCAAAGGCTTGAAGCAGCCGCTCGCCGCGTTCGTGCGCCTGGCCGATCCCATCCCCTTCGAATCGCCCGACGGTCAGCCGGTGTCGTTGCTGATCTTCCTGCTGGTCCCCGAACAGGCTACCCAGCAACATCTCGAAATCCTCTCGGAAATCGCCCAACTGTTGTCCGACCGCGAAGCGCGCGAGCGGCTGCACACGGAAGAAGACCGCGAAGCGTTGCATCGCCTGCTCACTCAGTGGCAACCTTGATGCATCTGCAACAATCCGCATACGAGCGGGCTCAGCCCCGCATCGAAGCCGGCTCGAGCCGGCCGGTCCGGCTGCGTTAGCGCGGCCGGCGTACGCGGGACAGCGGCCCACACTGGAGTCACGGACTCATGGATACGTCCAGCATCAACGCCCAAAGCATTTTCGACGATAACGCCGCCATGCTGAAACTCAGCTGGCTGACGGGGCATGAAGGCTGGGAGCGCGGCTTCTCGGCAGAAACAGTCGCCTATGCCACATCGAGCGCCGACCTCGTGGGCCACCTGAACCTGATCCACCCGAACCGCATCCAGGTGCTCGGCGACGCCGAAGTCGACTATTACCAGCGCCAGTCCGATGAAGACCGCTCACGCCATATGGCCGAGTTGATCGCCCTCGAGCCGCCGTTCCTGGTGGTGGCAGGCGGTGTCGCCGCGCCGCCGGAGCTGGTCCTGCGCTGCACCCGTTCATCCACGCCGCTCTTTACGACGCCCATGTCGGCCGCCGCTGTGATCGACAGCCTGCGTCTCTACATGTCGCGCATCCTCGCGCCGCGCGCTACGCTGCACGGCGTGTTTCTCGACATTCTCGGGATGGGCGTGCTGCTCACCGGCGACTCCGGTCTCGGCAAAAGCGAACTCGGGCTTGAACTGATCAGCCGCGGCCACGGCCTCGTGGCCGACGACGCGGTGGACTTTGTGCGCCTCGGGCCGGATTTCGTCGAAGGACGCTGCCCGCCGCTGCTGCAGAATTTGCTTGAAGTGCGCGGACTGGGCCTGCTCGACATCAAGACCATCTTCGGTGAAACCGCCGTACGGCGCAAAATGAAGCTGAAGCTGATCGTTCAGCTGGTGCGTCGCCCGGATGGCGAATTCCAGCGCCTGCCGCTCGAAAGCCAGACCGTCGACGTGCTCGGCCTGCCTATCAGCAAGGTCACGATTCAAGTGGCGGCCGGCCGCAACCTGGCCGTGCTCGTGGAAGCTGCCGTACGCAATACGATCCTGCAATTGCGCGGCATCGACACGTTACGCGACTTCATGGATCGCCAGCGCCTCGCCATGCAAGACCCGGACAGCCAGTTTCCCGGCAAGCTGATCTGAGCGGTCAAGCGGTGTAACAGTGCCCGGTGTACCCGGCATTGCGTCGGCAGAGTGGCACGCGCACGGGGACCAGATGCTATGATGAAACGTACAGATTTGACGACTCCATGCGCATTATTCTGATCACCGGTATTTCCGGCTCCGGCAAATCCGTTGCACTGAACGCGCTTGAAGACGCTGGCTACTACTGCGTCGACAACCTGCCGCCGCGCTTTCTGCCGCAACTCGCCACCTATCTCGCGGAAGGCGGTCATGACCGTCTTGCGGTAGCCATTGACGCGCGTTCGAGCGCCTCGCTCGACGACATGCCCGCGATGATCCACGACCTGTCGCGCCAACACGACGTGCGGGTGCTGTTTCTGAACGCGAGCACGCAGTCGCTGATCCAGCGTTTTTCCGAAACGCGCCGCCGCCATCCGCTCTCGGGCTCCACCACGCACGATGCGGACGTCGGCCTGCTCACCTCACTCGAAGAAGCGATTGAGCGCGAACGTGACCTGGTCGCGAACCTGGCCGAATTCGGCCACCAGATCGACACCAGCAACCTGCGCGCAAACATGTTGCGCGCGTGGGTCAAACGTTTTATCGAACAGGAGCACAGCGGCCTGGTGCTGATGTTCGAATCGTTCGGTTTCAAGCGCGGTGTCCCGCTCGACGCCGATTTCGTGTTCGACGTGCGCACGCTGCCGAACCCGTACTACGATCATGAACTACGCCCACTCACCGGGCTTGACAAGCCGGTGATCGATTTCCTCGGCGCACTGCCCGTGGTGCACGACATGATGGGCGACATCGAAATGTTCGTCGCGAAATGGCTGCCGCACTTTCGCGACGACAACCGCAGTTACCTGACTGTGGCCATCGGCTGCACAGGTGGTCAACACCGTTCGGTATTCATTGCCGAGACGCTCGCCGCGCGTCTTGCCAAGCAGGCCAATGTAATCGTGCGGCACCGCGATGCGCCGGTCGACGTCGGCGAATCATCGAAGTTAGTGGCTTAACCGGCCGCATCGCGCGGCCTTAACCCGAAGCGTTGCGCCATGTCCTCTACTTCTGTGCTTGCCGATGTGCCGCTGTTTCCGCTGCATACGGTGCTGTTCCCCGACGGGCTGCTGCCCCTCAAGATCTTCGAAGCGCGCTACCTCGATATGGCGCGCGACTGTCTGCGCGAAAAAACGCCCTTTGGCGTCTGCCTGCTGAAAAGCGGCGGTGAAGTCGCGTTGCCGGATGAACCGTCGGTTCCGGAACACGTGGGATGTCTCGCTGAAATCGATGAATGCGATGTCGAAACCTTCGGCATGCTGCTGATCCGCGCGCGCGGGACGCGGCGCTTCCGGCTGCTGTCGCATCGCGTCGAATCCAGCGGCTTGCTGGTGGGCATGGCCGAGCCGCTGCCCGACGACATGCCGCTCGAAGGCAACCAGCATCTGGCTAAATTCGGTGCGTGCGCGGAAGTGCTCGAGCGGATCATCGAGACGATTCGCGAGCGCGATCCGGACAGCCTTCCGTTCGCAGAGCCGTTCAAGCTCGAAGACCCGACCTGGGTGTCCAACCGGCTCTCGGAAGTACTGCCAATCGCTCTAAAGGCGAGGCAAAAGCTGATGGAACTGACGGATGCCGGAGCGCGCATCGACGTGGTTCATCACTACATGCAGCAGCATCAGCTTTTGTGAAGGAAGGTACTGGTGCGCTCGCGCCAACGGCGCCAACGGGTCAAACCGGCAAGCTATAGCAACGACCCTTGCAGGCCATCCAGCAGCTTGCGCACCGGCGCCGGCACTCCATACGCGTCGATGTCACGCAACGGGACCCACACGGTTTCCGCGTCACCGAGCGCTAGCGCCGCATTGCCGCCTCCCGCGCGATCCAGTTCCGCGATTCGCGGTTCGATGTCGAGGCGGAAATGCGTGAACGTATGCGTAAGCGGTGCTAACGGCGAGACCGCACCGTCACCGCCGAATTCACGTGCACGCTCGGCGAGCGCGCTTTCATCCGCCGCTTCCGGCAAGCTCCACAGGCCGCCCCAGATCCCTGACGGCGGTCGTTTTTCTAGCATCACGGCATCGCCGTCGCACAGTACCAGCATCCACGTGCGGCGAGTCGGCACCGCCTTTCTCGGGCGTGCGGCTGGCAATTGCCGCTGTCGTCCGGTCACTTTCGCCACGCACTCGGGCGCAAACGGGCAGCGTTCGCAATCGGGCTTGCCGCGCATGCACAGCGTTGCGCCGAGATCCATCAAGCCCTGCGTATAGGCGCTCACCTCTGAATTGCTGGCGTTGGACGGCAACAGTGATTCGGCCAGCGTCCACATTGCGTTTTCCACGCGCTTCTCGCCTGGGAATCCTTCCACGCCGAACACGCGGGCAAGCACGCGCTTCACATTGCCGTCGAGAATCGTCGCCCGTGCGCCGAACGCAAATGACGCAATCGCGGCCGCGGTCGAGCGGCCAATGCCCGGCAGCTCGGCAAGCGCCTCGACGGAAGCCGGAAACGCCCCGCCATGCAATTCGACCACCGCCTGCGCGCAACGATGCAGGTTACGGGCACGCGAGTAGTAGCCGAGGCCGGCCCACAACGCCATCACGTCGTCGAGCGGCGCGGCGGCGAGGGCTGCGACATCCGGGAAACGCTCGAGGAAACGCGCGTAATACGGAATCACCGTCGACACCTGGGTCTGCTGCAACATGATTTCCGACAGCCAGATGCGATACGCGTCGCGCGTATTCTGCCAGGGCAGGTCGTGGCGGCCATGCTGACGCTGCCAGGCGATCAGGCGTGCGGAGAAATCAGCGAGAGCCGGCGAGGCGGACAAGACGGGCACGTTGGCCGTCGAGGACGGCGTTAGGCGAGAGGGCATCGGAAAATTAGCGCTGGCAGGTCGGACAAAAGTAAGTCGAGCGCTGCCCCTGCACGATCTGTTTGATCGGCGTCCCACATACGCGGCATGGCAGCCCCGCGCGATCATAGACGAAATAGTCGAGCTGGAAGTAGCCGCTTTCACCGTCACTGCCGACGAAATCGCGCAGCGTGCTGCCACCCTTCTCGATGGCTGCGGCAAGCGTCAAGCGCACCGCGTCCGCCAGCAGGTCATAGCGGACTAGCGATACGCGGCCTGCAGGCGTGGTCGGCCGGATGCCGGCGCGAAACAGGCTTTCGGACGCGTAGATATTGCCCACACCCACCACGATTTCCCCCGCGAGCAACGCCTGCTTCACCGAGACCTTGCGCCCACGCGTCTGCCGGTGCATCAGGGCGCCCGAAAAAGCCGGCGAAAACGGCTCGACGCCGAGCCCCGCGAGCAGCGGATGCTCCAGCACGTCGCCATCTTCGCGCGCATGCCACAGGACAGCGCCAAAGCGCCGCGGGTCTCGATAGCGGAGAATGAACTCGTCAAAGATCCAGTCGATATGGTCGTGCTTCGCAGCAGCCGGCAGGTGCGGCAGGTTGCGCAGCACTCGCAGCGTACCGGTCATGCCCAGGTGCACAATGAACCAGCCCGCATCGATCTCGAACAGCAGGTACTTGCCGCGCCGTTCCACCTTGTGGACTACACGGCCCCGCAAGGTTTTCGCAAGGTCCGCGGGAATCGGCCAGCGCAGCGCGGGCGTGCGGACGTCGACGCGCTCAACCCGGCGTCCGGAGACGTACGGTTCGATTCCTCGTCGGGTAACCTCAACTTCTGGCAACTCTGGCATGTCTTACTGGTCTGCAACTTGCATGAGTGGTGTGCGCTTATTGTAGCGAGCGCGTTACAATCGTCCGAAACATTGAACGGATTTCCATGAACTTGTCCTTCGTGAAGCTGTTTTCGAAGCGCCCGGCTCGCACGTCCCGTGTGCCGCACGCCGTGTCCGCTCGCCGTCTGCTCGGCGCGGCAGCGCTTGCCGTGTGGGCGCTCGCCGCCATGCCGGCGCACGCTCAGGATCCTTCGCCGGATACGGACGACAACTCCGTGTCCATACCCGATGCGCTCGGGGGGCAAACGCCGGAAGATCAAAAGAATCTGCCTGACGTGCCGTTGACGAGTCAGATCGTGTTCCAGGTGCTCGCGGCCGAAGTCGCTCTGCAGCGGGATCAGCCGGCGCCAGCGTATCAGACCTATCTCGCGTTGGCGCGCGACACGCACGATCCGCGCATGGCTCAACGCGCCACGGAAATCGCGCTGGCCGCCCAGAGTCCCTCGGATGCGCTGGCGGCTGCGCAGTTGTGGCAGCAGTATGCGCCCACGTCGGAACGCGCGGCGCAACTCGATGCATCGCTGCTCGTGCTGTCGGGCAAGCCCGACGACGCTGAGCCTTTGCTGGCACGTGAACTGGCGAAAGTGCCCGAGGAAAACCGCGGCAGCGCCATCCTCGCGCTACAACTGCTCGTGTCGCGTGGACCGAATCGCATCGGCGGCCTGCATGTGCTGCAGGATCTGCTGAAGAACGACATGAACCGGCCCGAGGCGCAACTGGCTATCGCCCGTCAGCAGATCGTCGCAAATGACGCGCCGGGCGCACGCAAATCGCTCGAGCAGGCGCTCGCGCTGAAGCCCGACTACCTGCCGGCTGCGCTGACGCTGTCGCAGATGGGCCCGGAAGAGCGCAAGGAAGGCATCGCGACCCTCGAAAAATACGTCCAGCAGAATCCGAAATCGCATGATGCGCGCCTCGCGCTGGCGCAGATGTACCTCGCAAGCGACCGTCTCGACGACGCGCAAAAGCAGTTCGAGGCGATGCACAAGGACAATGCGAACGACCTGACGCCGTTGATGGCGCTCGCGCTGATCGACATCCAGAAGAAGGATTTCGCGGGCGCGCAGCCCTTCCTTGAACAGTACGCGCAGAAGGCGGAGAAGACGCCAGGAGCCGACCCGGGCCAGGCGTACATCTATCTCTCGCAGTTGGCGCTCGAGCAGAAGAACGACGCTGCGGCGAGCGACTGGCTCAACAAGATTTCGCCGTCGAGCCAGCAATACATTCCTGCACAGATCACCCGCGCCCAACTGCTCGAAAAGCAGGGTAAGCCGGATGATGCCCGCAAGCTGCTCGCAGGTCTGCAGGCACAGGACCCGCGCGATCAGGCATTGATCGCACGTACGGACGCGGCCATCCTGTTCGACGCGAAGCGTTATCAGGAAGCGGAAGACCGGCTGGCGCAAGCTACCGCGGACTATCCGGACGACCCCGACCTGACCTACGACTACGCGATGGCGGCCGAGAAGAACGGCCACTACGACACGATGGAAGCGCAGTTGCGCAAGCTGATCGAATCGCAACCGGACAACCCGCAGGCCTACAACGCGCTGGGCTATTCGCTCGCCGATCGCGGCGTGCGGTTGCAGGAAGCGGACAAGCTGATCCAGAAGGCCTCATCGCTGGCACCGGACGACGCGTTCATCATGGACAGCGTGGGCTGGGTCAAATATCGCCTGGGCGATACGACGGACGCGCTCAAGCTGCTGCGCAAGGCCTACGACCTGCAACCGAATGCGGAAATCGGCGCCCATCTGGGTGAGGTACTGTGGAAGACGGGCGCGCAGGATCAGGCACGCGACGCCTGGCGCGAAGCACGCAAGCTGGAACCTGACAACGATACGCTCCTCAAAACGCTCAAACGTTTTCAGGTAAACGATCTCTGATGCTCATTTCGAACTGCTCCATCTTCTCGTTCGGTCGCCTGTTCGCTTATCCCCAGGCGCCGCGCCGCGCGGCGCTCGGGCTCGCGGCGGCGGCCGTCGTCGCACTGGCCGGTTGTGCGTCGGTCAAGCCGCGCGAGCCGTCCACCTCGAACGCTACGACCTCCGTCACCGCGCAGACGACCCGCGCCTATCATGGCCGCTTTGCGGTTCAGTACGTCGATCAGAACGGCCAGCAGCGTAACGCCTACGGCAACTTCGACTGGCAGGAAGCGGGCGACACGGTCACGCTGCAACTGCGCAACCCGCTCGGCCAGACGCTCGCGATAGTCACGTCGTCGCCCGCCTCGGCCTCGCTTGAACTGCCGAACCGCCAGCCGCTCACGGCCGACAACGTATCGACGCTGATGCAGAATTCGCTCGGCTTCGCGTTGCCGGTCGAAGGCTTACGTTACTGGCTGCAACCGTCGGCCGCGCCGACTTCGCGGGCAAAGACCGAACAGGATCCGCAGGACCCGTCGCATCTGAAGGAGATCGTCCAGGACGGCTGGACCATCGACTACATCGCGTATGCTGACGCACCGGCCACCGGCCTGAAGCGCGTCAACCTGAGCCGCGAGCAGCCGCCGCTCGACATCAAGCTCGTGCTCGACCAATAGACCCACAGACCAGTAAGCCGGGCCACCGCCCAGGCATTTGTCCCGACTCATGATTGAAACGAACGATTCGCTGCGCGATTGCCTCGCGCCAGCGAAGCTGAATCTCTTCCTGCACATCACCGGCCGCCGTCCCGATGGCTATCACGCGCTGCAGACCGTGTTCCAGTTGCTCGATTGGGGCGACACGCTGCATTTCACGCGGCGCGACGACGGCCGCGTCACGCGCGCCACGGATGTGTCCGGCGTGCCGCCCGAACACGACCTCACTGTGCGCGCCGCACTGCTGCTGAAGAATCACACTGGCAGCACGGAAGGCGTCGATATCGAAATCGACAAACGCCTGCCGATGGGCGCGGGCCTGGGCGGCGGCAGCTCGGACGCTGCCACCACGTTGCTCGCGCTGAACCGTCTGTGGAAGCTCGATTTGCCGCGCGACGAACTGCAGGCACTCGCGCTGAAACTCGGTGCGGACGTACCCTTCTTTGTTTTTGGAAAAAATGCGTTTGCAGAGGGTGTCGGAGAAGCGTTAGAGGCTGTACAATTGCCCGCTCGTAATTTCCTAGTTGTGACGCCGCGGGTTCATGTTCCAACTGCAGCGATTTTTTCCGAAAAATCGTTGACAAGAGATTCAAAACCCCTCACAATTACGGACTTTCTTGCACAACATAGTTGCAACGCAGAATGGCCAGACAGTTTCGGCCGCAATGACATCCAGCAAGTTGTCGTGGGAAAATACGCGGAAGTTGCGCGGGTGCTGAGGTGGTTTGATAACATCGCGCCGGCGCGGATGACTGGATCGGGTGCAAGTGTTTTTGCCGCGTTCCGTAGTCGCGATGAAGCAGAAGCGGTGCAAGCCAAACTGCCGAGCGAATGGAACAGCGCAGTCACAGCAAGCCTGGATACACATCCACTCTTTGCTTTCGCGTCATAGGTTTTGCATCGCCGAGTGGTCCTACACACTCGGTGAAGCTCAAAGTTAGTGTAGGGGAGTCGCCAAGTTGGTTAAGGCACCGGATTTTGATTCCGGCATTCGAGGGTTCGAGTCCTTCCTCCCCTGCCAAAAATTCTCGCAGTTCCTCGCCCCCCAGCCAGAAGCAGGTGCATGATGAGCAGCCATGACGGCCTGATGGTTTTTACTGGCAACGCGAATCCCGCGCTTGCACACGAAGTCGTAAAAATCCTCGGTATCCCCCTCGGCAAAGCGATGGTCAGCCGTTTTTCCGACGGTGAGATCCAAGTCGAGATTCAGGAAAACGTGCGTGGCAAGGATGTCTTCGTCCTGCAATCCACCTGCGCACCGGCGAACGACAACCTGATGGAACTGATGATCATGGTCGATGCGCTCAAGCGCGCATCTGCTGGCCGGATCACCGCTGCTATCCCCTACTTCGGCTATGCCCGTCAAGATCGTCGCCCGCGTTCGGCGCGCGTCGCTATCTCGGCGAAGGTCGTGGCGAACATGCTGGAAATCGCCGGCGTCGAGCGGATCATCACCATGGATCTGCACGCTGACCAGATTCAAGGCTTCTTCGACATCCCGGTCGACAACATCTACGCAACGCCCGTGCTGCTCGGCGATCTGCGCAAGCAGAATCACGAGAACCTGCTGGTCGTGTCGCCGGACGTCGGCGGCGTGGTCCGTGCCCGTGCATTGGCGAAGCAACTGAACTGCGATCTTGCGATCATCGACAAGCGCCGCCCGAAGGCGAATGTCGCTGAAGTGATGAACATCATCGGTGAAGTCGAAGGCCGTACCTGCGTGATCATGGACGACATGGTCGACACCGCCGGCACGCTCTGCAAGGCGGCTCAGGTGCTGAAAGAACGCGGCGCAACGAAGGTGTTTGCGTACGCAACTCACCCGGTTCTGTCGGGCGGTGCAGGCGAGCGTATCGCTGCTTCCGCGCTCGACGAACTGGTGATCACCGATACGATCCCGCTCGGCGATGAAGCCCGCTCGTGCGCCAAGATCCGTTCGCTGACAAGCGCAGGTCTCCTGGCCGAAACGTTCTCGCGGATTCGCCGCGGCGATTCGGTGATGTCGCTGTTTGCAGAAAGTTAAGTATTTGCGAGGGCGCAGCGTGCTTCACGTTGCGCTTTTGCACAATCGGCATGAGCGAACGAAGGTTCGTGCCGTCGAGTCTGGGGCCTCAGCCACAATGGCATGAAGGCCCCGTTTTTACTGCCTGGTCGCGGGCAGTGCATTGGAGATTCAAAATGAAAGTAGTCGCTTTCGAGCGTTCCCTGCAAGGTACGGGTGCGAGCCGCCGCCTGCGTATTTCCGGCAAGACGCCGGCAATCGTTTATGGCGCTGGTGCTGAACCGCAAATGATCGAACTCGATCACAACGCGTTGTGGCACGCCCTGAAGAAAGAAGTTTTCCATTCGTCGATTCTCGATCTGGAAGTCGGCGGTAAGGCGCAACAAGTTCTGCTGCGCGACGTGCAATACCATCCGTTCCGTCAGCTCGTGCTGCACGTGGACTTCCAGCGCGTCGATGCAACGAAGAAGCTGCACACCAAGGTGCCGCTGCACTTCATGAACCAGGAATCGAACCCCGCAGTCAAGCTGTCGGGCGCAGTGATCTCGCACGTTCTGAACGAAATCGAAATCGAGTGCCTGCCGTCGGCACTGCCTGAATTCCTCGAAGTCGACCTCGCGAAGATCGAAGCCGGTCACACGATGCACGCCAAGGACATCGTCCTGCCGGCTGGCGTCGCACTGGTTGCACACGTTGAAGCTGAAAACCCGGTGGTCGCATCCGCGACGATCCCGGCTGGCGCTATCGCTGAAGGCGACGCCGCTGCACCTGCTGCAGGCGAAGGCGAAACGCCGGCCGCTTAAGCTGCATACAGCGAGCAATCCTCTCGATCCGTTTCAATGGAACGGACGATGTGACCCGCCGCGGTTCGCCCCGGCGGGTTTTTTTTCGTTTTTTTCAGGTCGCGTGGCACGCCGCCGGCCCTTAACCAGTCATGACTCAATCATGATCAAGCTGATCGTGGGGCTCGGCAATCCGGGCGCCGAATATACCGCGACGCGTCACAACGCCGGTTTCTGGCTGGTCGATCAACTGGCGCGCGAAGCCAGCACCACCTTGCGTGACGAGCGGCGCTTTCACGGTTTCTACGCGAAGGCACGCCTGCACGGCGAAGAGGTGCACCTGCTCGAGCCACAGACGTACATGAATCGCTCGGGGCAGTCGGTCGTCGCACTCGCGCACTTCTTCAAGATCCTGCCCGATGAGATTCTCGTCGTGCACGACGAACTCGATCTGCCGCCCGGCACCGTCAAGCTGAAGCTCGGTGGCGGCAGTGGCGGCCACAATGGTTTGAAAGACATCTCCGCGCATCTGACGACGCAGCAGTATTGGCGGCTGCGTATCGGCATCGGCCATCCGCGTGATCTGATCCCGGAAAGCGCGCGCGCTGGCGCAAAGCCGGACGTTGCCAATTACGTGCTGAAGCCGCCGCGTCGCGAGGAGCAAGATGTGATCGACGCGTCGATTGAACGTGCGCTCGTACAGATGCCGCTCGTCGTCAAAGGCGAGCTTGACCGGGCGGTGATGCAATTGCATCGCAACAGCTGAATAGCTTGCGCGAGGCCCCTGCTGGCCGGTGAGCCAGTTGGCCCCGGTCCGCGTTCAGCTCGCTGGACAGACACAGGCTGCGGGTTTCGCAGCCATTGCCGGTCTATCATATGGATCGAATCGCAGCCATCAAACATCGACGGGAGGCATGCTTGAGCCGCTATTGGAGTGACATCGTTTATCGTCTGACGCCGTATGTGCCGGGCGAACAGCCCGCGCTCGCCCATCCGGTCAAGCTCAATACCAACGAGAACCCGTATCCGCCGTCACCGCGCGTACTCGAGGCGATCCGTCACGAACTCGGCGATAGCGCAGAATCGTTGCGCCGTTATCCCGACCCGACTGCGCGCAAGCTGCGCGAAACGGTGGCCGCGCACCACGGCATCCGCGCCGAACAGGTGTTCGCCGGCAACGGTTCGGACGAAGTGCTCGCCCTGACTTTCCAGGCGCTGCTCAAACACGATAAGCCGATCCTGTTCCCGGACATCACGTACAGCTTCTATCCGACGTACGCGCGGCTCTTCGAGGTCGATTACCAAACCATTCCCGTCGATGACGCATTCGCCATCCGCGTCGACGACTACGCTTTGCCCAATGGCGGCGTCCTGCTGCCGAATCCGAACGCGCCGACAGGCCACCCCTTGCCGCTGCACGAGATCGAGCGGCTGGTGGCACAGCATTCAGAATCCGTTGTGGTGATCGACGAAGCGTATGTGGATTTCGGCGCACAGTCGGCCGTCCCGCTGATAGACCGCTATCCTAATCTGTTGGTGGTGCAGACTGTCTCGAAGTCTCGCTCGCTGGCAGGCATGCGGGTGGGATTTGCGTTCGGCAATCCGGCGCTGATCGAGGCGCTGACCCGCGTCAAGGACAGCTTCAACTCATATCCGCTCGACCGGTTGGCACAGGTCGCGGCGATCGCCGCCTATCAGGACGACAACTGGTTCCGCGACACTTGCGCGAAAGTCATTGCGAGCCGCGAGCGCCTGTCCGCGGGCTTGACGGCGCTGGGCTTCAATGTCGTGCCATCAGGGGCGAATTTTGTGTTCGCCCGCCAGGAAGGCTACGACGCGGCTACGCTCGCCGCCCGGCTACGGGATAAGGAGATTTTCGTGCGCCGTTTCAAGGCGCCGCGCGTCGATCAGCACCTGCGCATTTCGATTGGCACCGACGCCGAATGCGACGCGCTACTCGAGGCGTTGCAGGACGTGGTTCGCGGTTACGTGGGGTAAGCGAACCGCGTGGGCGAGGCGCACGCGCCTCGCCAAAGCACCCTCAGGCCTTCGCGGCCTGTAGCGCGTGATACTTCGCCATCAAGCCTTCAGGCGTCTCCAGGTGCTGCGGGTCGCGCGGAATGCACTCCACCGGGCACACCTGGATACACTGCGGCTCATCGAAATGACCGACGCATTCGGTGCATTTCTTCGGGTCGATCACATAGATTTCCGGGCCCATCGAAATTGCGTCGTTCGGGCACTCAGGCTCGCAGACGTCGCAATTGATGCACTCGTCGGTAATCATCAAGGCCATACTTCTCTCACTTCACGCCGGCGCAAGGCCGGCTACCGTTCCGTCAAACCCACAGTTTACGCCGGTTAAGGCTGCCCTGCCTGGTCGTTGTCCTGATCCAGCAAGGCCACCTTGTCCTTCAGCCACTTTTCGACGGAAGGAAACACGAACTTGCTGACGTCGCCGCCCAACTGCGCAATCTCGCGCACGATGGTGCCCGAGATGAACTGGTACTGGTCAGACGGCGTCATGAACATGGTTTCGACGTCGGGCAGCAGATAGCGGTTCATGCCGGCCATCTGGAACTCGTATTCGAAGTCCGACACGGCGCGCAGGCCGCGCACGATGACGCGGGCGTTGTTCGTACGGACGAAATCCTTGAGTAGCCCCTTGAAGCTCATTACCTGCACGTTCGGATAGTGACCGAGTACTTCATGAGCGATATCGAGGCGCTCCTCGAGGGTGAAGAACGGCTTCTTGTTGCGGCTGTCGGCGACGCCTACCACCAGCGTATCGAAAATGCTCGACGCGCGCCGAACGAGGTCTTCGTGACCGCGCGTCAGCGGGTCGAACGTACCCGGGTACACGGCGACTACCATGAGACTTCTCCTCTCTTCAGACAAATGGGCACGTCAAGCACGCCCGCAGGGCGCGTTTGCCGCCGGTCGCGCGTGTGACGGCTTGCCGTCCGGCGCTTGTTTTAGAACGCGCATTATTCCTCATTTTCGCGCTGCAGCAAATGATAGTGGACTGCCCCGGCCTTGCCGTGCCGCACGATGGTCCAGCCCGCCAGTGCGGGCGTCTGTGCGATGTCGAGCGCATCGCCAGCTTCCACATAGAGGAATCCTTCGGCGCTGACGAGCGGCGGGGCGAGTTCCAGCGCGCGGCCAAGCAGGTCTGAGCCGAATGGCGGGTCGAGGAATACCACGTCAAACGAAGCCGGTGCGAGGCTCGCGGCGAGGCGCAGAGCGTCGGCTTCGGCAACTTCGATTGTGTTGGGCGCGAGGCGTGCCTGATTGGCGCGCAACTGGCCGGCCGCCTTCGCGTGGCGTTCGACCATCAGGACCCGCGCCGCGCCGCGCGAAGCGGCCTCGAAGCCCAGCGCGCCGCTGCCGGCGAACAGATCGAGACAGCGCTGGCCGTCGAGGCGCTGGCCGAGCCAGTTGAAGAGCGTTTCGCGCACGCGGTCCGGCGTGGGGCGCAGACCGTCGAGGTCGAGCACAGGCAGCGGCGTGCGCTTCCAGTCGCCGCCGATGATACGGATGGCGTGCGGCTTGCCGCGGTTGGACGCAGCGTTGTGCGCTCGGGGTGCAGAAGTACGGGGCATGCAGATTCGAACAGTTGAACAGTTAGGCGATTTGCCCACAGGCGCTTGCTGGCACCGGGGTTGGAGCGCCAACGTTACCACATGGGGGCAGGCATCTCACCCTGGCCGGTCGGCTAATGCTACCTAGCGGCAAGAAAACGCCGGGCCGCCCCAAGTTTGCTTGCCGCCCCTTCGGGGGGCCTGGCGCGCAACGATAGGTTTGGGGGCGGTTCTACGTTCGCCTGATAAAATGAGCAGCTTCCAGCGCCTTGCATCCCGCATTGCCCCGCTGCCTGCCGCTGCCTCCGGTTTTCGCCGGCTGCGCGCACCGGCGCTCGCTCTCACCACGCCAGACCATGTTCAGTTTTTTCAAACGATTCAAGGGTTCGAAAGAGCCCGACGCAACGCACGAGGAATCGCAGACGGCGCCGGAATCCGTCGCGCCCGCGCCGGACACTGCACCGGCCGGCGCGCAGCGCAGCGCCTCGCCAAGCTCCGGAGCCACCGCGGTGCAGCCGTCCGCACCCGCTGCACCGCGGCCGGTCAGCGCCAACGGCGCGCCAGCCGCGCGGGCTGTCAGCGAGCCGCGCACGCCACCTCAGGCAGAACCTGATGAAAGCGTGCTCGAAACCGTTGAGATCGTGCCGCCCCCGCTGCCCGAAGCCGCAGCGAAGAAATCCTGGCTCACGCGCCTGAAGAGCGGCCTGTCGAAGACCAGTTCGAACCTGACGGGCATTTTCATCGGCGCCAAGATCGACGAGGATCTGTATGAGGAACTCGAAACCGCTCTGCTGATGTCCGACGCAGGTGTCGACGCCACCGAGTTCCTGCTCGAATCGCTGCGCGAAAAAGTGCGCGCCGAGCGGCTTACCGATCCGCAGCAGGTCAAGACCGCGCTGCGCACGCTATTGATCGACCTGCTCAAGCCGCTCGAAAAATCGCTGATGCTCGGCCGGGCCCAGCCTCTGGTCATGATGATCGCAGGTGTGAACGGCGCGGGGAAAACCACCAGCATCGGCAAGCTCGCGAAGCATCTGCAGAGCTTCGATCAGTCCGTGCTACTCGCCGCCGGCGACACGTTCCGCGCCGCGGCTCGCGAACAGCTCGCGATCTGGGGCGAACGCAACAACGTAACGGTCGTATCGCAGGAAAGCGGCGACCCAGCTGCGGTGATCTTCGACGCCGTGGGCGCGGCGCGCGCGCGCAAGATCGACGTGCTGATGGCCGACACGGCCGGCCGCCTGCCGACCCAGCTGCATCTCATGGAAGAGCTGCGCAAGGTCAAGCGCGTGATCGGCAAGGCCATGGACAGCGCCCCGCACGAGGTGCTGCTCGTTATCGATGCGAACACCGGTCAGAATGCGCTCACGCAAGTCAAAGCATTTGACGACGCACTGGGCCTCACCGGTCTGATCGTCACCAAGCTCGACGGTACGGCCAAGGGCGGCATTCTCGCGGCGATTGCGCGGCAACGACCGATCCCCGTGTACTTCATCGGGGTCGGCGAGAAGGTCGAAGATTTGCAGCCGTTCAGCGCGGAAGAGTTTTCCGACGCGTTGCTGGGCAGCTAAGCAGCGCAACGGTCATCGCGCAGCACCAACGAAGAGGGCGCGCCCCGTGGAGCGCCCTCTTCGTTTTCAGCCATGCCATCAGGCAAACCGCTCAGTCAGTCAACTAACGCGCCTCACTCCGCATCCGGCTGCACGCCGGGCGCCGCCCTCACGAACGCGTCAAGCTGCGACGCGTGATCATGAATGCGCAGGATCGTCGGAAACTGCGTCACGTCAATCTTGAAACGCTGCGCGTTGAACACCTGCGGCACGAGACACGCGTCGGCCAAGGTCGGCGTATCGCCGAAGCACAGCGCGCCGGTACGCGAATCGCCTGCCAGATGTTCCTCCAGCGTCGCGAAGCCAGACTCGACCCAGTGCCGGTACCACTCGTCCTTGGTCGCGTCGTCGGTACCGACCGTATGCTTCAGATACTTCAGCACGCGCAGATTGTTCAGCGGATGAATCTCGCAGGCAACCTGCAGCGCCACCGATCGCACATACGCGCGGTCGGCCGGCGATTTCGGCAGCAGCGGCGGCTCCGGATGCGTCTCTTCCAGATACTCGATGATCGCAAGCGACTGCTGCAGCACGTTGTCGCCGTCCACCAGCGTGGGCAGGATTGCGTCCGGGTTCAGGCTGCGGTAAGCCGGTTTGAGCTGCTCGCCGCCGTCGCGCAAAAGATGGATTGGCGCATAGTCATACGGCAGATTCTTCAGATTCAAGGCAATGCGCACGCGATACGCCGCCGAGCTACGGAAATAGCTGTAAAGCTTCATATTTGCTTGTCTCCTCCCCGCCTCGTCTTCAGACGACGCGCACGCTGAACTCGCCCAGGCCGTCCACGCCACCCTTCATCGTGTCGCCCTTCACCACCGCGCCAACGCCTTCGGGCGTGCCCGTGAAAATCAGATCACCGGGGTGCAGTTCGAACAGCGTCGACAGGTAAGCTACCGTCTCCGCCACCGACCAGATCAGCTGCGATACGTCCGAGCGCTGCTTTTCTGCGCCGTTGACCGTCAGCCAGATCGCGCCCTTGTCGACCTGCCCCACCTTCGAGACCGGATGGATCGGACCGAGCGGTGCCGAGTGATCGAAGCCCTTCGCGGTATCCCAGGGGCGTCCCAGCTTCTTCGCTTCAGCCTGCAAGTCGCGCCGCGTCATATCGAGTCCGAGCGCGTAGCCGTAGACGTGCTCGAGCGCCTGCTCAACCGGAATGTCCTTGCCGGCCTTGCCGATTGCCGCGACCAGTTCCATTTCGAAGTGAACGTTCTTCGACTGCGGCGGATACGGGAATTCGCCAGTCTCGCCGGGCGCGACATACACGACAGCGTCGGCGGGCTTGCTGAAGAAGAACGGCGGTTCACGGTCGGGGTCGTGCCCCATCTCGCGCGCGTGCGCCTCGTAATTGCGACCCACACAGTAGATGCGGCGCACCGCGAATTGATCGCTGGACCCAACGACCGGCACCGCGACCACCGGTGCGGGAGCAAACACGTAACTCATCCCGTTCTCCAATCTTTAGTAAGCGCCGCGTGCGCGGCAATAAAAGATTGAGTGTAACGCGGGGGCAAGCGCGGAGGGCGCGAGGCCGGCACGGGAGCCCCGCGCGGCGGCCTTGATGGCTTCTCGGCCACATTGCCGCCATCTTCCCGCCAGCTTGCAAGATCGCCATAGATGCGATACTGAGTGGAGGTGTCGTCAAGAGTGCCTCCTCAGGCACCGGTGACAGCAACACCTCAATCTTTGATGAATACCGTGGCCACCCGCGCCGAGCGCCAAGCCACACAGCCCCACTGAACCCGATGACCGAATCAGCCGAAACCGCTTCCTCCGTGTTCCCCTGCGCCCGCTTTATCAAGGAAATTGGCCGCGGACCGAACGGCGCCCGCGCCCTCACGTCCGAGGACACGCACGCGCTCTACAGCGCGATGCTCGACGGGCGCGTCGGCGATCTGGAACTCGGCGCGGTGCTGCTGGCCTACCGGGTGAAAGGCGAAACCGCCGACGAACTCGCCGCAATGCTGGCCGCCGCTCACGCGTCATTCGAGCCGGTTCAGATCGCGCACGGCGCCTACCGGCCGGTTTCCATTCCGAGCTACAACGGTGCGCGCAAGCAGCCGAATCTGGTGCCGCTGCTCGCGCTGCTGCTGGCTCGCGAAGGCGTGCCGGTACTCGTGCATGGCGTCACCGAAGATCCCGGTCGCGTGACGAGCGCGGAAATTTTCACGCATCTGCAAATCGCTCATGCACAAAACCATGCGGAGATTGAAGACAACCTCGCCGCGCGGCGCCTTGCCTTCGCGCCGATCGGCGCCCTCGCGCCAAAGCTCGCGCGCCTGCTCGCCTTGCGGCGCCGGATGGGGGTGCGCAATTCCACTCACACGCTCGTCAAGATCCTGCAACCCTTCGCGCCAGCGGGGTTGCGGCTCGTGAACTACACGCATCCGCCGTATCGCGAGAGCCTCACCCAGTTGTTCAGCACGCATCCGGATGCCGCTGCCGGCGGTGCGCTACTCGCGCGCGGCACGGAGGGCGAGGCGGTGGCCGATACGCGTCGCCAGGTCCAGATTGACTGGCTGCACGACGGCATCTGTGAAACACGCGTGGCCGCCGAGCGCTCGTCGGCCGACGCGCCCGAGGTGGAACTACCCGAAGCGCGCGACGCCGCCACCACCGCCGCGTGGATCGATGCCGTGCTGCGCGGCGAGGCGCCTGTGCCGGGCGCGATCGAGCGGCAAATCGAGGTCATCGTGAATATCGCCAGAACTCCGGCATGACGGGCTTCAGCCGGCATTGATGCAGCCAACGCGACGCCGCGCAACGGCTCATTGCGCGGGGCGGCGGTTGACACATCGCGGCCCGCTCGCATACATTGGACCCATGCGTTCCCTTCCGAACACCCTCCGAATTACCTCCGGCCGCCTAGCGCGGCCCCTATCGCTACGTCTAGCGTAAGCCAGGCGTAGCGCCGCGCGTTGGCCGCCTCAGCGGCTGTCGCACGGTCCCCAAAGTAGTTCCCGCAGTTCCCGCAGTTCCGCGTCACCCCAAAACCGTCGTTCCTTTTAAAACCTGTCAGTCGTCTGCATTCGTCCGTTTACCGTTCGGACGAGTCGCGAGGGTCAAATGCGCGCTTCATGGGCATCACTCAAGGTCGTTACCGGCGTCATCATCGCCATGACGTGCTTCGTACGCGCCCGTTCGTTACTCCCGCTAGCGCCCGGCTCGCGGGCCGTGCATCCGTGGCAGCCCGCCAGCCGCTCGACGCCACACCCCTTTGCAAATGACGAAACGAACGAGGCTCACCATGTTGCGCAACCCTGCTGAAAAATACCGTCCCTTCCCCGCCGTCCGTTTGACCGGCCGAAAATGGCCCAGCCGCACGATCCAGCAAGCTCCCGTCTGGATGAGCACCGATCTGCGCGACGGCAACCTGGCGCTGATCGAGCCCATGAGCATCGCGCAAAAGCTCGAATTCTTCGAGATGCTGGTCGCGATCGGCTTCAAGCAAATCGAAGTCGGCTTTCCGTCGGCCTCGCAGACCGACTTCGATTTCGTGCGCAAGCTGATCGACGAAAAACGCATTCCCGCCGACGTGACGATCGAAGTGCTCGTCCAGTCGCGCGAAGAGCTGATTGCGCGCACCTTCGAGGCGCTCGACGGCGTGCCGCGCGCGATCGTGCACCTCTACAACGCGATCGCGCCGTCGTTTCGCAAGATTGTGTTCAACCAGTCGAAGGATGAGGTGAAAGCGCTTGCGGTCGAAGGCACACGGCTCATCAAGCAGTACGCGCAGGCACGGCCGCAGACGCACTGGATCTACCAATACTCGCCGGAAACGTTCAGCATGACCGAGCTGCCGTTCGCCCGCGAGGTGTGCGACGCGGTCGCGCAAACGTGGCGGCCCACGCGCGATCACAAGATGATCGTGAACCTGCCGGCGACGGTCGAGGCGGCCACGCCGAACGTCTACGCCGATCAGATCGAATGGATGGACCGCAACCTCGCCTATCGGGATAGCATCGTCTTGTCGGTTCATCCGCATAACGATCGCGGCACTGCGGTAGCGGCTGCGGAGCTCGCGTTGTTGGCGGGGGCAGACCGCGTCGAAGGGTGCCTGTTCGGCAATGGCGAGCGCACCGGCAACGTCGACCTCGTCACGCTCGCGATGAACCTCTATACGCAAGGCATCGACCCCGGTCTCGATTTCTCGGACATCGACGCGGTACGCCGCGTGGCGGAGCGGTGCAACCAGCTTCCCGTGCATCCGCGTCATCCGTATGCGGGCGACCTCGTCTACATGGCGTTCTCCGGCTCGCATCAGGATGCCATCCGCAAGGGCTTCGCGCAGCAGGCGCCGGATGCCGTCTGGGAGGTGCCGTACCGGCCGGTCGACCCGGCCGACGTGGGACGCAGCTACGACGCCGTGATCCGCGTCAACGGCCAATCGGGTAAGGGCGGTCCCACCTATCTGCCTGACCACCGGGTCGCGGCCTGACGGCCACGGGCTTCACTCGATCGCGCAACGGGTCGCCTGCCATGCCACCAGCCGCCATTGGCCGTCCACCTGAGCGTGGATCGCGGTATAGGCGATCGGGAACAGCAGCGCGCCGTTGTTCGCCTCCATCTCGATCAGCGCGCGGCCGGTCACGATGAAGGTCTCGCGCCCCGCCGGCAGCACGTCCTGCGACTGGATCTCGATCTGCCGGTAGCGGCGCCGCCCCGCCGTGATACCGTCGATGAACTGCTGCTTCGTTTCGCGTTTGCCATTCGTATGGATATAGCTCACGTTGTCGGAAAGCAGTTCGTCGAGCAACGGCCCGTTACCGTCGACCATCGCGCGAAAGCGGTCGCGCTCGAGCCCACGAATCGCTTCGATCACCTTTTCGGCCATTGCTCAGCCCCTTTGCCTCGACGGGCCGACAGCGGCCACGGTCGTCAGAAGTTACGTTGCAAATGTAGCTGGCTGAAATTTATACCAGGATTCGGCTCTTTGATACCGCCGTTCGACACCCGCTCAATCCGGTAGCCCGCCAGTACGGTTGATGGCCGCCGAGAAGCCACCTGATCGAATTCGGCCGCGACCCAAGCTCGGATCGGCTATTTTCGGCGAGGATCAACCGCGCCGGGCACCGAGTAAACCCTCTATATATTAGGGGCCACAAGAGCAATAAATCATAAGAAGAAAGCGGCAAACAGCCAGATTGCCACCCTAAACAGCGCAAAACCGGTGATTCCGCACAGACAGACGCGCATCTACGGCAAATCCTACGCTCATCCCTACAATAGTACAGAAGGCGTATGATGCTATTGAAAACCAAATTTCAATAGCCGAGCGGGAACCCGGATACCCCCACGCACTCTAAGTATTAGCACTCGGATATTCAGAGTGCTAACATCCACGCTGGAGTCGAAGTCCGACTAAGCTATTTGCTGATTCCAAGGAGTTTTCTACGTGAGCAACGCAATGACCCTTCCGAGTACTCTAAGCCCGTCGTCGGCTAAGGCCGCTTCGGCAGGTGCACTGGCGCTCTCGCATTCTTCGCTGCTGCCCGGCCAATTGGGCAATATCGACGCCTACATCCAGGCCGTGAACCGGATTCCGATGCTGACGCCGGCGGAAGAACGCCAGTTCGCCACTGAATTCCGCGACCAGGCCAATCTGGAGTCTGCGCGCCGCCTTGTCCTGTCGCACCTGCGGCTGGTGGTTTCGATCGCGCGTAATTATCTGGGCTACGGCCTGCCGCATGCCGACCTGATCCAGGAAGGCAATATCGGCCTGATGAAGGCTGTGAAGCGCTTCGATCCGGAACAGAACGTACGTCTCGTGTCGTACGCCATGCACTGGATCAAGGCTGAGATTCACGAATACATCCTGCGCAACTGGCGCATGGTGAAGGTCGCCACAACCAAGGCGCAACGCAAGCTGTTTTTCAACCTGCGCAGCCACAAGCAGGGTTTGCAGGCGTTCACCCCGGACGAGATCGAAGGTCTCGCCAAGGAACTGAACGTCAAGCGCGAAGAAGTGGCCGAGATGGAAACGCGTCTGTCCGGCGGCGACATTGCGCTGGAAGGTCAGGTGGAGGACGGCGAAGAATCGTACGCGCCGATCGCCTATCTGGCCGATTCGCATAGCGAACCGACGGCTGTGCTCGCCGCGCGCCAACGCGACAAGCTGCAAAGCGACGGTATCGCTAGCGCGCTCGAATCGCTGGATGCACGCAGCCGCCGCATTATCGAAGCCCGCTGGCTGCACGTCGAAGATGACGGCTCGGGCGGTTCGACGCTGCACGATCTCGCCGACGAATTCGGTGTTTCGGCCGAGCGCATTCGCCAGATTGAAGCGAGCGCGATGAAGAAGATGCGCAGTGCATTGAACGAGTATGCGTAACGTAATACGGCGCCATGTGGCGCCCTGTCAGACCCTAGCCCTGCCCTCGTAAGACGGCAGGGCTTTTTCTTCTTGCCCTTCGGAAATCGCACCCCGCTTCCTTGACGTATCGCAAGCTTGCTTGTATTACTGAGTTGGACGGCACCCATCCGCGACCCAATGCCACAGTCGCGAACTTCCTCGCTGCCAGCCCCTATCTTAATATCGTTATGTACTCGCCAAGCCGTTTGTCCGGCTTGAATCCGACCGGGTAAACCGGTGTGAAGTCGTCCACCGACCGATCATGACCATAACGCTGAACGACCGGAGTCCGCCTCGCCCCACGCTGCGCGCGCGACTCGCCGGCTGGATGCCCGGCCCGACCTTCGCGCGAGATATTGCCATCGTGCTTGTTGTCAAATTCGCACTACTGATGATGATTAAGTACGCGTTCTTCAACCATCCTATGGCGGAAAACATGTCCATGCCGCCCGCACTCGTCGCGCAAGCACTGCTTTCAGTGCCTGCCTCGCATCCGTCTCAAGGTGATCAACATGCCCGTTAGCGATGTCGTCGATCTTTCGCGCCTCCAGTTTGCCGTGACGGCGCTGTACCACTTTCTTTTCGTACCCCTTACGCTTGGTCTGTCGTGGTTGCTCGTCATCATGGAAGCCGTCTACGTGATGACCGGCAAGCAGATCTACAAGGACATGACGCAGTTCTGGGGCAAGCTGTTTGGCATCAACTTCGCCATGGGTGTCACAACGGGCCTCACCCTGGAGTTCCAGTTCGGCACCAACTGGTCGTACTACTCGCATTACGTCGGCGATATCTTCGGCGTGCCACTCGCCGTCGAAGGGTTGATGGCGTTCTTCCTCGAATCGACTTTCGTCGGCCTGTTTTTCTTCGGCTGGAACCGTCTGTCGAGAGTGCAGCATCTGCTCGTCACCTTCCTCGTTGCACTGGGCTCGAACCTGTCCGCGTTGTGGATCCTCGTAGCGAACGGCTGGATGAACAATCCGGTCGGCGCCGAGTTCAACTACGAAACCATGCGAATGGAACTGTCGAGCATCTTCGCCGTGCTATTCAATCCGGTTGCTCAAGTGAAGTTCGTGCACACGGTTTCGGCCGGCTATGTGACGGCCTCGATGTTCGTGCTCGGCATCTCGTCGTGGTATCTGCTCAAGCGCCGCGACACCGAATTCGCGCTGCGCTCGTTTGCGATTGCGGCGGGTTTCGGCCTTGCATCGACGGTCTGCGTGATCGTGCTCGGCGACGAATCCGGCTACCGGACCGGCGAAGTCCAGCAGGTCAAACTCGCCGCCATCGAATCGGAATGGGAAACAGCGCCGGCGCCGGCCCCATTCACGATCTTCGGGATTCCGAACCAGAAGGAAGAAAGGACCGACTACGCGATCCGGGTTCCGTACGCGCTCGGCATCATTGCGACGCGTTCGCTCGATGAGCCGGTGCTGGGCCTGAAGGATCTGATCGCGCAAAACGAAATCCGCATCAAGGACGGCATGATCGCGTACAGCGCACTGCAGCAGCTCAAACAAGGCAATGCCACCGATGACGCCAAGACGGCCTTCGCGCTGCACAGGGACAATCTCGGCTATGCCCTGATGCTCAAGCAGTTCACTGCCAATGTGACTGACGCGACGCCGGACCAGATCGCCCAGGCGGCAAAGAAGACCATCCCGCCCGTGTTGCCGGTGTTCTTCTCGTTCCGCATCATGGTGGGCCTCGGCATCCTGTTCCTTGCGACCTTCGTGACCGCGTTCTGGTTCTGCGCGCAACGCTCGCTTCTGCTCGACAAGCGCCGCTGGTTCTTGCGCTGGGCGGTGTGGGCGATTCCTTTGCCGTGGCTTGCGGCGGAATTCGGCTGGGTGGTTGCTGAAGTGGGACGTCAACCATGGACCATTGCCGGCATCCTGCCCACCGCCTTGTCTGCCTCGAGCCTGACCGCTACCGACCTCTATCTGAGTATCGGCGGCTTTGTGGTGTTCTATACGGCCCTCTTCGTGATCGAGATCACGCTGATGTTCAAGTACGCGCGCCTTGGCCCGTCGTCACTGCATACGGGACGCTATCACCACGAAACGCCGCCGGGTCAGCCGTCCAAGCCGCTGAGCACCACAACTGCATGATCGATCGTCACCAGACTGCGCAAGCTGTCCTGGCAGTCCTAGCTGTGTAAAAAGGGAAAAATCATCATGGACTACGCAACCCTCAAAGTGATCTGGTGGGTCCTGATCGGCGTGCTGCTGATCGGCTTCGCCCTCACCGACGGCTTCGACATGGGCGCGGCCATTCTGCTGCCGTTCATCGCGAAGACAGATTCAGAGCGGCGCATCGTCGTGAACACGGTCGGCGCGACGTGGGAAGGCAACCAGGTCTGGTTCATCACCGCAGGCGGCGCGATGTTCGCTGCGTGGCCGCTCGTCTACGCGGCGTCGTTCTCGGGCTTCTACTTCGCGATGCTGCTGGTGTTGTTCTCGCTGTTCTTCCGGCCGGTGGGGTTCGACTACCGCAGCAAGCGCGAAGATCAGCGCTGGCGCACTGCTTGGGACTGGGCGTTGTTCATCGGCGGCTTCGTACCGGCGCTGGTGATTGGCGTCGCGTTCGGCAACCTGCTGCAAGGCGTGCCGTTCTCGTTCGATACCGACCTGCGCGTCACCTACCACGGCAGTTTCTTCGCACTGCTCAATCCGTTTGCGGTGTTGTGCGGGCTCGTCAGCGTGTCGATGCTGGCCGCACACGGTGCCGCGTTCGTGAAGATGAAGACCGACGGCGTGATTGCACGGCGCGCTTCGATTGCGTTGCGCATCGCTTCGCTGGTTGGCGTTGCGTTGTTCCTGATTGCTGGCGTGCTGGTCGCCACGATCATTGGCGGTTATCAGATCGTCGACGCTGCGCCGTTCGATACGGTCGCCAATCCGCTGTTGAAAAGCGTGGTCGGCGCGCCCGGTTTGTGGCTTACCAATTACTCCACGTACCCGTGGATGGTCGCGGCGCCGGTGATCGGTGTGGTGGGCGGCGTGCTGGCGTTGGTGCTCGCCAGTTCGCGCTTTGAAAAGAGCGCGTTCATTACGACCGGGTTGATGATCATCGGCGTGATCCTGACGGCGGGCTTCTCGATGTTCCCGTTCATCATGCCGTCGTCGCTCGACGGCCGTAGCAGCCTCACGGTATGGGATTCGACTTCGAGCCAGATGACGCTGCAGATCATGCTGATCGCCGTGATCATATTCTTGCCGATCATATTGATCTACACGAGCTGGGTGTATCGCGTGATGCGCGGCAAGGTCACGGCGGCTGCGCTCGAAGAGAACAGTCATTCGATGTATTGAAGCGTCCCGCGCTCGTCGTTGTGGACTTCTCGCGCAAGTAACCGAAACCGAACTCACAGGAGCACATCATGTGGTATTTCAGCTGGATTCTCGGCGTTGGCGTGGCACTCTCGTTTGGCATCATCAATGTGATGTGGCTTGAATCGCATCGGCCGGCGGAAGTGGTGGCGAAGCGTAGGGCGAATTGACTGGCCGTGCGAGCGGCTTGTACATGCAGTTCACACATAGCCAGCGGTAAACGCAAGAGCGACGCCCTAAGGCGCCGCTCTTTTTTGTGCTGCTTCACCGATACGCGTGGACGGTCAATGCCGTCCTTACATCACCTATATCACGCAGGTTGAGCCGCAGTCGCACCCGTTGCGCCCGCAGCCGGCAGACGCGCCGACAACTGCTGCGCATAACGCTGTGCCGCTTCACCGACGACGATATGGAACGTATCCACCGAGATCCACGCCACGTCGAGCGAAGCGAGACGCTGACGATCCACCGCGGTCGGGTCGGTCACCACGATACGCAGACGGGTCGACGCGACAGCATCCAGCGAAACGATGTTGGTCGCACCGCCGAACACAGCGAGCCAGCGCGTCGGATCAGGATCGAGCGGACCACTTTGAGCTGCACCAACCGGGGCCGCTGCCGCAGCAGGCGCTGCTGCCACCGCTGCCGGCTTCGCTTCAACGCCACCGCCTTGAGCAATCACAGTACGGATCTCATCAGCAATGATGTCCGCTTCCGGCCCGATGATCACCTGCACGCTGGTCGCACCGCGCTTGAGCACACCTCGCGCACCAATGGTCTTGAGATCCGTTTCCGAAACCTTGCTCGGATCGACCACCGACAGACGCAGACGCGTCGTGCAAGCATCGACGATCGACAGATTCGCCGCACCGCCCAGTGCAGCGATATAGCGCACTGCGCGCGGCACAGCTGCCGCCGCTGCCGGCGCTACGAATCCGCCCTTATCGAACGACTCCACCTGTTCTTCAGCAGCAGCGGGTTCGCGGCCCGGCGTCGCCATGTTGAACTTGCGGATGAAGAAGCGGAACAGGCCGTAGTACACGACGGCATAAATCGCACCTATCACCAGCGCCAACCAGCCCTTGGTCGACAGACCATAGTTCAGCACGTAGTCGATCGCGCCAGCCGAGAAGGTGAAGCCCAGGTGAATCCCAAGCGCCGAGCAGACGGCGAGCGAGATCCCGGTCAGTACCGCGTGGATCGCGTACAGCACCGGTGCGAGGAACATGAAGCTGAATTCGATCGGCTCGGTCACGCCCGTCAGGAACGAGGTGAGCGCCATCGAGAACAGCAGGCCGCCGACCATTGCACGGCGTTCCTTCGGTGCCTCATGGAACATCGCAAGACAGGCTGCCGGCAGACCGAACATCATGACCGGGAAGAAGCCCGTCATGAAAGTTCCCGCGGTCGGATCGCCCGCGAAGAAGCGGTGCAGGTCGCCCGTGACTGCAGCACCACCGCCCGGCGGCGTGAACGAGCCGAACACAAACCACGTCAACGAGTTCAGGATGTGATGCAGACCCGTGACCAGCAGCAAGCGGTTCAGCACGCCAAACACGAATGCGCCAATCGCGCCTGCGGTAGTCAGCCAGTGGCCGGCCATGTCGATAGCAGCCTGCACAGGCTGCCAGACGTAGCCAAGCACAATGCCGATCACCAGACAGGTCACCCCCGTGACAATCGGCACGAAGCGTTTCCCTCCGAAGAACGCGAGGTACTCGGGCAGCTTGATGTCCTTGTACTTGTTGTACAGCATGCCGGCCACGATACCGGCCACGATCCCCGACAACACGCCCATGTTGAGCTTGTCGTTGATGTCCTTCATCACCGCGATTTCGACCAGATAACCGATCGCGCCCGCGAGCGCCGCCACGCCGTTGTTGTCCTTCGCGAAGCCGACCGCAATGCCGATTGCGAACAAGAGCGGCAGGTTGTCGAAAATCGCTCCGCCGGCGTCGGCGATCATCTTGATGTTGAACACATCAGGCTGGCCGAGACGCAGCAAGAGCCCTGCGACCGGTAGCACTGCAATCGGCAGCATCAGCGCGCGGCCGAGCCGTTGCACCTTCAGAAACGGATTTCCATCCATTGATACCTCCACTCCTTTGTCTCGTTGTTGAGTCGTTGCTTTACGTGTAGTTACTGAGCGAAATTCCGCCGTGGACTATATGGGGTTCAGTCCAGCGGCCAGGTTTCGCGGCTCACTGCTCTTACCGCCTGCGCCGATTCCAGCGCCAGGACATCCTGGGCGCGTTGCTGGCACAGCTGATAATTGAGGTTGCGCACTCGCGCCTTGATGCCCGGTACCGAAACCGGATCCACCGACAGCTCGGTCACGCCCAGGCCGACGAGCAGCGGCACCGCCAGCGGATCGCCCGCCAGTGCACCGCACACGCCCACCCATTTGCCATGCTTGTTCGCGCCCTGCACGGTCGCCGAAATCAGACGCAGCACCGCCGGATGTAGGCCATCGGCTTGCGCGGCGAGGTCGGCCTGGCAGCGGTCCATCGCCAGCGTGTATTGCGTCAGATCGTTGGTGCCGATCGAGAGGAAATCTGCGTATTGCGACAGTTGATCGGCCAGCAACGCTGCTGACGGGACTTCGATCATCACGCCGACTTCGATCGGATCGGTGCGGCCCATTTCGCGGGCGAATTCGTCGATGCGTTTGCGCAGGCGGATCAGTTCGCCGGCGTCCGTCACCATCGGCAACAGGATGCGCACCGCGCCGAGCGGTTGCACTGCCAGCAGGCCGCGCAACTGGTCATCGAGCAGGTCCGGGCGCACCTGCGCGAGACGGATGCCGCGCAGGCCGAGTGCCGGATTCGGCTCGGGCGGCAGCGTCAGATAATCGACTTCCTTGTCCGCGCCGACATCCAGCGTACGGATGATCGCGGTACGGCCGCTCAGTGCGTCGACAATCGATTGATAGCTTTGGCGATGCTCGTCGGTGGTCGGGGCCGAGGCGCGGTGGATAAACAGCAGTTCGGTGCGCAGCAGGCCAACCGCGTCGGCGCCGTTCTCGACCGCTGTCTTCGCGTCGTCCAGCGTGGCGATGTTCGCCGCCACTTCGATCGCGCGGCCATCTGCCGTCGCCGCCGCCTGTTGCGAGGTGCGGCGGTTCGCTTCGCGCACACCGGCGAGCCGGCTGCGTTCGAGACGGGCGCGCTCCACATCGAGGGCCGTCGGCGCAAATTCGATCCGACCTGCGGTCGCATCGACCACAACCTCAGTGCCTTCGGGAATCGCATGCAGTGCATCGCCGACAGCCACCAGCGCCGGAATGCCGCTCTGCCGCGCGAGGATCGCAGCGTGCGAGGTCGCGCCACCACGTGCCATCACGAGCGCCGTGACATGGGCACGGTCCAGCGACGACAGATCGGAAGGCGTGAATTCTTCGGCCACCAGCACCGCTTCGTTCGGCAGCGTGCGAGCCGCGTTGTTCGAATAGCCGAGCGCGCGCAGCACGCGCTTTTCCAGATCGCGCAGATCCGCGGCCCGTTCGGCGAGCAGCGCGTCGTCGACTTTCGTCAGGACAGCGATCTGTGCGCGAATCGACTGGCGCCATGCAAAACCGGCGCTTTTTCCGAGGCTGATCTGGTCTCGTGCGGCGTCGAGCAGCGTCGGATCTTCGAGCAGGACTCGGTGAACTGCGAAAATCCCCGCCTCGCCATGCGCGCCACGTTGTGAAGCGTCGCGCACGGTCGTATTCAGTTCGGCGTCGACGGTGGCGAGCGCCTTGTCGAGCAGGCGGCTTTCCGCCGCCGACGTGCCGCTTGCCGTCTCGGGCGGATCGAGATCCGCATCGTCCCAACGCACCAGCTTGCCGACCGCGACGCCAGGAGCCGCACAAACGCCCGCGAGCGTATTCGGCGCGAGCGGCGCACCGTTTGATTGCGCCACTGGTTGCGGCGCGGGCGAGATTTGCCGGGCCGGTTTTTCTTCGACTTCGCCATGCGCTTTGCGCAGCAGTTCATGCGCGACCGCTTCGACCGCGGCCGCCGCTTGCGGACCGACGCCGAGAATTTCTATCGTAGCGCCCTCGCCCGCGCCAAGGCCGAGCAGGCCCACGACGCTTTCGATCGGCGCCTTGCGGCCTTCGTAACGCACTTCAACGCGTGCATCGAGACCGCGCGCCGCTTCGCGCGCACGCGCTGCCGGTCGCGCATGCAAGCCACCAGCGTGGCCAAGCGTGACCGTCTGGCGCGCTTCTTCCGTCACGTTGGTGGCCTGGCGCGATGCTTCCGCCGCTGCACCTCCGCGCGGACGCAGCACGAGCAACGGTGTTTCGCCGGCCTTCAGCATGCCGCCTTCAGCGCGCTCGACGATCTCGAACGCATCCGAATTCGCAATCGCGATCACCGAGACCAGGCTTGGCGCGTTGCACGCAACCAGATCCTGATCGAATTCGATCAACAGATCGCCCGTGCGCACCTGCGCGCCTTGCGTGACCTTCGGCGTAAAACCGCGGCCGTTCAGTTCGACCGTGTCGATACCGATGTGCAGCAGGATCTCCGCACCTTCGGCTGTCGCCAAGGTCAACGCGTGGCCGGTGCGCGCCAAATGCGTCACAACCCCGTCGCATGGCGCGACGAGTTTGCCCTCAAGCGGATCCACGCCAATACCGTCACCGAACATGCCGCCCGAAAACACAGGGTCGGGCACGTTCGCGAGCGGTACGACCGGACCGGTCATGGGCGCGAGCAAAACAATATGGCCTTGGGAAGGGCTCATCAAGCGGGACTCCTCGACACGTCGCATCTGATTTCTCGATCAGTGAGTTTCGGTGACTTTATTCAGATGGCGCGGCGCATCGGGGTTGCGTCCGCGTGCGGCAGCAAGACCGGCAGCCATCACATAAAAGGAAAGAATGGCGGCGATCGGGTCGAGCGCCGCATGGGCCGTCGTGACGAGCGGCAAGGTGGCTTCCGGCACATCGGCCGGGGCAGCGAGCAGAACGCGTGCGCCGCGTGCCTGCATGTCGCGGGCAAGCTGGATCAGGCCGGCCTGCTCGGGGCCGCGTGGGGCGAACACCAGCAGCGGGTAGTCCTGATCGATCAATTCCATCGGACCATGGCGCACTTCTGCGCTGGAGAACGCTTCGGCCTGGATGCCCGAGGTTTCCTTGAGCTTGAGTGCCGCTTCCTGCGCGATCGCAAGACCGAGACCACGGCCGATCACGATCATGCGTTCTACACCACGCAATTCTTCGACGGCCTGGCTCCAGTCGAGCTGGCCGGCGCGGCGCAAGGCTTCGGGCAAGTCGCGCAGTGCGCCGAGCAAGGCTTCGTCGCGCTGCCAGTGCGCGACCAGTTGCGCGGAAATCGACAGCATCGCGATATAGCTCTTGGTGGCCGCGACGCTCAATTCGGGACCGGCGACCAGCGGCAGATGCCATTCGCACGCATCGGCCAGCGGCGATTGCGGCGCGTTCACGGCCGCCACGGTCAGCGCGCCGGCCTCGCGCAGCGCGGCCATCGTGCCCACCAGATCGGGGCTCTTGCCGGACTGCGAGAACGCGAGAGCCAGCTGATCGCGCACTTGCAGCGGTGCCTGCTGCAGCGTCGCGACTGACATCGGCAACGAAGCGACCGGCACGCCAAGGCGGCTCATCGTCAGGCTCGCGAAATAACTTGCTGCGTGGTCCGAACTACCGCGCGCAACCGTTAGCGCGACATGGCGCGGCTGTTCAGCGAGCTTCTGCGCAAGCGCCTCGACGCGAGACGTATCCGCAAGCTGCGCGGCGACCACTTCTGCGGACGCCAGCGCTTCGTTAAGCATATTCGACAATTGATTCTCCTTCGACGTAAGTCGCGGTCAGCGCCAGTTCACGATCGAACACGACGAGATCGGCCCATGCACCACGCGCGATGCGGCCGCGGTCTTCGATGCCGAGGTAGTCGGCGGCGTAGCGCGACAGACGATTTGAAACATCGGCCATCGGCAGGCCGATCGATACCAGATTGCGCAGCGCCTGATCCATCGTCAGGGTGCTGCCGGCGAGCGTGCCGTCGGCAAGTCGGACGCCGCCCAGACACTTCGTGACATGCTGGCTGCCGAGACGGTATTCACCGTCCGGCATGCCGGTGGCGGAGGTGCTGTCCGTCACCACATACACGCGTGGAATCGCGCGCATCGCGGCGCGAATCGCACCCGGATGAACGTGCAGCAAATCGGGGATGATCTCGGCGAATTCGGCGTGCGCGAGCGCTGCGCCAACCATGCCGGGATTGCGGTGATGCAACGGCGACATCGCGTTGAACAGGTGCGTAAAACCGCACGCGCCGTGCTTGAGCGCCGCGACCGCATCGTCGTAGGTGCCGAGCGAATGGCCGAGCTGCACGCGCACGCCGCGCGCAGCGATTTCGGAAATGATCTCCATGTGGCCGGAGATTTCCGGCGCGATCGTGACCACGCGGATCGGCGCAATCGACAAATACTTCAGCACTTCATCGAGCACCGCGGACACCGCGGCATCCGGCTGCGCGCCGAGTTTGCCGGGATTGATGTACGGACCTTCGAGATGAACACCCAGCACGCGCGAGCCACCCGGTGTGCGCACCCGTGCGACGTCGCCAAGATTCGCGACGACGTTCATCAGCTCTTCGCGCGGCGCGGTCATCGTGGTGGCGAGCAGGCTCGTGGTGCCGAAGCGGGCATGCGTGCGCGTGATCGTCTCGATCGCGTTGCCCGCTTCCATGACGTCGGAGCCGCCACCGCCGTGCACGTGCAGATCGATGAAGCCCGGCAGGATGTACGGCGCGTCGTTCGTCGACGGGTCAACACGCTCACCCGTGAGCGCCGTGATGCGGCCGTTTTCGTATTCGAGCGTGCCGTAAATCCACCCATCGGTGGTGAGTATGTTTCCGGTCAGCATGAGTCTCTCTGATATTACGTAGTGCGATACGTTGCCAATTCGCGCTCTTCAGCGTTGCGCGAGGGTTTCGCCGGTACTGCACCGGTCCTGCTACGTTATTGCGCCGTCATTGGCGCAACTCGGCGACAAAGTCGTAGTAGTCGTCCCGGCAGTAGGTGTCCGTCAATTCAATCGCGCGCTGGTCAGCGCTGTAGCCGATTCGCGTGATCACCAGCAGCGCCGAGCGCGGCTCAATGTCCATCAGCGATGCAATCTCGCTCGTCGCATTGACAGCCCGAAAGTGCTGCAGCGCACGCACAACCGCCATGCCGCGCTGCTCCAGATAGCTGTACAGCGAGACGCCAATGGCCTGCGGGTCGGGCACGATCGCGGCCGGCAGCGCCGAATGTTCCACCGCCATCACGATGCCGTCCGCGCGCCGCAGGCGCCGCAGGCTCGTCACCGCCGCGCCCGGCGACAGGCCGAGGTGCACCAGTTCGTCGCGGTTCGCCGCACGAATGCCGCGTTCGAGCCAGACCGAGTCCGGACGAAAGCCGCGTTGCTGCATCTTTTTCGTGAAGCCGGTGAGCCGCGACAACGGATCTTCGACGCGCGGTGTAATGAAGCTGCCCGCCCCTCGCGCACGCCGGATCAGACCTTGCTCAACCAGCAGCTCAATCGCCTTGCGCGCGGTAATGCGCGACACGCCAATCGCGTCCGACAGCGTGCGCTCCGACGGCAACGCTTCACCCGCCGACCAGACGCCACAGTGGATCGCTGTGGCCAGGTTGCGCGCGAGTTGCAGGTAGAGCGGCGTGACGTTGCGAGCGTCAGGCATCAATGCGGACCAGCGTGTTTCCATGGGACTCAGGTGGGTCGAAAGGACAAGCACGGGCTACGGAAAGAGAGCCCATTATATAACCACCATAATACCAGTCAATCGAGTTGTTCCATGTGCGCCGGATCGCCCGCAAAGCCTTGATACAAAGGGGATTTGACGTAATTTCCCGAGGTTTTTTGGGCGTCTGCGGCCCTCAGTATTTACCCGTATTGGAGATAATTTGCGGCTCGGTAGCGAACCACTGGTTCGCTACCGCACAGAGCGCGCAACTCCGCGCTTGTACTTTGGTATTACCAATATATGGAGGGCGTGGCTGGAGCGCAGCATTTGCAGCTTTTATATAGGATTGCATCCAATATAGTGCTGTGTGACATCCACAAAAAACCTCCGGGGAGCCGTACGTTGATCGATTCCGCAGCGCTGCGGCGCGCTGAGGCAGTCCGCCATTTCAACCGCTTCTATACGAAGCACATCGGCGCGCTGCACGAGCGGCTGCAAAAGAGCGTGTTCTCGTTGACCGAAGTACGCGTGCTGCACGAACTGGCACGCGGTCGCGCGCAAACTGCCGCGGTGTTGACGCGCAACCTGGGGCTGGACAGCGGCTATCTGAGCCGCCTGCTGACGAGCTTCGAGCGCCGCAAGCTGATCACCCGGCGTCCCTCGGAGAGCGACGCACGTCAATCGCTCATCTCGCTGACGGACGAAGGCCATGCCGCCTACGAACCGCTTGACGCCGTTGCTATCGAAGAAGTGATGTCGGTGCTAGACCGGCTCGCTGGCAGTTCGCAGGAGCAGTTGATCGGCGCAATGAAGCTTGTAGAACGGCTGCTCGACGATCAACCGCGCCGCGGCATCGTCACATTGCGGGGGCCTCGTGGCGGCGAATATGGCTGGCTGGTGCATCGGCAAGCCGTCTTGTTTGCGAATGAACACGGCTGGGATCAGTCGTTCGAAGGGCTGCTCGCTAGGACCGTCGCCGACTTCACCCTGAATCGCGATCCGGTGCGCGAGACGTGCTGGATCGCCGAACAGGACCATTCGATCGTCGGTTCGGCAATGGTAATGGCTGTGTCGGCGACGATTGCACGCATCGAACTGCTATACATCGAGCCCGACATGCGCCGGCTCGGCATCGGCACACAACTGGTCAACGAATGTGTGCGCTTCGCGAGGCGCGCGGGCTATACCAGGCTCACACTTTCGACCGTCACAACGCTCGCCGAGTCGCGGCGGCTCTGCGAGCGCGCGGGTTTTGTCTGCGCGAGCTCGGCACCCGAGCTGCGCTTCGGCCATGACTTGACGGTGGAGCGTTGGGAGCGCGATCTGTAGATCGTGCTCCGCGCGTGTTTAGAACGACGGCACCACCGAGCCCTTGAACTGGGTCTTGATGAACTGGCGCACGTCTTCCGACTGGTAAGCTGCGACCAGCTTCTTCACCCATGGTTTGTCCTTGTCCTGCGTGCGCACGGCAATCAGGTTCGCGTACGGGCTGTGGATGTCCTCGAGCGCGATGGCATCCTTGGTCGGCTGCAGGCCGCCGGCCAGCGCGTAGTTGGTGTTGATCGCGGCTGCATCGACGTCGGAAAGCGAGCGCGGCAATTGCGCAGCGTCGAGTTCGACCAGCTTCACCTTCTTCGGATTGTCGGCGACGTCGAGCGGCGTCGCGCTGTTGCCATTCGTGCCGGCGCCGGCCTTCAGCTTGAGAACGCCTTGCGCCTGCAGCAACAGCAGCGCGCGGTTCTCGTTGGACGGATCGTTCGGCACCGCGACCTTCGCACCCTGCGGCAAATCCTTCAGCGACTTGTATTTCTTCGAGTAGATGCCGAGCGGCGAGATATAGGTGAGACCGGCGCTCACGATCTTGTAGCCACGCTGCTTTACCTGGCTATCGAGATAGGGCTGGTGCTGGAAGCTGTTGGCATCCAGATCGCCTGCGTCGAGCGCGGCGTTCGGTTGCACGTAGTCGTTGAACTCGATGACCTTCACGTTCAGGCCTTCGCGCTGCGCTACTTTCTGGACCACGGCCCAGATTTGCGCGTCGGGACCGCTGATGGTGCCAACCTTGATGACCTTGTCATCGGCATGGGCGCCGAAGCTGGTCACGAGAGCTGCGGTGGCGACAACTGCGGAGAGGGCTTTGAGGATATTTCTGCGCTGCATGGTGTTCTCGTTGGTTCTGATCAGTGTCAGATTCGGGTGAAAGGCCAGCGGCGTGTGATGCGTGCCGCCAACTGGACCGTAAATGGTCTCATAGGCCCCGCGAGAAGGGAAATATCACGAACTTATATGGGTATGCCCCGGTGCAGGAGGCCTGGGAAGCGGCGAATTGCCATGCGCCTGCTTGCGGCAGCAGGCGCATGGCACTCATGCTTTAACCGAGCAGCAGCTTGATATCGTGCACCCAAGGCGCGGCGCCCTGGCCGTCGCGCGCGAAGAGCCGCAGCTTGCCGTCCGGATCGAAGACGTAGCTCGCGGCCGTGTGGTCCATCGTATAGCTGTCGGGCGTCTTGCCCGGCACCTTCGCGTAGTAGACGCGGAAGTCCTTCGTCACCTGGGTGAGCTGCGCCTGATCAGCGGGACGCAGGCCGACAAACGAAGGATTAAAGGCCGGCACATACTGCGCCATCAACGCGGCGGTATCGCGCTCGGGATCGACGGTGACGAACAGCACCTGCACACGGCTGGCGTCCGCAGGGCCTAGTTGCTGCAGCGCTTGCGAGAGCTCGGCCATCGTCGTCGGACAGACGTCGGGGCAATGTGTGTAGCCGAAGAACAGCACCACCACCTTGCCCTTGTAGTCCGCGAGCGTGCGAGTCTTGCCGCTGGTGTCGGGCAGCGAGAAGTCCGTGCCGAACTGTGTGTTGCCGGTGATGTCGACGTTCTGGAACGAGGGGGCGGGTTTGCCGCAGCCCGAGGCCAATACCGCGCCGCCGAGCGCACAGGCCATCAAGGCGGCGCGCGCCACGCGCGCTAGCCGGTTTGTGAGCATGGTGTTACGCGCCGATCAGGACACGTGCATAGTGATCGATCAACAGCGCGGCGAACAGCAGCGACAGATAAATGATCGAGTAGCGGAACAACTGACGTGCGAGCGTATCGGAGTACTCGCGATAAATCTTCCACGCGTAGGCGAGGAACACGGCGCCGAGCAGCACCGCCGCCACCAGATACACGATGCCGCTCATGCCCGAGATGAACGGCATCATCGTGACCGCAAACAGGATCACGGAGTACAGGAAAATATGCAGCCGCGTGTACTGCTCGCCGTGGGTGTTCGGCAGCATCGGCAGACCGGCGTTTTCGTAGTCCTTGCGGCGATACAGCGCGAGCGCCCAGAAATGCGGCGGCGTCCACACGAAGATGATCAGCACCAGAATCCATGCATCGCCGGGCACATGACCCGTGACCGCGGCCCAACCGAGCGCTGGCGGCATCGCACCCGAGGCGCCGCCAATCACGATGTTCTGCGGTGTAGCCGGCTTGAGCAACAGCGTGTAGATGACCGCATAGCCGACGAAAGTGGCGATCGTGAGCCACATGGTCAGCGGATTGGCGAACGTATAAAGCGTCCACATGCCTAGGCCGCCGAGTACAGCCGAAAACAGCAGGATTTGCGTTGTGGTGATTTCGCCGCGTGCGGAAGGACGCCAGGAGGTGCGACGCATCTTCGCGTCGATTTTCTGCTCGACGAGGCAATTGATGGCAAACGCCGCGCCGGCCAGCAACCAGATGCCGACGGTGCCGCCAATCAGCGGGGTCCACGGCACCATGCCGGGCGTGGAGAGGAACATACCGATTACCGCGCAGAACACGGCAAGCTGCGTGACGCGCGGCTTGGTCAGCGCGATGTATTGGGAGATCCGGCTACCGGGGGTCTGGGAAAGAGTTGTGCTGTCCATGAGGGTCACGCTGGCGCGGCATCGCGCGCGGGGAACGCGGCGCGGCCGGGACGGCTATAAGCGATTCGAAAGTTTAGCATAACGAGCAGAAGCAGCAGGATCGCGGCGCCACCGTTATGGGCGACTGCAATGGCTAACGGCCATTGCAGGACAATGTTCGACAGGCCGGTGATGAACTGGATCAGCACCACCATCACCAGGCCGTTGGCGGGCCGCCGCAGCGACTCGAAACGGCGCACCTTCAGTGCAAACCAGAGCAGATAGGCGATCACCACGATGGCAAAGGTCCGGTGAGTCCAGTGGATCGCCACCAGCGCATCCTGGGTGATCATCTCGCCGTCGCCGGTCATGCCGAGCGCGCGCCACAGGTGGAAGCCGTGGGCGAAGTCCATCGGCGGAATCCATTGACCGTTGCAGGTCGGGAAGTCGGTGCAGGCGAGCACCGCGTAATTGGTACTCACCCATCCCCCCAGCGCGATCTGCACGATTAGCAGCGCCAGCCCGGCAAGCGCTGCCGCACGCCAGTGGGCGGCCTCGGGTTCGTAGGCGGGCAAGGGCGTCTGGCGCGCCGCCAGCCAGCCGAGGGTGCCGAGCAAGGCGAGGCCCAATAGCAGGTGCGTCGTCACGATCACCGGCTGCAGTTTCAGCGTCACGGTCCACGCGCCGAACGCGCCCTGCACGAGAATCAGCAGCAGCAGCGAAGTCGGCCACCACGGCGACACATGCAGCGGGCGCCGCCTGATGCGCGCAACCCATGCGATCAGCATCTGCGCCACGATCAGCACGCCAATCGCCATCGCGAAATAGCGGTGGATCATTTCGATCCACGCCTTCGTCATGCTGACCGGCCCAGTGGGCATGGCCAGATGAGCCGCGGCAATCGCCGCATGTGCGATAAACGGGGACGACGTGCCGTAACAACCTGGCCAGTCCGGGCAACCGAGACCGGAGTCGGTGAGACGCGTGAAGCCGCCGAACATCACGAGGTCCAGCGTCATGAAGGTGGTGACCCAGACCAGCTTGCGGAATTTATTGTCGTCGGCCTTGACCCATACGTAGGACAGCGGCAACAACGCAATGCACAAGCCGATCAGGCCCAGTTGCAATACGAACATCTCTCTACCTTCTCGCGATAAACGTGGCGGCCAATGGTGCTACAGGCGATCCACCCCGCGGCGCACCTTGCTCCGCGACAAAACGTCGCATCAGCCAATGCTCGACCACTTCAGCAGTTTCGTGATGTCGCCCTTGATCTTGCTCGGGTTCGGATCTTTCGGGAAACGCATCATCAGGTTGCCGTTCGGATCAACCACGAAGATGTGATCGGTGAGGGTCGTGCCCGCATCCACGGGGAGCCAGGCGGCCAGCGCGGCCGGATCGGCGATCAGCTTGTGCGTATCCGGATAGGCTTTCTCGATGACGTCGGCCACGTTGCCAGCATCGGTGCGCAGCCACACCTCGACGACCCGCTCGCGCTCCGGCCCTTGCGTCGCGCGCACCTGGCGCATGAAATACAGCTTGGTCACGCAGGCCTTGTCGCAGGCGCTGCTATCCACAGAAACCAGCAGCCATTTGCCGCGCAGCGACGCGAGTTTCAGCGGCTTGCCGTCTTCGCCGGTCACGACAAGCGCATCGGGAATCGGCCGCTGCGGCTCGACCAGGGTGCCATAGCTGGTGGTGCCGCCGGAGGGCTTGATCACGTAGTACGTGAAATACGAGCCGATCACCGGCGCAGCGCACACAATCGCGATCAGCAGCATCATCCAGCGGCCGCGATTCCACGATCCTTTGCCTTGGGGCTGACCGGGCGTCGCAGCCGGAGCAGCGGATTTGCCGGCTTGCGGCGAACGGGGAGATTGCGTCGACACTACAAAACCTCTTTCAATGTTAGGCGCTAGGCGCGTGCTCTTTCTTTGCTGCGCGCCGCGCTGCATACAGACCGAATCCCACCGCTGCGATCGCCATGCCCCACCATTGAAGCATGTAGCCGTAGTTGCGCTCGACGTCGGTATCCGGCGCCGGCCAGTCGCGCACGAGCTTGTCGCCGTCGTCGCTCAGTTGCTGAATCACGAACGGCTGCAACGGCAATCCGGTCTCCGCGGCGTAGGCCCCCACATCCAGATTCTGCCGGATCAACTGGTGCGCGGCCGAACCGCCCTGCCCGAGTTCGAACGCGCGGGTTGCGTCGGCGCGCGCAATGCCTTCGATCTCGATCTGACCTGCCGGCGTGGCGTACGGTTCGATGGTGGTGCGATTGGCAATGTTGCGCGGCAACCAGCCGCGATTGACCAGCACATAGCCACCATCCGCGAGTTTAAAGGGCATCACGACGTAAAAGCCCGGCTGATCGTTATACGGGCGATTGTCGAGGTAAACCACCTTATCGGCGACGAAACTGCCGCGTGCGCGCACCCGGTGAAACTCGATGTCTTTCAGCGCAACCGGCGCGCTGCTAACGGGCTCGGCCGGCGCGTTTTCGAACTGCGTGATGTGGGCCTGCAGGGCCTCTTTCTGATGCGCGCGATCACGCTGCCAAAAACCCAGCCGCACCGTCACCGCCACGACGATCAGGATCAGCAGTGCCGGCAACCAGCGGATCTTCATCGTGCCGGCCCCAACGCCATACGCGGCGCAACGCACGGTGCGATAATAACCATATTGCCTTTGCGCTCCTGAATTTCAGCTGATTTCATGCACATTCTCGTTCCCATCGCCTTCGCCCTGATCATCGCCAGTATGGCCTCGGCGCTGTACTTCATGATGCACGACAAGGGTAAGACGAAACGCATGGTCTGGTCGCTGGCCACTCGCGTGGGCCTGTCGATCTCGCTGTTCCTCCTCATCCTGTTTGCTCACTGGATGGGCTGGATCCAGCCTACCGGTATTCCTTACGGCCGCTAAGCCACGCGCGTCTGCCAGGCGATCACGCACTGTAGTGGCAGCACCTACGCGGTGGGCGCTCTCGCCGCCGCACGTGTTCTCTGTGCGCTGGTTCTGCTTGATGGCCGCACGTCGCGCTCAATCCACGCAGTCCCCACACATTCCGCGCCCCAGAAGCAAAACGCCGCACTGACAGGGTCGAGGGCGGCGCTGCGTCAGGCTGCATACTACTCGCGGGTTCTACTGCTTGCAGCGAACCCGGCAATTCAGGCGCCTGCTCGTAGCCGGTAACAATGACCGCGCGCAGGCCCGACAAGCTTTACAGCCAGTACACGACGACGTACAGCCCAAGCCACACGACGTCCACAAAGTGCCAGTACCAGGCCGCGCCTTCGAAGGCGAAGTGGTGATCAGCCGTGAAGTGGCCGCGGATCACGCGCACCAGCACCACCGTCAGCATCGTGCCGCCCAGGAACACGTGGAAACCGTGGAACCCGGTCAGCAGGAAGAACGTTGAGCCGTACACGCCCGAAGCCAGCGTCAGGTTCAGTTCGTTGTACGCGTGGTAGTACTCGAAGCCTTGCAGGAACAGGAAGCACAGGCCCAGCAGCACCGTAGCAGCCAGCCACGCAATGGTCTTGTTGCGATGATTCTCACGCAGCGCATGATGGGCCACGGTCAGCGTCGCGCCCGAGGACAACAGCAACGCCGTGTTGATGGTCGGCACCGGCCAGGGTTGCATGGACTTGAAGTGCGACACGAGCGTCGCCGGTCCGATGTTCGGCCACACCGCCGTGAAATCCGGCCAGATCAGCTTGTAGTCGAGGCTGCCCAGTTGATGCATCGCGATTTCACGGGCGTAGAACAGCGCGCCGAAAAATGCGCCGAAGAACATGACTTCGGAGAAGATGAACCAGCTCATGCTCCAGCGGTACGACTTGTCGACGTTCTTGCCGTACATGCCGCCTTCGGATTCGGAGATCGCGTCACCGAACCAGTGCCACAACGTGAAGAGCAGCCACAGCAAGCCAGCGAGTACCGTGATGGGCGCCCAGCTTTCGCCGTTGATCCACGCCGCAAGCGATGACAGCATGACCAGCAGCCCGATGGCCGCGCTGATCGGATGCCGCGACGGATGCGGTACGAAATAGTACGGGCTCTCGTTTTGACCGCTCATTCTTGATTCTCCACTTCAGTCCAGTTGTTCCGCTTGATCCGGTTGGGACCGGCTGTCTCTTCGGCGACGCGTCGATACCGCACCGCTTCACTCTAATCTCGAGGCCGCGTCTGGCCCGTTGCTGCTGCCGCTTTTATCGCGCTTGCTCCGCTTCGCGCCACGCGCCTCAGTGCACCACCGCGCGGACGACGAGAAGCAGAATGGCGGCAAAAATCGCCGCACCGATCAGCGCCGCCGCCACCACGTGAAGCGGATTGAGCTGCGATACGTCCGACTCCAGATCACGCCCCTTACGCACGCCGAAAAACGCCCAGAACACGGCTTTCATCGACTTGCCGAAGCTGCCCTTACGCGCATCAGGGCCAGGGCCAGGGCCACCACCGCTACCGCCGTTGTCACTCATACGTGATGGCCTTCAGGAGAAAAAGCTCCGTTTGACGAAGATACCCACGAAAAACGCGGCGGCTATGGCAAGCATGAGCAAACCGAGCCGCAGATTGCCCGCGCGGATTTCCTCGGGCGTACGTCTTTGTAATGGATTCCGGGTCATGCTGGAGTTTCTCGGTACTTCACCAATAGGGGCGCCGCCTGGCATTGCTATGACTCTGCGGCACTACGCCTTCGCTGCACCCGGTCCAGCTTGCGCCAGGACCGGGATTACCGCTTCGAAATAACGCTTACTCGACCGTCGGCGGGTGTTCGAACGTGTGGAACGGAGCCGGGCTCGGCACGGTCCATTCGAGGCCCGTTGCGCCGTCCCACGGCTTGTCGCCTGCCTTTTCGAGCTCGCCGCCGCCGCGATAAGCCGGCAGTGCGACCGCAAACAGGAAGTACACCTGGGCAAGACCGAAGCCAAACGCACCGATCGTGATGACCTGGTTCCAGTCGGTGAACTGCGCCGGATAGTCGGCGTAACGACGCGGCATGCCTGCGAGACCCACGAAGTGCATCGGCAGGAAGGCGAGGTTAAAGAAAATCATCGACGCCCAGAAGTGGATCTTGCCGCGCGTCTCGTTGTACATCCAGCCGGTCCATTTCGGCGACCAGTAGTACCAGCCGGAGAAGAGACCGAACAGCGACCCCGCCACCAGCACGTAGTGGAAGTGCGCCACCACAAAGTAGGTGCCGTGATACTGGATGTCGAGCGGCGCCATGGCGAGCATCAGGCCTGTCAGACCGCCGAACGTGAACACGAACAGGAAGCCCACCGCGAACAGCATCGGGGTTTCGAACGTGAGCGAACCGCGCCACATCGTGGCCACCCAGTTGAACACCTTCACGCCCGTCGGCACGGCAATCAGCATAGTGGCGTACATGAAGAACAACTGGCCCGTCACCGGCATGCCGGTCGCGAACATGTGGTGCGCCCAGACCATGAACGACAGGATCGCGATCGACGACGTTGCGTACACCATCGAGCTATAGCCGAACAGCGGCTTGCGCGCGAACGCTGGGATCACCTGCGATACGATCCCGAACGCCGGCAAGATCATGATGTACACCTCGGGGTGCCCGAAGAACCAGAAGATATGCTGGTACATGACCGGGTCGCCGCCGCCTGCTGCGTTGAAGAACGACGTGCCGAAGTGGCGGTCGAACAGCAGCATGGTGATGGCGCCGGCCAGAACGGGCATCACTGCGATCAGCAGGTAAGCGGTGATGAGCCACGTCCAGACGAACATCGGCATCTTCATCAGCGTCAGACCCGGCGCGCGCATGTTCAGGATCGTCACCACGATGTTGATCCCGCCCATGATCGACGAGGCGCCCATCAAGTGGACCGCGAAAATCGCGAAGTCCATGCCCGGGCCCATCTGCGTGGAGAGCGGCGCGTACAGCGTCCAGCCAGCAGCCGTTGCACCGCCGGGCGCGAAGAACGAACCCACCAGCAGGACCGCCGCCACCGGCAGCAGCCAGAAGCTGAAGTTGTTCATGCGCGCGAAGGCCATGTCCGATGCGCCGATCTGCAGCGGCACCATCCAGTTCGCGAAGCCCACGAAGGCCGGCATGATCGCGCCGAACACCATGATCAGACCGTGCATCGTGGTCAACTGGTTGAAAAACTCAGGACGCATGATCTGCAGGCCCGGTTCGAACAGTTCGGCACGGATCAACAACGCCATCACGCCCCCGGACAGGAACATGGTGAACGAGAAGATCAGGTACAGCGTACCGATATCCTTGTGGTTCGTGGCATACAGCCAGCGACGCCAGCCATGCGGCGTCCCATGAGCATGGGGGTCACCGTGGACGTGCTCGTGGCCCGCAACTACATCGTGTCCAACGCTAGACATGACAATCTCCTAAAGCTAATTCTGCGGTACTGACCATGAACACGTCAGGCAGCCGGGCTGATCTGAACCCGCCGGGCTTCTTTGGCGTCGCTACCGCCGGTGACCGTTTCCGGTTTCTTCAAAATAATATGGTCTTCGGCAATGCCGGCGGCCTTCAGCGCATCGCGCACGGCTTCCGCACGGCTCTTCGCCAGCTTCGCGTTGACCTCGGCCGAACCCGTCGCGTCAGTAAAGCCTGACAGCGTGAACTTTGCATCCGGATGCGCCTTGGCGTAGTCAGCAGCCGCGCCGACCGCCGCTTTCGCGTCGTCCGGCAGTGTGCTCTTGCCGGTTTCGAAGTAGACATTGGCCGGCAACGCTGCCTGCGGTTGCGACGCCGAGCTGTCCGAACTGCCGGAAGCCGGGGCTGCGCCGCTGGCGTTCGGGGCAGCCGCGGCACCGCTGGCACCACTGGCGTCGGACGCAGCGGCCGCGCCGCTCGCGCCTGCAGCTGCGCCCGCAGCCAGGTGGTCGCCGCCTTCCGGCAGCTTGCCGTTACGTGCATCCGCGACCTGCTTCGGCTGGAGGATGTCACCCGTGTGGTTGCCCCACGAGTTGCGTTCGAACGTGATGACCGAAGCGATTTCGACGTCGTTCAGCGTGGGTGCCCAGGAAGGCATCGCGTTCTTGCCCTTCAGCACGAGGCTCACGTGTTGAGCGATCGGACCGTTGGCAATCTTGCTGCCGTCGAGCGCCGGGAATGCGCCTGCACCCTTGCCAGTGGGCTGATGGCAGACCGCACAGTTCGACGCGTAGACCTTGCCGCCACGTTCCATCAACTCGGCCAAGGTGTAGGTCTTGTTCGGATCGTCAGCGCCGGCGGCCATTTTCTTCTTCTGGTCGTCGACCCACTTCGCGTAGTCGTCAGCCGAGAGTACTTCAACCACGACCGGCATGAACGCGTGTTCCTTGCCGCACAGCTCCGTACAGAAGCCGCGGAAGGTACCGGTCTTGTCAGCCTTGAACCACGTATCGCGCACGAAGCCCGGAATCGCATCCTGCTTCACGCCGAAGGCCGGCACATACCAGGAGTGGACCACGTCGTTGGCGGTGGTGATGATGCGGATCTTCTTGTCGACCGGCACCACGAGCGGGTTGTCGACTTCCTGCAGATACGTATCGGTCTTCGGCATCGTGCCGTCGACCTCGGCACGCGGCGTGGTGAGCGTGGACAGGAAGCTGATGCCTTCGCCCGGACCCTTCACGTAATCGTAACCCCACTTCCACTGATATCCGGTCACCTTGATGGTGACGTCGGCGTTGCTGGTGTCCTTCATCGCCACGACGGTCTTGGTGGCGGGCAGCGCCATCAGCACGACGATAATGAACGGGACGATCGTCCAGATAATTTCGACGGTGGTGCTTTCGTGGAAATGGGAGGCCTTGTGGCCTTTCGACTTGCGGTGAGCAAAGACCGAATAGAACATCACACCGAACACGCCCACGAAGATCACCGTACAGAGGATCAACATGAAGGTGTGCAGGTGATAGAGCTCCTCAGCGATAGCGGTTGCAGGCGGCTGGAGGTTGATCTCGTTGACGGCGGGGCCGCCCGGACTGTCACCCACTGCCAGCGCGGCACCAGCAAAGAGCAGCCCGGTAAGCGCCAGCCCGCCCATCAGGGCTCGCTTGATTGTTTTCATAGCTTCCTTACCCAAAATTTCCATTCAAACCCTCGACCCCGCTGGAAGGCTGCCTCGCGCTCCCCTGAACGGCGCGAGCCTCAGTGCGTCTAACAACGCATGAGCCACATGCGCAATTCGGCTGCAAATTGCGCGCGCCGATACTGCGCGAGGTGCTGCCCGATCATGATCGTCTCGCCACGCGAGACCAGTTTGATGTGGTCACGCGGCGTTGCGCCAGGCTCGATCCGCACCCAACGCGGATTGAATTCGAACTGCGTGACTTGCTCCGCACTCACCCGCTCGATCACGAGCCGGTTCGGAAACAGTCTGATGCGTTCGTAATCCACAGCATGACGCGCGTAAATTGCAAAAGCGATTCCGACTGCAAGCAACTCGATGCCGGTGAACGGCAACACCAGCCAGGCGCCGATCAGATCCAGCATGAAAGCAATAACCAGCGAGACCACCGCAAGCGATAGATAGAAGCATACAAACTGCTTAGGGGACACCGAACAGTTACGCTTCATCGTCCAGTCTTTAAGGACCGGTTCCGACTCCGCCAGCAGATCAGATGACGCCATCGCTGTCTCCTGCGAATTGCCTCTTAACCCTGCCTCTTACCCGTTCGTGCCGCCCTGTCCTGCTGTCCAGCCCCTCGGGCCTGCCGCTCTCGGATGTGGGAACTCCGAGCGACAAACTGACGCATTATAGGCGCGTTCTATGGCATCCACAAGCAACGCCCTATCGGCCTGGAAACCATGCCTGACAAGCCTTTGCGCCGTTTTGACGCATCTTGCAAGGCACTTTTGCCCTCGTAATTTCAGGCATAACAGATGCCCTCTTTACCGCTTCAGCGATTCTTCGACGGACCTCGTCCAATGTCCTCGAGACGCACGATGCCATGTCCTTCGGCGGTCATGCGCGGCACAGCTTTCCAGGCATGTCCGTAGATCACCTCGAACGTCAACGGAATCGTGCCGTCGGCGCCACGGCGTGCTTCCAGAGCCCCCAGTAATGCCTTATGCAGACGCCGTGCGGCCGGGATCGAGGCCTGGTTGGCATCGGCCTCCCGCTGAAACGGGTAAGCACCCCAGCGGCGCACATCTGCCAGCAACGACTGCGGTGACTTGTAGGTGATCGTGATCGTCTCCTGGTCCATCACCGGGATTTCGAAGCCGCTCTCCACCAGCATATCGCCCAGGTCGTGCATGTCGACGAAATCGATCACATGCTTGACCGAAGGCGCACCGTGCGTCGCCTCCACTTCAGCATAGGCGCCGCGCAACTCCTTCAGTGTATCGGGACCTAGCGTGCTGAACATCAGTAGACCTCCTACCTTCAGCACGCGCTGCCATTCCGGAAACACGAGATCGGGCCGCGAGTGCCAGTGCAGGGCGAGATTTGACCAGATGAATTCGAATGCGCCAGCCGTAAAGGGCAACGCCGAGAAGTCGGCCTGCGCAAAGCGCGGGCCGCGGGCGCCCAGCGCCTTGCCGATCGAAGCCGGCAGAAAGCGCCGCCAGCTCGTGTCGCCGACGTCGTGCCTCATGGCACGGGTGAGCATCGCATGCGACAGGTCGGTGCCGAACACGGGCGCCTCGGGAAAGCGCTCGCGCAAGCCGGGCAAGTCGTCGCCCGCGCCACAGCCCGCGTCGAGTACGCTGGCCGGACTCACCTTGATGTATTCAAGCCGCTCGCGCATGCGCTGCGCAATCTCGCGCGGCAGGAACGCAACGTCGTCGAAGGTCGCGGCGCGGCGGTCGAAAATCCGCTGAAGGCGCCGGGAATCATAGGCCGGACGGCTAGATTTTGCGGGTGTTGGAGACATGGGAGCCACACGGACGAAGAGCCCGAAGTATACTCGCTCGCTTCCCTCCCTTCAGCGCAGGAGGCCTTCGCGGGCGGCCCATTGATGCGATTTCCAGCATCCGTTTCCTCACCTTGCAGCCGGTTTGCAGAGTTTGCAACCCGGCTCGGTTCTTCATGGCCGCGCCTTGCTCACGCAGTCCTGCCGAACCTTTGCGCGTTGTGCGGCAATTTGTCGCAGAACACGCTCTGCAGGGGCTGTGACGAGGCTTATGCGAACGAAACGCGCTTGCGTTGCACGGTTTGCGCAGTCGCCCTGTCTGGTTCGCGCCGCGATAGGAGCGCCGGTTATCGCTGTGCGGATTGCGTCGCCACGCCACCGACTTTCGACGCCACCATTGCGCTGGCTGACTACCGCGCGCCGCTCGACACGCTCGCTGTGGACCTGAAGTTTCGCGCCCGGCTGATGCTGGCCGATGAGTTCGCGCAACGGCTCGCTCGCCTCGCGGACGATATGCTGGACGCATCGCACTGGCCCGACGTGATCGCGCCCGTGCCGCTGGCGGCGCGGCGGCTTGTCGAACGCGGCTACAACCAGGCGTGGCAGATTGCGAAGCCGCTCGGCCGCGCGCTACAGGTGCGCAGCGACCCCACCCTGCTCGCGCGCGTGATCGAGACCGCACCGCAGTCGCGGCTCGATCTCGACGCACGCCGCCAGAACGTCGGCCGGGCGTTTCAGGTCGACGCGCCGGTAAACGGCCTGCATGTGGCCATCGTCGACGATGTAATGACCACCGGCGCCACGCTCGAAGCGTTGGCGCATGTGCTGAAGGCGGCCGGCGCCCGGCGCGTGACCAACTTCGTCGCCCTGCGTACGCCGAAAAACTAGTTTCCACTGGCTCACATCATGATTTCCACCGGTTCACATCATGTTTAACGTCGTTCTCGTCGAACCCGAAATTCCGCCGAATACCGGTAACGTCATCCGCCTGTGCGCGAATACGGGCGCGAGCCTGCATCTGATCGAACCGCTCGGCTTCCCGCTCGACGACGCCAAGATGCGGCGTGCAGGGCTCGACTATCACGAGTACGCCCAGATGCATGTGCATGCGGATTGGGCGGCGTTCGTGGCCAAGGAGTCGCCGGATCCGGCGCGGATGTTCGCGTTCACCACGCGAGGCTCGGGCGCATTCCATGCGCATGCATTCTTGCCCGGGGACTGGTTCGTGTTCGGTGCGGAGACGCGCGGCCTGCCTGATAACGTGCTGGGACAGTTCGCCACTGAACAACGCGTGCGGCTGCCGATGCGGCCCGGCAACCGCAGCCTGAATCTGTCGAATACCGTCGCGGTAGTGGTGTTCGAAGCCTGGCGTCAGGCCGGCTTCGAAGGTGGCGCCTGACGGCGCGCAGTCAGCGATGCGGCCCGAGAAAGCGCCCCGCCTCGCGCTGAACGGTTGTTACTCGGCTTTGGCGTCGCGGCGCAGTAGCGCGCTGACGGCATCGCGCGCAGCGACACCATCAAACAGCACCGCGCAGACGGCTTGCGTGATCGGCATGTCGATCGAGTGAGCCTGTGCGATGGCCAGCACGGCTTGCGCACAGCGCACCCCTTCGGCCACGTGACCGAGAGCGCCGAGGATGTCGTCCAACGTGCGACCCGCAGCCAGCTGCAGGCCCACCGTCCGATTGCGCGACAGGTCGCCGGTGGCGGTCAGAATCAGGTCGCCGAGGCCCGTGAGACCGGTAAACGTTTCCGCCCGGCCGCCGAGCGTCACACCGAGGCGCGACATTTCGGCGAGACCGCGGGTAATCAGCGCCGCCCGCGCGTTGAGCCCAAGACCGAGCCCGTCGGCAATACCCGTGGCGATGGCCAGCACGTTCTTCACGGCGCCGCCTACCTCCACGCCGACGAGGTCGTCGCCCGTGTAGATCCGCATCGCGCCATGGTGAAACGCTGCCACGGTTCGCTCGCGGCAAACAGCCGACGCGCTGGCGATAGTCAGCGCCACCGGCAAGCCTTGCCCTACTTCCCGTGCAAAACTGGGGCCCGACAGCACGCCATTGCTAGCGTGACCGGCCAGCTCGGCGGCGACGACCTGATGCGGCAGCAGCTGGGTTTCCGCCTCGAAGCCCTTGCAGAGCCAGACCACGTGAGCCGGCACCTTGCCCGCGTCGCGCATCGCCTGAAACAGTCCGCGCAAGCCCGCCACCGGCGTGGCTACGACGCAAAGCGCGTCGTCCGACAGCCCGTGGCTGAGCGCCTCGCCGAGATCCGCTTCGTAACCAAGCCCTGCCGGCAAAGCAACGCCCGCCAGATAGCGGGCGTTTTCGTGCGAGGCGGCAAGCTCGGCGACCAGCGCCGGCTCGCGCGCCCACAGCACCGTATCGTGCCGCACAGCCAGATGGCCCGCGAGAGCGGTGCCCCATGCACCAGCGCCGAGAACGGCGACTTTCATACCCGGCACCCGTGCAACGCTTAGTGCGTGACGCCGTTCTGCGCCGCGCCGTCTTGCGAGCCGAGTTGCGCGAGACGTTGCTCGTACAGGGCCTGGAAGTTGATTTCGGCGAGGTGGATCGGCGGGAAACCGGCGCGGGTGATCGCGTCGGCGATGTTCGAGCGCAGGTACGGGAACAGGATCGTCGGGCAGGCAATGCCGACCAGCGGATCGATCTGTTCAGCCGGAATGTTGCGGATATCGAAAATACCAGCCTGCTTTGCTTCGATCAGGAATGCCACCTTGTCCGACACCTTGGCCGTCACGGTGCCGGTGACGAGGATTTCGAACACGGTGTCGGCAAGGCGCTCGGCCTTCACGTCGACTTCCACTTCGACCGACGGCATTTCCTGTTCAAGGAAGATGGCCGGCGAATTCGGCTGCTCGAGCGACATGTCCTTCAGGTAGATGCGCTGGATGTTGAAGAACGGCTGGTTATTCTCGTCGGACATGATTGGATAATCCCTGAATATGGTTATTGCGGCCCGCCATGCTTCCATGACGTGCCGGATCGGTGCGATACGCGCCGCCCACCGCGGGCGTCGACGAACCGGCTTGTTTTGGTACTGTTTTGCTTGCTCGCAGCGGCTAGAACAACACTAGCAGCTTCAAGGCCGCTGGCAAGGCAGCCTCAGGCTGCCTCTTCAGCAGGCATGTTCAGGCTGCTTCGAGCAGCGGCGTCAGGCCGCCCGCGCGATCAAGCGCGGAAAGGTCATCATAGCCGCCCACATGCGTCTCGCCGATGAACACCTGAGGAACCGTGCGACGACCCGTGCGGCTCATCATTTCTTCACGCCGGGCCGGGTCTTTGTCGATCAGTACCTTTTCGACGCTCTCGACGCCGCGCGACTTTAAAAGACGTTCGGCCATCTGGCAATACGGGCACACCTGGGTGCTGTACATGATTACCTTGTTCACTTCGCTGCTCCTTGTTTCACAACCGGCATGCCGGCTTGCTGCCAGGCGTTCAGGCCGCCTTCGAGTACGTGGACTTCGGCGTAGCCCGCGTCCTGCACGACGCGTACCGCCTTGTTCGACTGCTGGCCGGTCTGACAGACCAGCAGCACCGGGTTGCTCTTGTTTTTCACGAGCTGGCCGACCTTCGCCTGCAACTCGGCAAATTCAAGATGCCGTGCCGAGGGCAGATGACCGTTCGCGAACTCCGCCGACGGCCGAAGGTCGATGACGACGGCGTTGCGCCGGTTGATCAGCTGGGTGGCAGCGGCTGCTGACAGGCCGCCGCGACCCCGGCGGCTGATCGCCGGCCACAGGAGCAACCCACCCGAGATGAGGACGATCGCGATGAGTACAAGGTTTGTGTAATCGGTGAAAAACTTCACGGAAAATCCGCCGAAAAAGAGAGAAATCGGAAAAATCAGAAAGGGGCAATCCGACCATTATAAAATAACCGCCTGACGCGATGGCGACGGCCCATTCGGGCGTGTCCGCCGCGCTTTACCGCTTCCTTACTACCGACCGGCCATCTTATGTACAAACTCGTTCTCATCCGCCACGGCGAATCGACGTGGAACAAGGAAAACCGCTTCACGGGCTGGGTCGATGTCGACCTGACCGAGCAGGGCAATCGTGAAGCGCACCAGGCTGGCGTGCTGCTGAAGGAATCGGGCTATACGTTCGACATCGCCTACACGTCGGTCCTGAAGCGCGCCGTGCGCACCCTCTGGCACGTGCAAGACCAGATGGACCTGATGTACCTGCCGGTGGTCCATTCGTGGCGCCTCAACGAACGCCACTACGGCGCGCTCTCGGGCCTGAACAAGGCGGAAACCGCTGCCAGGTTCGGCGACGAACAAGTGCTGGTCTGGCGCCGCAGCTACGACACGCCGCCGCCCGCGCTCGACCCGTCGGATGAGCGCACTTCCTACAACGACCCGCGCTACGCCAAAGTGCCGCGCGAACAGTTGCCGTTGACCGAGTGCCTGAAGGATACAGTCGCACGCGTGCTGCCGATCTGGAACGAGTCGATTGCGCCTGCCATCAAGTCCGGCCGCAAGGTGCTGATCGCCGCGCACGGCAATTCGATCCGCGCGCTGGTCAAGTACCTCGACAACATCTCGGACGACGAGATCGTCGGCCTGAACATCCCGAACGGCGTGCCGCTCGTGTACGAACTGGACGAGAACCTGAAGCCCATCAAGCACTATTATCTGGGCGATCAGGAAGCCATCGCCAAGGCCCAGGCCGCGGTTGCCAAGCAAGGCAAGGCAGGCTGAGCGCCCTTGCGCTGCGCACCGGTCGCTCATTTGGGCTCCTGATTGGCTCTGACAGGAGCCTGATCAGGCGCTCCAGGGGCCGAGCGCATTGGCTTCAGAACGCGCAATTCAAAACTGCTGTAAACACGCTGTGCACACCGGTCAATGCCAGCCGGGGTGTGTAGCGCAAGGCGCCATCTGCCGCCATGACGAGCTCCGCCCATCCCGTTACGGGGTTTTTCTTCCATACCACAGGGCAAATCCTCAGAACCTGGCACGCCACACGCTGTCGAACTGCGATTACTATCGCTGTGCACTGCCTGAGCGGGTGTGCAGTTATACTTGTCCGTCCCCATCTCTTTGACGCTGCCACGCGCTTCCGACCGCAACAGACTCTATGCGAAAGAACCTGAAAAATATCGGCCTGATTGCCGCGGGCCTTGCTACCGGCGTTTTTGCAACACTGCAACTTTCCGCCTCGGCCCAGCAACCCGCCAGCAGCGCGGTCGCGCCGCTGCCGCTCGATCAGCTGCGCCTGTTTGCCGAAGTTTTTGGGCAGATCAAGCACGAATATGTCGAACCGGTCGATGACAAGAAGCTCCTCACAGCCGCTATCAAGGGCATGGTGTCGAGCCTCGACCCGCACTCGTCGTATCTCGACAAGACCGATTACGAAGAACTGCAGGAACAAACCAAGGGCCGTTTTGCTGGCCTCGGTATTGAAATCTCGTCGGAAGACGGTCTGATCAAGGTGATCTCGCCGATCGAAGACACGCCAGCGTTTCGCGCCGGCATCCGTCCGGGCGACCTGATCACGCGCATCAACGACAAGCCGGTGCGTGGCATGACGCTCGACCAGGCCGTCAAGCAGATGCGCGGCGACCCGGGCACCAAGGTCACGCTCACGATCTTCCGCAAGACCGATGACCGCACGTTCCCGCTCACGGTCACGCGCGCCATCATCAAGGTGCAGAGCGTGAAGATGAAGATCCTGGCTCCTGGTTATGCGTACATCCGCATCACCAGCTTCCAGGAACGCACGACGCCTGATCTGGCCGAAAAGCTGCAGGAAATCGCGCGCCAGCAGCCGAATCTGAAGGGCCTCATCCTCGACCTGCGTAACAACGGCGGCGGTCTGCTGCAAAGCGCGGTTGGCGTAGCAGGCGCGTTCTTGCCGCCGGATTCGGTGGTGGTGTCGACCAATGGTCAGATTGCGGACTCGAAGCAGGTCTACCGCGACACTTACGATAACTACCGTCTGCCGTCGTTCGACAGCGATCCGCTGAAGGACGAAGCGCCGATCTTCAAGACCGTGCCGATGATCGTGTTGACCAACGCCTACTCGGCGTCGGCGTCGGAAATCGTTGCCGGTGCGCTGCAGGATCAGCATCGCGCGTTGATCGTCGGCAAGACCTCGTTCGGCAAGGGTTCGGTGCAGACGGTGCGTCCGATGACCGCTGACACCGCGCTGCGTCTGACCACGGCGTACTACTACACGCCGAGCGGCCGCTCCATCCAGAACAAGGGCATCCGCCCGGACATCGCAGTGGATCAATACGCTGACGGCGATCCGGACGACGCACTCGTTACGCGCGAAGTCGACTACTCGAACCACCTTGCGAACACACAAGATCCGAACGAGAAGAAGGAACAGGATCAGCGCGAGGCCGACCGCATGGAACAGTTGCGGGTACTTGAAGAGCAGAACGACAAGAAGACGCCTGAACAACGCCAGAAGGACCGCGACCGTAAGCCGGTCGAGTTTGGCTCGGCAGACGACTTCATGCTGCAACAAGGCCTGAACAAGCTGGAAGGCAAGCCGGTGCAGGAATCGAAGTCGCTCTCCGAACGCCGTCTCGCGCAGAACAAGCCGGAGCAATCCGCTTCGGCACCGGTTGCAGTGAAGCCGACCACGCCGGTTCCGGGCATGGGCGCATCGGGCAGCACGCCGGCGTCCGCGCCGGCTCCGGCCTCGCAAAGCAACTAAGTAGCAAGCCTTACCCAAGGGTCTTCGTGGCGCACGCTGCGAAGACCCTTTCCTCAAGCGCGATTAAAATAACCAGAACGAACGCTCGCGCCACAGGCGATGCCTGACCTTGTAGCCGGCGGCCCTGTCTGCCGTCATCGCGCGATTCACTTCTGCGCCCCGCCATGAACGACGATCAACTGCTCCGCTATTCCCGCCATATCCTCGTCGACGAGCTCGGCATCGAGGCTCAACAGCGTTTTCTCGATGCGCACGCGATCGTCGTCGGCGCAGGTGGCCTCGGCTCGCCTGCGGCGATGTATCTGGCCGCAGCCGGCGTCGGCAAGCTCAGCCTGGTCGACGCCGATGCGGTCGACCTCACCAACCTGCAGCGCCAGATCCTGCACGTGACGGCTTCTGTCGGCCGCAGCAAAGTCGAATCCGGCCGCGATACGATTGCGCAGCTCAATCCCGAAGTGGTGGTGGACGCGGTCGCACAGCGTGTGGACGATGCGTGGCTGGACGCGGCCGTGCCGCAGGCAACCGTCGTGCTCGATTGCACCGATAACTTCGCGACGCGGCACGCCATCAACCGCGCTTGCTTTGCGCACCGGGTGCCGCTCGTGTCAGGAGCGGCGCTGCGTTTTGACGGGCAGATCAGCACGTTCGACTTCCGCGACCCCGCCTCGCCCTGCTACGCGTGCGTATTTCCGGAAGATCAGCCGTTCGAGGAAGTGGCCTGCTCGACGATGGGCGTGTTTGCGCCGACCGTGGGGATCATCGGCGCGATGCAGGCAGCCGAAGCACTGCGTGTGATTGCGGGGATCGGCACGCCGCTGGTGGGCCGTTTGATGATGCTCGACTCGCTGCGAATGGAGTGGAATACGATGCGCATCGCACGCCAACCGGATTGCCCGGTGTGCGGCGAGACGCATCGCAGGTAAGCAAGCAGGAAGCCTAAGCAACGTTGGCGCCGCGTGAAAGCGGCGCCGCATACAACTCAAGCCAGCGCCACCCGCTTGAGCGCCGCCTGCACTTCTTCCGGCTCGAAAGACGCCAGCACATCCGCCACCGGCTTCTCCAACGTCTTTACGTGCGAGCGCAGGATCTCCTGCTTCACGACCAGCAACTGGCTCGGATGCATGGAAAACTCGGTGAGTCCCATCCCGAGCAACAGACGCGTGAGCGTCGGATCGCCCGCCATCTCGCCGCATATCGACACCGGCACACCCGCCCGCTTCGCCTCGCGCAGCGTGAAGGCGATCAGGTGCAGCACCGCCGGATGCAGCGGGTCGTACAGATGCGCCACGGCATTGTCCGCACGGTCGATCGCCAGGGTGTACTGGATCAGATCGTTGGTACCGATCGACAGGAAATCGAGCCGCTTCAAAAACAGCGGCAATGCAATCGCCGCCGCAGGAATCTCGATCATCGCGCCGACCTGCACGTTCGGATCGTAGACGAGGCCCGCATCGTCAAGTTGCCGCTTGGCTTCGCGAATCAGGTCGAGCGTCTGATCGATCTCCTGCGCATGCGCGAGCATCGGAATCAGGATCTTCACCGTGCCGAACGCCGACGCCCGCAGGATGGCGCGCAACTGCGTCAGAAACATCTGCGGCTCAGACAGGCTCCAGCGGATCGCCCGCAACCCCAACGCAGGGTTCGCGGCGGTCTCGTAACCGTCGCCGCTGCTCATCGAATCAAGCGGCTTGTCTGCGCCAACGTCGATCGTGCGGATCGTCACCGGCAGCCCGTTCATCAATTCCACGGCCCGCTTGTATGCCTCGAACTGCTCCTCTTCCGCCGGTAGCTTGTCCTTGTGATTCATAAACAGGAATTCAGTGCGGAACAGGCCAATGCCGGTCGCACCCGCATCCACCGCCGCCTTGGCGTCATCGGGCAATTCGATGTTCGCGCACAGCTCGATACGCGTGCCGCACAGCGTCTGCGTAGGTGAGAATTTCAAACGCTGCAGCTTGCGCTGCTCGAGCGCCTTCTCGCTTTGCCGGTACGAATACTCTTCCAGGACGATCGGCGCGGGATCGACGATCACAATGCCGTGGTCGCCGTCGACGATGATCAGGTCATCCTGGCGAATCAACGCGCTCGCGTGCTGCACGCCGACGGCAGCCGGAATGCCGAGGCTGCGCGCCACGATCGCCGTATGAGAGGTACGTCCGCCCAGGTCCGTGACGAAGCCCTGGAACGTCTGCGTCTTGAACTGCATCATGTCGGCGGGCGCGATGTCGTGCGCGACGACGATCATTTCATCGCAGGTACCGTGCACGTTCTGCACGAGGCTGGCCGCCGAAGCGCCGGCCAGCGCCTTCAAGACACGCTCGACGACCTGCTGGATATCGGCTTTGCGCTCGCGCAGATATTCGTCTTCGATGTCGTCGAAGTGGCGCGACAGGCGTTCGAGTTGCTCGGTGAGCGCCCACTCGACGTTATAGCGGCGCGTGCGGATGAGATCGATGGTCTCCTGAACGAGCATCGCATCATTCAGGATCATTGAATGAACGTTGATAAACGCGCCCATCTCGCTCGGCGCGTCAGCCGCGAGATCTTCGCGCAATGCGTCAAGCTCCTGATGCACGAGTTGCTGGGCCGAGCGGAAACGCTCGACCTCCCCCTCGATCTGGGCAGGTTCGATCAGATAGTGGTCGACGTCGAGTGCAGCCGGGGCGATCAGATAGGCCCGCCCGATGGCAATACCGCGTGACACGGGAATTCCATGCAGCGTGAAGGACACGCGCACCTCCTCTAGTTGTGTAATGCCGCGGTAGACCGCTGCAATGCTCTCAGACCTTGCACGTCATTATAAATTCCGCAGCCGCTCAACGCCCGCTTTAACAGTGTGCAGCGCAACACGCTTGCAGCACCCAGGTGACACAAAAAACCATCGCGCGTCGCTGACATCGCGCCTGCCCATGGCTTGCGATATCACAACGGCACGCACACGACAGCGCCTCTGCGACGATTGTGACGTGTTAAAAAAAACGCCGCGGAAAACCGCGGCGTGATGACCCTAACAAATCGGTGCGCGCGGCGCTTTACTGACCCTCGCCGAATTTCTCGGCGATCAGTTTCAGTAGTGCGTCCATGGCTTCCTTTTCGTCCGAGCCTTCGGTCTCGATCAGCACCGTGCTGCCGATTCCCGCGGCCAGCATCATCACCCCCATGATGCTTTTCGCGTTGATGCGCCGCCCATTGCGGCTCATCCAGATTTCAGCCTGGAAGTTACCCGCGAGTTGCGTCAGTTTGGCCGACGCGCGTGCGTGCAGGCCCAGCTTGTTCACGATAGTCGTTTCCTGTTGCAGCATGTGATGGTCCGAAAGCGCGGGTAATGATGTTATGAAGGATGAAACTGAAACCGTTAAAGACTGGTCGAGCCCTGCTTATGGGTGAGATCGGTCTCGGGCGGCATGGCCGGCACGCAATCGCCCATCACGGGAGCGCACGCAGGCGGCGCGGGCGAACCCGGAACAATCGTCTGCACGCCCTTGGTCGCGCCGGACAGCGCCTTGTCGACGAGCGTGTCGAGCGGCGTTGCGCGGTAGCAGACCGCACGCAGCAGCATCGGCAGATTCACGCCCGCCAGCACGCGCACTTGCGGCAGCGTCGCGAGCCGCGCGGCGATGTTCGAGGGCGTCGCGCCGAACATGTCGGTCAGCACGAGTGCGCCGTTCTCTTCCTTGAGCCGCTCAACCTCGGAGTAGGCGAATGCGACCACCTCTGCGGGATCGCAATCCGGCGACACGTCGATAACGCCGATACGAGCCGGTAAGCCACCGTAGACGTGCGCGATACAGTCCCTGAGCGCGGTTGCGAGAGGGGCGTGTGCAATGATCAGAATGCCTGCCATGTCAGCCTTGCTGCAAAAAAACGGCCCTGAACCGTGACCCGGTACGCACCGGGTCGTCACACCCTCGACCGGCCGATGGTCATGAGGGTCGGAACGGCGTTTCTCGACGCCCGCATATCCAGCCTGTGCGGCCCCGCAACGCGGGCGTGCTTCATGCCTGCTTCATCTCCGCAACCCGCCCTGCACGGCCGTTGGCGATGCTAACTGACGTGGCGTGCCGCTGAAGAGCGGGCATTGTAACAGGCTCATTTTCGCGCTTTCGCCACTTGTTCGCTCAGCCCCGCCGCCGCGCAACCCCGCGCAACCCATTAGCCGGCCGCACGCTCCAGCGCGTCGATGAACATCGCGGCGACGTCGAAGCCCGTCTGATCCATGATTTCGCGGAAGCACGTCGGGCTCGTCACGTTCACTTCCGTCAGCCAGTCGCCGATTGCATCCAGCCCAACCAGCAACAAGCCGCGCGCAGCCAACACCGGCGCCAGCGTTTCCGCAATCTTGCGGTCATGCTCAGTCAGCGGCTGCGCAACGCCAAGACCACCTGCCGCCAGATTGCCGCGCACTTCATTGCCCTGCGGAATGCGCGCGAGCGCAAACGGCACCGGCTGGCCGCCGATCAGCAAGATGCGCTTGTCGCCGTCCTTGATCTCGGGGATGAATTTCTGCGCCATCACCGAACGCGCGCCATCGTGGCTCAACATTTCGATGATCGAACCGAGGTTCATGCCGTCGGCCTTCACCCGAAACACACCCATGCCGCCCATGCCGTCGAGCGGCTTCAGGATCACATCGCCATGCTCGGCGTGAAACGCACGCAGGCGGGCGGCGTCGCGCGTCACCAGTGTCGGCGCTACGAACTGCGGAAACTCGCCGATCGCGAGCTTTTCCGAGTGATCGCGAATTGCCTGCGGCCTATTGAAGATGCGGGCGCCGCCGCGTTCTGCAAGCTCGAGCACCCACGTCGACGTCACGTATTCCATGTCGAACGGCGGGTCTTTGCGCATCACCACCGCGCTAAAGCTCTTCAGCGAGCGCGGCGCAGCAGCGTCGGCCGCATACCAGGTCTCACGATGGCCGTCCGACTGGTCGCCGACAATCGCAAAACGCTGCACGTTCGCCTCGACATCCGCCCCCGTCCACGCCAGGTGTTTCGGCTCGCAGGTGTAGAGCGTGTGACCGCGCCGGGCGGCCTCGGCCATCATCGCGTAGGTCGAATCCTTGTAGATCTTGAAGTGATCCAACGGGTCGGCGATAAACAGAATGTCCATGGGGGTCCTGATGCGCCCTGATGGGCTTGGCATGATGCGTTAAACAAGGGCGGCGTCCAGCTCCGCGCCGCCCGTCGGTCGGTCAGGCGCAGCTCCGCTGCGCCGAGGTGAAACGCGAGGTCCGAACTCAGACCTGGATGGCTTCCGGATCGGTCTTTTCGAGTTCGACCGAAGCGGCCAGCAGTCCGAGGCGCGCCACCACGCCATACATATAGAAGCGGTTCGGCGGCGCTGCACCCGGCTTCGCATGTGCGTCGGGCAACGCCGTGTGCTCGAAGCCGAGCGGCACAAAGTGCATGCCCGGCGCATTGAGGTTCTGGTCGCGCTCGCGGCTGCCGTGCACGCGGTAGAAGCCGCCTACCACGTAGCGGTCGATCATGTACACGACCGGCTCGGCCACTTCCTCACCGATGCGCTCGAAAGTGTAAACGCCTTCCTGCACGATCACGTCATGCACCTCGAGACCGTCCTTGGTGGCGGCCATCTTCGCCCGTTCGCGCTTGGTGAGCGCAGCGACTTCCGATGCGTCGTGCACGGTCATCACGCCCATGCCGTAGGTACCCGCGTCTGATTTGATGACCACATACGGCTTCTCGGAGATGCCGTACTCGCGATACTTCTTGGCAGTCTTCTTCAGCACGCCGTCGATTGCATCGGCCAGCGCCTGTTCGCCGGTGTGCTCCTGGAAATCAACCCCTTCGACGTGCGCGAAGTATGGATTGATCATCCACGGGTCGATCTCGACCATCTTCGCGAACTTCTTCGCGACGTCGTCATAGCAGGAGAAGTGCGTCGATTTGCGCCGTACCGCCCACGCTGCATGCAGCGGTGGCAGCACGTATTGCTCGTGCAGGTTTTCGAGGATCGGCGGAATTCCGCCGGACAGATCATTGTTCAGGAGAATCGAACACGGATCGAAGTTCTTCAGTCCGAGCCGGCGCGGCGTGCGTTCGAGCGGTTCGAGGACGATCTTCTGACCGTCCGACAACGCAATGGTGACCGGCCCGGCGACGCTCTCGTCGAGCGTACCGAAACGCACGTTCAGCCCCGCTTGACGCATGATGGTCGCCAGACGCGCGACATTCTCCAGATAAAACGCGTTGCGCGTGTGACGCTCCGGAATGACCAGCAGGTTCTTCGCGTCCGGACAGATTTTTTCGATCGAGGCCATGGCCGCTTGCACGGCAAGCGGCAACACTTCCTGCGGCAGGTTGTTGAACGCACCGGGGAACAGGTTGGTGTCGACCGGCGCGAGCTTGAAGCCCGCGTTACGCAGATCGACGGAGCAATAGAACGGCGGCGTATGTTCCTGCCATTCAAGACGGAACCAGCGTTCGATGGCGGGTGTAGCGTCGAGGATCTTCCGCTCGAGGTCGAGCAGCGGGCCGTTTAACGCCGTAACTAGGTGCGGAACCATTGATCACTCGCAGACTGGAGAAAAAAGATTGTAGAGCAAACGCTTCGTCCATTTGGGGACGGTTTCTCCATTCGCAAGCAGGCATGAATGCATTCTCGCTATCGGCGCCATAGCCGGCGGAACGGCTCCTCCAAAGCAGTTTAGCGCGATTCATCCGGAAACAGCAGATCAGAGACCACCAAGAAAAAGGCCCGCCAGAAGGCGGGCCAAAGTCGCTGCGCTTGATTCGTGATCGTGATCCGTAAAACCTTAAAACGTTGGGACCTTGAAACCTTATTCGACGTGCTCGCCGTGCAGGCTGACGTCCAGACCTTCGCGTTCCTCTTCTTCCGTCACGCGGATGCCCATCACCAGGTCGATGACCTTCAGCAGGACGAAGCTCACCACGCCGCTGTAGATCAACGTCGTCAGCACGCCCTTGGCCTGCAGGATCACGCTGCCGTCTGAGCCACCGATGTCCTTGACTGCGAACACGCCGGTCAGCAGTGCACCGACGATCCCGCCGACGCAGTGCACGCCGAAGCAGTCGAGCGAATCGTCATAGCCGAGCTTGCCCTTGAGCCACGTTGCCGACCAGAAGCAGATCACGCCAGCGGCGATACCGATCACCAGCGAACCGGCGATACCGACGAAACCCGAAGCCGGCGTAATCGCCACCAGACCAGCAACTGCGCCCGACACGATACCGAGCACCGACGGCTTGCCCTTGGCGATCCATTCAGCAAACATCCATGCGAGTGCTGCGGCTGCCGTTGCGACTTGCGTTGCGAACATCGCGAAGCCGGCACGGCCGTCTGCTGCCACTGCGGAACCTGCGTTGAAACCGAACCAGCCGACCCACAGCATCGCGCCACCGATCAGCGTCAGCGTGAGGTTGTGCGGAGCCATCACTTCCTTGCCGTAGCCGACGCGCTTGCCGAGCACCAGGCAGCACACGAGACCAGCGATACCGGCGTTGATGTGCACCACCGTGCCGCCTGCGAAGTCGAGGATGCCAGCAGCGGACAGCCAGCCGGTCGGTTCCCAGACCATGTGAGCGATCGGCGAGTAGACGATGATCGACCACAGCGTCATGAAGACCAGCATCGCCGAGAACTTCATGCGGTCAGCAAACGCACCCGTGATCAGCGCCGGCGTGATGATCGCGAAGGTCATCTGATACACGCAGTAGACCGTTTCCGGGATCGTCGGAGCCAGGTGGCTCACCGTCAGCGTGGTCGCCTTGTCGCCGTGGATATAGTTCATCCCGGCCATGAAGACGCGCGAGAAGCCGCCGATGAACGCACCACCAGGCGTGAAGGCGATGCTGTAGCCCACCACCACCCAGACGATCGTCACGACGCAGGTGATCGCGAAGCTTTGCATCAGCGTCGCGAGCACGTTCTTCTTGCGGACCATGCCGCCGTAGAACAGTGCCAGGCCCGGGATCGTCATGAATAGCACGAGCGCGGTGGAGGTCAGCATCCAGGCTGTGTCGCCGGAGTTGATCTTCGACGAGTCGACCGAGAACGGTGCGGTCGGTGCTGCCGGGGCCGCTGCTGCGGCGGCGGCCGAAGCGTCAGGTGCGGAGGCTGCGGTTGCGGCCGGTGCGGACGCGTCGGCGGCCGGGGCCGAAGCTGTGGCGGCAGCCGAAGCGTCAGGCGCCGGCGCACTCGCCGTCGTATCGGCAGGTGCCGAGGCGGCTGCGGGTGCGGAAGCGTCGTCCGCGAGGGCGGCGCCGACACCGCCCGCAAGGAGCGATCCGGCCATCAGCAGGGACATCATTAATTTGCGCATCTTCTTTTCCTCTTGTAGCTAGTCGCTATCGTTCTAATTACAGGGCGTCCGCCCCGGTCTCCCCGGTGCGAATCCGAATCACTTGCTCGATCGGCGTGACAAAAATTTTGCCGTCACCGATCTTGCCGGTGCGTGCCGCACGTTCGAGCGCTTCGATTGCCTGATCGACGATGTCGTCCGAGACCGCAGCCTCGATCTTCACTTTCGGCAGGAAATCGACGACGTACTCTGCGCCGCGGTACAGCTCGGTGTGGCCTTTCTGACGCCCAAAGCCCTTCACTTCTGTCACCGTGATTCCGGAGACGCCGATTGCCGACAAGGCTTCGCGCGCCTCATCGAGCTTGAACGGCTTGATGATTGCGGTAATCAGTTTCATGAAATCCTCGCTGTAATTGTTGCGTAACCCGTTTGCGTAACCCTGTTTCCCCTGAACTGTTGCGTCGATCCACGGTTGGTGCTCAAACCGCATTCGATGCAGCGCCGGTAAAGACGTCCCGGCGGTGCGCGCCGGGCAGTAACAGCAACTCGCATGCCATGTGAGTGTCACGATGGCTGGAACCGGTCCCCGAACGGGGCTCACGCACCCCTGGCCGGATGGCCAACGTGGTCGGGGGACGGTGGCGCGCCGCCTGGATCGTTGCTAGAGTGTTCGCAGGCAACGGAAACCAAAGCGCGCACCAAAGGCGCTCATGCGGCGGGACTGGTCAAGGGGTCATGCACCAGAATCGCGCATCGGAGAATCCGGAGCACAGACGTAATGAGATATGCACACTTTTTGTGCACCCAAGGGGAACACCATGAAACAACCGAACGACGTCTTCAACGATCTGCAGGCGCGCGTGAGCGATCTGCTCAAGAACTCGCCAGCCAAAGATGTCGAACGCAACGTCAAGGCCATGCTGTCGCAAGGCTTCTCGAGACTCGATCTGGTTACGCGCGAGGAATTCGATACCCAGACCCAGGTGCTGGTGCGCACGCGCGCCCGGCTGGAGGAGCTGGAGCGGCGCGTCGCCGAGCTTGAGCAGAAGCTGCCGGTGACCCACACGTCCTGAACAGCAGTCTGAATGCTGCACATCACAGGCAAGCGAGCCGTGACGTCATCAGCGTTTTAGGGAGTCGCGCGCGCCGCCGGCGCGCCGTCTGACGGGAGAAAACATGTCGCTTGCCGTGGTGCGCAGTCGCGCGCCGGCCTCTGGCCGCGCGCCCGAAGTAACGGTCGAGGTTCACCTCGCCAATGGATTACCCTCATTTTCGATCGTGGGCCTCCCCGATCTCGAAGTGCGCGAAAGCCGCGAACGCGTGCGCGCCGCGCTGCAGAACTGCGGCTTCGACTTCCCGGTTCGCCGCATCACCGTCAATCTCGCCCCTGCCGACCTGCCGAAGGAGTCCGGCCGCTTTGACTTGCCTATCGCGCTGGGCATTCTGGCCGCGAGCGGGCAGATCCCGGTGGAATCGCTCATGCATCGGGAATTTGCCGGCGAGCTTTCGCTGACTGGAGCGCTGCGGCCCATGCGTGGCGCATTCGCGATGGCCTGCGGCACGGCGCGAAGTCACGCGGCACAGGCGGGGGACGAAGGAACGACGAAGCTGACCGCGGGGATGGCGGCAAATGCGCAGTCTAATGTCACGCTTTCGATGTTGCGGCCAGACGCAGTCGAGTGCGCGCATCGAGCCTCCGAACTCTATCTGCCAGCGGCCAGCGCGTCCGAGGCCGCGCTTGTACCAGGCGTGGACGTCTACGGCGCAACCGACCTGCCCTCGCTCTGCGCCCATCTGGCTGGTGTACCGGATTGTCGGCTTACACCGGTCGCCGCCCCTGAACTCGCCGCGGCACCAGCAGCCTCGGCCGCGGACATGGCCGACGTGATCGGTCAGCGCGGCGCACGGCGAGCGCTGGAGGTCGCCGCCGCCGGCGGCCATCATGTCCTGATGGTAGGACCACCGGGCGCCGGCAAGTCGATGCTGGCTGCGCGGCTGCCGAGCCTGCTGCCGCCGATGACCGACGAAGAAGCGCTGACCTCGGCGGCGCTGCTGTCGGCCAGCATGTCGGGCTTCTCGCCGGCGCAGTGGCGGCAGCGGCCATTCCGCGCGCCGCACCATTCGTCGAGCGCGGCGGCGCTGGTGGGCGGCCGCAATCCGCCGCAGCCGGGCGAGATCACCCTGGCGCATCTGGGCGTTCTCTTCCTCGACGAAATCCCCGAATTCGACCGTCACGTGCTCGAGACGCTGCGCGAACCACTCGAAGCCGGGCGCATCACGATTTCGCGAGCGGCGCTTCAGGCGGACTTCCCGGCGGCCTGCCAACTGATCGCGGCAATGAACCCCTGCCCTTGCGGCTGGCGCGGCGACCCAAACGGGCGCTGCCGCTGCACGCCGGAAATCTCCGCGCGCTATCTGCGCAAGCTGTCCGGGCCGCTGCTGGACCGCATCGACATCCAGATTGAGATCCCTGCGCTCACGCCGGCCGAACTATCGGCGCGCTCCAGCGCCACCGGTGAGTCGAGCGCAGCCATCGCTGCCCGGGTGAGCGCGGCACGCGAGCGCCAACTAGCGCGGCAGGGGAAAACCAATCGCGAACTGAGCGGACGCGAGGTCGACGAGGTCTGCCGGCCCGACGCGGCCGGCGAAGCGCTGCTGCGCGAAGCGGGCGATCGCTTCGGCTGGTCGGCGCGTGCCTATTACCGGGTGCTGAAGGTGGCGCGGTCAATCGCGGACCTGGCCGGTGCGGACGTACCGACCGGCAGCCAGATCGCGGAAGCGGTTCAATATCGGCGCGCGTTCGCGGTTGGATAAAGCAAAAAAATAGCTGTCAAGACTTGACTTATGCACATAAAAGCATTCCTGACAAACTTGAAGTGAACTGAAAGGTAGGCGCGCGGCGTTTCGGCAAAGACCTTGATTTCATTGATTTTTCTAATTTCCCATTGGGACGGGAAAAGTTCCCGAAGGCCCGCCGGACGGGCATTCTAGCCAACTCATCAGAGGTTCTCCACAAAGTTATCCACAGGCACTGTGGGTAAAAGAAAAATCCCCATAAAATCCGGCTATTAGCGTCATAACCTGCGAAGCGACTTTCACTTTGCGCAGTGATCTGAGACACCTGTGGATCGCCAAGCGCGATGCTCAATACAGCTGGAAAGACTGAAAAAATTGGTCGACCTGCTCCTGGGGCAGCGGCTCATTGGCAATGATCGCCGCCTGGTAGGCGTGCCGGCCATGAGCGACAAACCGCGCGTAGATCGTGCGGGTTTCCTTTTGCTCGCCAGCTCTGCCGCTCAGCGTCATTTCCAGGCCGGGCACCTGGCCGCCCGCCGCCAGTGGAATCTGCACCGCGTGCCCGTCGGGCGCAGCGCTGACGTTGCGGGCGAGTCCAGTGCGCAGGAAGTCGAGCGCCGTGCGTTGGGTCTGCGGATCGTCGGACGGCAGTATTACGGTGCCCACCGCGAAGACGGCGTTGCCCGCTTCGGCGGTTTGCATCGCCATCCGCATTGAGGTCCCGCCAATGTCGATCTGGCGCGCATCGTTGCTCGGCTTGGCCGGCAGGTCGACGGTATAACCATTGTCGTTGTTCATGACCGTGCGCCAGTCGTAGGTCGGCGAGCAACCCGCCAGCAACCCGCCCACAGCCAGCCAGCAAGCGCTCGCGAGCAGCACGGAACGTAGCCGTGCCAGTCCGCACAGAACGCGGCGCAAAGCGGCGGCGCTCAGACGTACGGCGAAGTAGAACAGGAAGCTGGGGGATGACAGGCGAAACGTGCGTCGGAACATGAGGGCGAAGTCAGGGAAGGACGAGGCATAAAACCCTATTATCCGCTGACAGGCAACTCCCAGCCGCCTCGCCGGATTGAGGCTACAATACGTCGCAACGTTGGCGCGTGTTCTACGCGAATCTCGAGGTCCCGTCCATGAGCCCTACTCCTTCTGCCCCGGTGACGAAGCGCACCAGCCCGATCCGCTATATCGTCATGGCCGTGGTGGCCGGCGCGATCGCGATTGCCGGCTATTTCGCGTTCAACGGCCAGCAGCATGTGCCGGATGCCACCTTCACGCTGCTGTCCGGCCAGAAAGTCTCGACCGCCGACCTGAAGGGCAAGGTCTACCTCGTCAACTTCTGGGCCACCAACTGCGACACCTGCGTGCAGGAAATGCCGAAGATGGTCGAGACGTATAACCGCTTCAAGGGCAAGGGCCTCGAATTCGTCGCCGTGGCGATGAACTACGACGCCCCGATGTACGTGACCAACTACACTCAAACGCGTCGCCTGCCGTTCAAGGTGGCGATGGATGACGGTTCCGCAGCCAAGCAGTTCGGGAACGTCCAGCTGACGCCGACCACCTTTGTGGTCGACAAGGACGGCAAGATTCTGAAGCGCTACGTTGGTGAACCGCAATTCGCCGAGCTCGATCAACTGCTCGAGAAGGCGCTGAACGCGGCCTGAAGCACGAGAGCATTAAATAAAAACGCGCCGGTAGCGGACAGGTCTGCTACCGGCGCGTTGCTTTTGGAGCATTACCGCTCGCCCTCCCCCTTCGCCGCGAGCCCATAGCGCTTGATCTTTTCGTAGAGCGTCGCCTTGCCTAACTGCAGGCGGTCTGCCGCCACGGCCACCGCGCCACCGGTCTGCTCGAGCGCCTGCGCGATCACCGCCCGCTCGAACTGCTCGACGCGTTCCTTGAGCGACTGCGTATCCGCGGCTTCATCGACCGACGCCGTCATCGGATCCTCAGCCACGCCGAGCACGAGGCGGTCGGCCGCATTGCGCAATTCCCGTACATTGCCCGGCCAGTTGCGCTGCATCAGGCCGGCCCGCTGACGGTCGGTCAGGATCGGCGCGGGACGCTGATAGCGCACCGCCGCATCGAGCAGGAAATGCTCGAAGAGCGGCACGATGTCTTCGCGACGCTCGGCGAGCGGCGGCAGCGCGATGGTCACCACGTTCAGCCGGTACAACAGGTCGCGCCGGAAGGTGCCGGCCGCGACGTGCTCCAGCATGTCGCCCTTGGCGGCCGCCACGACGCGGCAATTCACGCGAATCGGCTGGTTCGAGCCGAGCCGTTCCAGCACGCCATCCTGCAGCACGCGCAACAACTTGACCTGGAGACCGAGCGGCATGCTCTCTATCTCATCGAGAAACAGCGTGCCGCCGGATGCGTGTTCGAGCTTGCCAACCCGGCGTTTTGCCGCGCCGGTAAACGCGCCTGGCTCATAGCCGAACATTTCCGACTCGAACATCGGCTCCGGTAGTGCACCGCAATTCACGGCGATAAAAGGCTTGTCACGCCGCGGCGATAGTTCGTGCAGGCTGCGTGCGATAAGTTCCTTGCCCGCGCCCGTATCGCCGTTGATCAGTACGGACGCGTCGGTCGGCGCGATGTTCGCAATCAGCCGGCGCACCTGTTCAATCACAGGACTGCGGCCGATGATGCGCGGCGCCACTGTGTTCTGCCCCGCCAGTTCGCGCCGCAGTGCGTGGTTCTCCAGCACCAGGGTGCGGCGTTCCAGCGCGCGCCGCACGGTCTCGATCAGACGCTCCGAGGCAAACGGCTTTTCGATGAAGTCGTACGCGCCGTCGCGCATCGCCTGCACGGCCATCGAAATATCGCCGTGGCCGGTGACGAGAATCACCGGCACGTCCGGCGCGCGTTCGTGGCACTGCGCGAGCAGATCGAGGCCACTCGCGCCGGGCAAACGGATATCGCTGACGATCACGCCCGGAAAATCCGCGCTGATGGAACGCGCCGCCGATTCGACCGATGCATGACCGGTGACATCGAAGCCCGCGAGCTGCAGACTTTGCACGCTCGCGCGACGCACCAGTTCGTCGTCCTCGATATACAGCACCGGCAAACTGTTGTTGACCATTGTCCCTCTCACCTTAAAGCGCCCGAGCGCATCTGAAGCCGCCTGAATTCAGGACCCCGTCGTAAGTGGATCCGTTGCCTGCACACGGGCCCGTCGCAGCGTGAGCACGAACAGCGCACCGCCGTCCGGCGCGTTGCGGGCGACGAGCGAGCCACCGGCGTCACGCGCGATCGACGACGAGATGGCGAGACCGAGCCCGAGTCCCTGGCCCATTTCCTTTGTCGTAAAGAACGGCTCGAAGAGCCGCGGCAAGACGTCGTCTGGGATGCCAGGCCCGTTGTCGTGCACCGAGATCGCGAGCGTCGCCTCCGTGGCTTCGATGTCGATCTCGATGCGAGGAGCCATGATGCCCACTGACGGATGGCCGCCCGCTGCATCCACGGCATTGCTCAGCAGATTGATCAGCACCTGCTCGAGTCGCAAATCATCGCAATTGGCGACAAACTCAGGATGCTCGTCAGACGGGTCGAAACGCGCGCGCGTGCCGGCTTCGGCGTCGACCACCGTCAACACCACTTCCACATCCTGCAAGCGCTTTTGCAGCAGCGCCAGCACATTGCGCAACGCACGCGCGAGTGGCGCACGCGCACTACGCGGCCGCGCCCGGCCCACGAACAGCTTCAACTGGTTGGTGATCTTGCCCATGCGCTCCGTGAGCGCGGCAATCGCTTCAAGGTTCTCGCGCGCCGACTCCTGATCGCCGCGTTCGAGGAACACCCGCGTGTTGTCCGAGAAGCCACGCAGTGCCGCCAACGGCTGATTCAACTCGTGCGTAATGCCCGCGGCCATCTGGCCAAGCGCCGCCAGCTTGCTCGCCTGGATCAGTTCGTCGTGCGCCGAGCGCAATTCCTGTTCGGCGCGCGTGCGCTCGCTCACTTCCTTTTTCAGTTGCTCGTTCGCCTGCGACAGATCCGCGGTCCGTTCCGCCACCCGCTGGTTCAACTCTGCATACGCGCGCTGCAACAACTCGCGGCTGCGGATCATCTCGCGCACGCGCGCGCGTCGCATTCTCCAGTAAAACGCCAGCAGACACAGGGAGATGTAGCCGAAGCCGGTCACGATCGCGTCGTTGCGAGCATCGGCGTCGACGGGAGCCACGCTCGCCAGGCTGATCAGTTGCCAGTCCGGTTCGCCCATCGCCCGGCGCGACGCAAGATAGCGCGGCGCATAACGCCCGCCGCCGATGCGCACGATCTGCGCATCGCCTTCGAGCATGTGTTCGATCGTCACCGGTAGCGGCGGAATCTCTTGCTGCGCATACTGACGCGTCTGATAAATCGAGTCCGCCACCGTCCCCGACAGCGGCCTCACCGTGTGGTATTTCCAGGCCGGCACGGACGAGAGAAAAATCACGCCATGATCGTCGGTGACGATCAGCGGCTCGGAGGCATCCGCGCCCTGAAACCATTCCAGATTGAGTTTGACGACCGCCACGCCGACGATCTGGCCGTCACGCCGCACCGGCTGCGAGATGTAGTAGCCGGGATCATGCGAGATCGTGCCGATGCCGAAGAAACGGCCTACGCCCCCCTTCACGGCATCCACGAAATACGGCCGGAACTGATACTCGCTGCCGACGAAGCTCTCCGGCTCTTGCCAGTTGCTCGCCGCGACGCAAAGCCCGTTCGCCTGAATGATGTAAGTGGCCGTGGCCCGCGCGTGGCGGTTGAGGTCTTCCAGATAGCGATTGGCGCGCAAGACATTTGGCGCGGTGGCACTCACCAGCACGTCCTGCACGAAAGGATGCTCGGCTAGCAGATAAGGCAGGGATTCATAGCGTTCCAGCGTGCTCTTGAGCGCACTGGCCGTGCGGTCGACGCGCACCGCGGCGTTGCGCCGCAAATTGTCGATGCCGCGCTGCCACGCGATGCTCCACGTGAGCCCGCACGCCGCCACGAGCCCGGCGGCGAGCGCGAACAGGATCAGCAGACGGCGCGTCACGTTGGCGAATTCCGGTGGATGGGCTGCGGCTATTGTGGCATAACGCGCTGGGGTCAAGCTCGCTGCGGCGGCCGCTCGTCTTCGGGCCGCCCTAGGCCAGCGGAACGACGTTTCGCTGCTGCGGGGTGGGGGCGGTGACGCCTTCATGTCAGCGCCCCGCCCGTCGCCCCTGACGGGTTCAGGCACCCGCCACTTCCGTTTCCGCTTCGGTGGCAGCAGGCACCTCGCCGCGCAGCACAGCGCGCAGTTTGTTGTGGTCCAGTTCCTTCTCCCAGGCCGACACCACCACCGTCGCAACTCCATTGCCGACGATGTTCGTCAGTGCGCGGCATTCGCTCATGAAGCGGTCGATACCGAGAATCAGCACCATGCCCGACAGCGGAATGGTCGGCACCACCGCCAGCGTCGCCGCGAGCGTGATGAAGCCGGCGCCCGTCACACCGCTTGCGCCCTTCGACGTCAGCATCGTGACGGCAAGCAGCGTGAGCTGCTGCGTGAGCGTGAGATCGGTATTGGTAGCCTGGGCGATAAACAGTACCGCCATCGTCATATAGATGTTGGTACCGTCGAGGTTGAACGAGTAACCGGTCGGCACCACGAGACCCACCACCGAGCGCGAGCAGCCGAGCTTTTCAAGCTTCAGCATCAACTGCGGCAGCGCCGCTTCCGACGAGCTCGTACCGAGCACGATCAGCATCTCTTCCTTGATGTAGGCCACGAAGCGCAGGATGCTGAACCCAACCATGCGGGCGATCGCGCCGAGCACCACCACCACGAACACGATCGAGGTCAGATAGAACGTGCCGATCAGCTTGAGCATGGGGACCAGCGAACCGATGCCGTACTTGCCGATGGTGAACGCCATCGCACCGAATGCACCGATCGGCGCGAGCTTCGTGATAATGCGCACCACACCGAACAGCACGCTCGACAGGCTTTCGATCAGATCCGTGACGACCTTGCCGCGCTGGCCGAGCGTCGCGAGCACGCTGCCGAACAGCATGGCGATCAGCAGGATCTGCAGGATTTCGCCTTGTGCGAACGCATCCGTGATCGTGTTCGGAATAATGTGCATGAAGAAGTCGACGGTGCTTTGACCGTGCGCCTTGGCGGCGTACGAAGCGACTTCCTTGCCGTCGAGCGTCGCCGGGTCGACGTTGAAGCCAGCGCCCGGTTTCAGCACGTGCGTAGCGACGAGGCCGAGCAGCAGCGCGAACGACGAAACGATTTCGAAGTACAGCAGCGCCTTGCCGCCGACCCGCCCGACCTTCTTCATATCCTCCATCCCGGCGATGCCGGTCACGACCGTACAGAAAATGATGGGCCCGATCACCATCTTGATCAGCTTGATGAAGGCGTCGCCGAGCGGCTTCATGTCGATGGCGAGGGCGGGCGAATAGTGGCCAAGAACGATGCCGACGAGGATCGCGGCGATCACCTGGACGTAGAGCACTTTATAGAAGGGTTTCTTCACGATGGTTCCTGCGATGTGGGTGAGCCAATGGCCTGCCACGCTGCGCATCAATGCGAACGAATAGACGTATCGCCTGTGCACGGCATCGGGCCGCGACAAGACGACAAACTCAGAAATACTGGGAAGGGAAATCGGACATCGTTGTCTCCATGCTTTAGTTGTCGGGCCTTTGCGGCCGCGCTTCTACTTTGCAAGGTCGATGCCAGTTGGGTTTAGATTCTATCTATCTGATTTTTATATATATTCTTGTTTTATGCGAGGCGCCGCGTCCAGCTTTCCGGAAATCCGGACGCGAGGTGTCGGGGATTCCGGACGGCGCGTCTAAAAAAAATGCCTTCCTCGCGGCAGGAAGGCATCCTCAATGGAATATCGGAGACTTTGTTCGCTGACTTGTTCAGTCAAAGTCGAACACGTCGAAAAGCGAGCGTTTTTTCCTGTATCCCGTGTGCCCCGATCGACGATCGTCGTACTTATGGTGGCTCTCGGTCGGATGCTCACGATACCGGTCGCGATGACCTTCCCGGTTCGGGCTCACGCCACTCTGCGTGCCGACGCGTTCCACGTCGTCGGCAATCAGCTTGTCGAGCTCACCGCGATCGAGCCAGACGCCCCGGCAATCCGGGCAGTAGTCGATCTCGATCGAGCGGCGCTCGGTCATCAGAAGGTCAGTCGTCTTGCAGACGGGGCATTTCATTGCGTTGCTCCTCAAAAGGGTAAGACATCGAACGCTCAACCTGGCGTGGTCCGTGTGGATATCATCGTTGCCCCGTGAGTTCGGATAAAGCAGTGCTAAGCTGAACGACATATCGATTTTTTCGAAATTAAGCCGCCATGCTGAACTATCGCCATCTCTACTATTTCTGGCTCGTCGTAAAGGAAGGCGGCTTCGCGCGCGCCGCCGAGCGTCTCGATATGGCCGTCCAAACGATCAGCGCGCAGGTGCGCGAGCTGGAAAAATCGATCGGGCGCCAGTTGCTGAAATCCGCGGGACGTGGTGTGACCATGACCGAAGCCGGCGAGACCGCTTTCAATCGCGCAGAGCAGATTTTTCAGATCGGCGAGGCGCTGCTCGACGAGATGCGCGAGGCAGGCGGAGAAGGTGTTGCGCGGCTAGCCGTGGGTCTCTCCGACGGCGTTTCGAAGCTCGCCGCGCACGCGCTGCTAGCGCCGGTGCTGGGTACGCCGTCGCTCAGGCTCCTCTGCCACGAAGGCGAGCCCGCGCAACTGTTGTCGGAACTCGCGCTGCATCGGCTCGATCTGGTGCTGGCATGTCAGCCGGCGCCGCACAACGCGGACCTGCGCGTTGTGAGCCAGCGCCTCGTCGGCTCGCCTGTCGACTGGCATGGTCCCAAGGCGATCATCGACAAGGCATCTCGCGCCAGCTTTCCGCAGTGCCTTGCGGATCTGCCAGTGCTCTTGCCCACCGGGCACGGCGCGCTACGCGCGCGGCTGGACCGGTGGTTCGAAGCGCAGGGGATCCGGCCGCGAATCGTCGGAGAATTCGAAGACAGCGCGTTGATGGCGGTGTTCGCCGCGCGTGGCCTCGGCGTGTTTCCTCTCGCGGAACTCGGTGCCGAGGACCTGTCTTTACTGCGAGGACTGCGCTGGCTCGGTCGCGCGGACGGCGTAATTGAAGAGATCCACGCCATCCGCTCGCGACGCGGCCAGCATCATCCGCTCGCCTCTCAGGTGGTCGACGCCACGCGTGTGTGAGCGTGCAGGACGGCTCGCGGGGTATCGTGGCGAACTTTCGCCGCTGCTGGAGCGGGTCCCCACGCAGTAAAAACGGCCGCTAGCAGGGCGATCTCGCCATCCGCGAGATAGTCGTCGGCGCTCGCGGCGGCGACGCACAGGCGCATGACCTTGCGTTGCAACGCCGGAGAGTCGATCTCACTCATCAGCGTGGCAAGCAGGGTCGTATCTATCTGGCCGGCCATCGGCGCGTGCGGCGCGTGGCCGACGGAGTGATCCTCGTATAGCGCCTGCACGATCTGCGCGAATTGCTCCGGCAAGAGACCGAGTTGCCCGGCGATATCGAGCTTGTCGAGCGCGCGCTCCTCGGAACTGCACACGTGGCCGTCGGAGGTCAGCACCAGCGCAACGATGCGGGCGGCGGCTTGAGGACTGTTGCGGGGATAGGTTCGCATGACTGGGCTCCTTTTCGCGGACGGTGTCCGCAGTGGTGATGAGCCTCAGTCTGCGTCAGGTTCTGAACCGGATAAACCTGTTAATTCAGGAGCAATGGTTCGGAAAAACCGAAGGATGCATGAGCCCGCCGTTCAGCGTCCCTTGGCGAGACACCCAGCGCCTAAGCCGCGCCCTCTTCCAGCACCAGCAGGTTTTCGTGCGAAAAGCCCAAAGCAACCGGCTGACCGCGCTCGGGCAGCCGGCGATTCGGATCGTTGAAGACGTCGAGCGAAATCACCGCATCTTTTACCCGCGTGCGGATTCGCACCACCGCGCCGAGGAAATTCACTTCTTCCACGGTCGCCGCCAACGTGTTGCGCCCCGCCGCCGGCGCTTCCAGCACGATCGCTTCCGGACGCAACGCCAGTAGACGCTTTTTACCGGCGTCGTCCGGCGCGAGTTGCTGCGTGGTCACGAGTTCCTGACCATCAACGGCCATCTTTCCGCTCGCCGGATCTACTACGTGACCGGAGAGAATATTCAGCGTGCCGACAAACGACGCCACGAAGCGCGTGCGCGGATAGTTATAGATCTCCGACGAGGTGCCCACCTGCTCGACCCGCCCTTCGTTCATCACCACGATGCGGTCGGAGATCGACAACGCCTCCTCCTGATCGTGCGTGACGAAGATCGATGTAATGCCGAGTTCACGCTGCAACGCGCGAATGTCCTGGCGCAGCGAAATGCGGATCTTCGCGTCGAGCGCCGACAGCGGTTCGTCGAGCAGCAGGACCTGTGGCTTGCCGGCCAATGCGCGGGCTAGCGCGATGCGCTGTTGCTGGCCACCGGAGAGCTGCCACGGGTAGCGTTCTGCGACATGCGGTAGCTTGATGAGATCCAGCATCTCGCCGACCCGCTTGCGAATCTCCTCCTGCGGACGGTGCGCCACCTTCAGTCCGAAGCCGATGTTGTCGGCCACGGTCATGTTCGGAAACAGCGCGTACGACTGGAACACCATGCCGACCTTGCGCTGCCGTGTGCGCAAATGCGTGACGTCACGTCCGTCGAGCCGGATGACGCCGCGCGTCGGGCTTTCGAAGCCCGCGATCATGCGCAGAACCGTCGTCTTGCCGCAACCCGAGGGCCCGAGAAAGGTGATGAACTCGCCGCGCTCGATCTTCATGTCGAAATGATGCAGCGCCGTGCTCGCCCCAAAGGACTTGTGCAGATTTTCGATCTCAAGGAATGCCATGATTCGACGCCTCAGTTCATCAGGGTTTTTGTCCGGCCAGCGCGCGAGCCGAGCCGCGGGCTGAGCCAAATACCTGGATCAGCCCCATCGAGGCCCAGGTGATGGCGAACGCGATAATCGCGAGCGCCGACGGTTCATACGCGCGGTTCGCGCCGATTAGCTGCAGGTACGGTCCGAACGCCGGCCGGTCGAGCAGGCTCGCCAGCGTGAACTCGCCGATCACCACCGCGAAGGTGAGAAAGGCGCCGGACAGAATGCCGGAACGGATATTCGGAAATATCACCTTGAACAGGATGGTCGGCCAGCTCGCCCCAAGACATTCGGCGGCCTCGGTGAGCGAACGCACGTCGACCGCCGCGAGACCCGCGTCGACCGCGCGGTACATATACGGCAGCGACAAGGTGACGTAGCCGAACACCAGCAGCAGATCGGTGGCGCGCTCGTTGCCGGTGAGCGGCAGGATCGAGCTGCTGTTATAGATGCGTAGATAGCCGAACACGATCACGATCGCCGGAATCACCAGCGGCAACAATGTGATGAACTCCACCACCGGCCGCAGCTTCGGCAGACGCAAGCGGACCCAGTACGCCGTCGGCACCACCAGCAGCACACCGACCACGATCGTCAGGACTGCCATCAGCATCGAGTAGCCGAACGAGGCCTGAAAACGCGGATCGGTCAGCACGACACGATAAGCGTCAAAGCTGTATTCGCTGCGCCGCATGCGCAGACTGAACTCGAGGGTGGCCGCAAGCGGAATCAGAAAATACAGCGAGCCCACGATCATTGCGGTCCATGCGCCCGCACGCGATTGGCTATTCATCGACGTCCCCTCTCAGCACGCGAGCGCAGCCAGATGTAGCCGCCGTTCGACAGGCCCGTCACCAGAATCATGCCAAGCGCCAGCGCGTAGCCGAGATTCTGGTTATGCAATACGTCGCCGCGAATCTGTGCGTACAAGAGAATGGTCACGATGTTCAGCGAACTTCCCGTGAGCGCATAGGCCGTCGCGACCGCACCGAACGAGTTGGCGAACAGCAGCAGGGTCGCGCCCAGCACGCTCGGCCACAGAACCGGTAACGCGACATAGCGCCAGTACTGGAACGACGTGCCGCCGAGGCAGTCGCAGGCCTCGCGCCATTCGCGCTTCAGACCGTCGAGCGCCGGCGTGACGATCAGGACCATCAGCGGAATCTGGAAGTACAGATACGTCACCGTCAGACCGGTGAAACTGAGAATGCTGAAGCCCGTCGAGTACAGATTGATGCCGACGTATTTCTTCAGCAATACCGTGACTAGACCGACGCGCCCCAGCGTGCAGATGAAAGCAAACGCGAGCGGCACGCCGGCAAAATTCGAGGCAACGCCGGAGAACGTCATCAGCGTCGGACGAATCCAGACCGGCAAGCGACCTTGCACAGCCGCCCATGCCAGCAGCGAGCCGATCACGGCGCCGCCGATCGCCGACGCTGCACTCACCTTGAAGCTGATCCAGTACGCGTCGAGGACGCCCGGCTGGAACAGATCGAGGAAGTTGACCAGCGTGAAGTGCCCCTGGGGATCCTGAAACGCGCCCACCATCAGGAAGCCAGTGGGCAAGATCAGGAACAGCAGGGCAAAAATGAAGAATGGCGCGACGCCTAGCCAGGTCAGGAGCTGGGACGACTGTCCCGGCCCCTTCACGTCGGGCGCAGGCGTGGGCACCGGCGGAACCAGTAGTTCCGGCTGCGCCGACCCGATATCCGATGAAGCGGTCATAGGTCACCCTTGGAGCAATCAGGCTAAAGCCGGGGCCGCGCAGGGCGACGCTCGAAAGCGTTCAGGCGGGTCCGACACACAGCATGCTGGAGCAATAAAAAAATATCCAGATGGAGCGAGGCGGCCACCTTGCACGGCGCCTTGCCGCCATCCGGATTCGAACATCACACTTACTTCAACTTCTTGCTTCGCCTCTTTAAACCAGCGGGATACCCAACCTTATTTCACGTTCGCGCCAACCACTTCGTCCCAGTGCTTCGTGATTGTGTCCTTGTACGCATCCTGCTGCGACAACGTCGGGAACACGGCCGTCTTGTAGGCAGCCGCTGGCGGCAGCTTGTCGAGCAGCGCCTGCGGCACCTTCTTTCCGGCAACCAGCTGGTTGTAGCGGATCGGGTGGCAGTAGCCGGTCAGCCAGCCGATCTGGCCTTCGTCCGAGTACAGGTATTCCATCCACAGCTTCGCGGCGTTCGGATGCGGTGCAAACGCACTGATCGCCTGCACGTAGACGCCCGCTACGACGCCCGTCTTCGGCACCACGACCTGCACCTTCGGATTGCCCTTGAGGGTGTCACGGTCAGCCAGTGCGTTGTAGTCCCAACGCACGATGATCGGCGTCGTGCCTTGTGCGAGGGAAGCGGCCTTACCGATCACCGGCACGAAGTTGCCGTTCTTGTTGAGGTCGGCGAAGTACTTCAGACCGGCGTCAGCGGCCTTGGCGGTATCGCCCTTGCCCGTCGACAGACCCGCCGCGTAGACCGCCTGGATGGCCTGGTTGGCCGAACGCGGATCGCCTGCGAGCGACACGGCGTTCTTGTAGTCGGACTTCAGCAGATCGCTCCAGTCAGCCGGCGCCTTGTCGATCATGTCGGCGTTCACTTCGAACGACAGCACGCCGTAATAGTCGCCGTACCAGTAGCCGTCAGCATCCTTGGCCGAATCGGGAATCTCCTTCCACGTCGACACCTTGTACGGCTGCAGCAGGCCTTCCGTCTTCGCGGTCGGGCCGAACGACAGACCCACGTCGATCACGTCCGGCGCTTGCGGTCCCTTGTTGCCCTTGTTGGCCTTGATGGCTTCGACTTCGTCGCCCGAACCGGCATCCGGATTCAGCTCGTTGATCTTGATGCCATACTTCTTTTCGAAGGCGGCGATCATCGGACCGTAGCCGCACCAGTCATGCGGCAACGCGATCACGGTGAGCTGACCTTCCTGCTTGGCGGCAGCGACCAGCGCATCGGGCGGCGCGGCGGACGCGCTGCCTGCGCCTGCTGCGGCCACACCCGCAACCGCTGACATCGAGATAACACGGCTTAGCCACGTGCGGTTCATAGTATTCCCCATCCTTTGCCTAAAGTTGCTACGTTAGGAAAACTGCCTTTGACGATTGTCTTCGGCGCGCGAACTCTGCAGCGCGCCTGCCATGCTTCTCACACGTTAAGCCAGGTTGCGAGGCGTGGACAGCATGTCGTGCGCAAGCATATCGATGCGATCGGTACAAATCATGTCAACACCCCATTGGGCGAGCAGCCTCGCGCGGTCCGGATCGTTCACCGTGTAGACGAGTACGCGCAAACCCTGGGCGCGAATCTCGGCGACGCGCTCCGCGGTGAGATGCTTATGGGATGCATGCAGCGAGACGCACTCGAGTTCACGCACGATGCGCAGCCAGTCGTCGGGCACCGCTTCGAACAGCATCCCGCGCGGTAGCGTGGGGGCTGCTTCGCGTGCAGCGGCGAGCGCCTCGAATGAGAACGACGACAGCAGCGGCGGTGGCGTCTGATCCTGCCAGAGCGCGAGCGCAGCCCCGGCGACGAGCTGGCCGGTGATGACGTCGCGCCCGGGGCAAGGTTTGATTTCGATGTTCGCGGCGATACCGTCCCGTTTGCAGCGGGCGGCCGCATCTGCGAGCGTCGGCAGGCGCTCGCCTGCGAAAGCCGCGTCGCGCCACGAACCGGCGTCGAGCTTCGCCAGCTCTTGCCACGTATGCTCGGCGGCAGGACCATGGCCATTGGTCGTGCGATCGAGTGTGTCGTCGTGCAGCAGGAAGAGGTGGTCGTCCGCCGACAGCTTGGCGTCGAATTCGACCATGCGATAGCCGTAGCGCTTGCAGGCGTCGAACCCCGCAAGCGTATTTTCCGGCGCGAGCGTGCCGCCACAGCGGTGCGCGACCAGCCGCGGATACGGCCAGTCGGCGCTAGTACGATCAATCCCAGTTCCCACGTCTGTACACCTTAGAAATAGAACGCTGCGCACTTTCGCCATGCCGTCATCGTCAGGATGACGAACCGAACGGTATTATCCCGTCGTCTGGTTGTCATGTTGCAGCACCGCATCGAAACGTGCGGCAACGCTACCCGCCGAGCTTAGTATGGAGCCAGCATACGGCAGATTGCTTGCCAAAAGCGACATCCAGTGTTCGAAACTGGACATTTCAATTCCTTTTCGAACATTCCATGTTCGCATTCGCTACGCATCATCCGATCTGCGAAGGCTAAATTTAAATACACAAATTTGCAAGGCACCAAAAAAATACAACACGAAACGAGTAAAGTAGCGCCGATGACATAGGCCCGACACATAACCGTGTCAGTGATGTCATAGGCGAAAAAACACTGTCCAGACCGACTCACTCGCAAAGGGAAAATGCATGTGGCAGGAAGACCGTCATCAGAGAATTCGCGCGCTGCTATCGACACTGCAACGGGTGTCGACCGAACGGATCATGGCGGATCTCGGGGTGTCGCGCGAAACCGTACGGCGCGACCTGCTCGACCTGGAGGCACTCGGTGAATTGCGGCGGGTGCATGGCGGCGCGATCAAGCCCGCCGACGAAGCGCCCATCGCAGAACGCGCCCACACCCGCGTCAAGTCCAAGACGGCGATCGCCAAGGCGGCGATCGGTGTCATCTCCAGCGGCCAGACGCTGTTTATCGATGCCGGTACGACCACCTCGGCGCTTGCGGAGGAGCTGGCGAAGCTCGCCAATCTCACGGTGGTGACCAATTCGATCGACGTGGCGCTAAAGATGCGTGGCGCGACCGAGCAGCAGGCAGAGGCCGCCAATGAAGTCATTCTGCTGGGTGGCTCGATCAGCGACCGGGCCATGGCGACAGGCGGCAGCACGACGATCCTTGAGATTCATCGCTACCGGGCGGATGTGGCGTTGCTCTCGCCAGTCGGCATCGACCCGCGGCACGGGGCTACCAACTACGATCACGAAGAGACAGAGGTGGCGCGGGCGATGGTCGCCAACGCACAGCGTGTGGTCATCCTCGCCGATTACAGCAAGATCGGCCAGCGCAGCCGCATTTCGTACTGCCAGCCCGAGCAGATCGACGTGCTGATCACCAACAAGAAGGCGGCTGACGCTGCGGATTTCGCGGCCCTGAAGAAGAAGGTCGCGCGGATCATCCTGGCTTAGGCGCTTATTCCGGCGCGTGCAACGTATCGAGGACGCGCTTGCGCAAGCGTGTATCGTGCAGCGCGCCGGCGGCATCGAGCACCGGGTAGGCAGTCGAGCAGAATAGCGAGTTCAACCGCTTCATGTCGCTGATCATGTCCAGGTGCAAGGCGCTGGTCTCGATGCTGCGCAAGGTCTGCCCGGCCAGACGGTCCAGGTGAGCATAGGAGTACAAGCGTTCGAGGTCGCGAAAACGCTCCTTCTCCGCCAGCAAGCGCTCCGCGCAACGCAGATCGTTGTTGAGAAACACCGATAGCCCCAGCTGCAGATTGCTGACGAGGCGCGCGTGCAGATCCTCCAGCTCGCCTAGTCCCTGCTCGGAAAACGACAGCCTATGGGCGATCTTCTTCTCTTCGATGTCGCTCACAATGCGTTCGATGATGTCGCCCGCATGCTCGAGGTTGATAGTGAGCGCAATGATGTCCGTCCAGCGGCGGCTGTCCGCCTCGTCGAGCTGCTCGCGGGAAATGCGCGCGAGGTAACCTTTAACTGCGGCATATAGATGATCGACATCGTCGTCCATCCGGGTCGTCTCGCGCGCCTTGGCCAGATTGTTGTGATGAATCAGCTCGGCAACGTTGTCGAGCATGGTCCGCACGATGTCGCCAATGCGCAGCACTTCGCGTGCTGCGTTCGCCAGCGCCAGCGAGGGCGTGGAGAGGGCTGCCACGTCGAGGTGCAGCGCGCGCAGTTCGCCGTTCTGCGCCGGGCGGTCCGGCAGCAGCCGCGTGCAGACGCGCGCAACCGGGTCGATCAGCGCGAGGCATGCGCAACAGCGCAGCGTGTTGTAGATCAGATGGAACCCGACCACCGCCTCACGCGGATTGCTGATCAGCACCGGCAGGCCGCGCGCCAGCAAAGGCGCGAACGGCAGGATCAACAGTGCGCCGGCCAGCTTGAACACCAGGCTGCCGAGCGCAAGGCGCCGCGCCGCCGCGTTTTGCGCGAGCGTGCCGCTCAACGCCAGCAGGCCGCTGCCGAGATTGGCGCCGATCACGAGACACAACGCCACCTTCAGCGAAATGACGCCGGACGATGCCAGCGTCGCCGTCAATAGCACCGCCGCAAGGCTCGAGTAGGAAATCACCGCGAAGGCCGCACCGACCAGCGCATCGAGCATCGTGTCGCCGGTCAGCGCGCCGAACATCACGCGCACGCCCGCACCCTGCATCATTGGCTGAGCGGCTTCGACTATCAGATGCAGCGCCAGCAGGATCAGCCCGAGGCCGATCGCCGTGCGGCCCGCCTGACCGACGCGCGTCTGCTTGCGGGTGAGGAAGAGCGGCACGCCGACCAGAACGAGGATCGGCGACAGCCACGAGAGGTCCAGCGTCAGCACGCGCGCCATCAGGGCCGTGCCGACGTCCGCGCCGAGCATGATCGCAAGACCGCTGGTGAGGGGCAGCAAGCCCTGAGCCGCGAACGACGTGACGATCACCGCGGTCGCATTGCTGCTTTGCACGAGGCTCGTCACCAGGACGCCGGAACCGAACGCGCGCAAGCGACTGCCGGTGCTGCGGCCGAGGGCACTGCGCAAATCCGCACCGAGAACGCGCAGGATGCCTGTGCGAACGATGTGCGAACCCCACACGAGCAGCGCCACACCGGAGAGAAGGTTAAGCAGAATCAACATAGGCCACTACTCTTCTCAAACCTCCAACCATGACCGGACCCGCGTGCCGCCGCCCGACGACACCCGGAGAAATATGACAGTAGTGTTGCACAATTTTGCCTTATTGTATTTTTGTGTACTTAAATATACGATCTGCCAACATGCGGACATGTGCGCCACACACCGGCAGCGAGCCGGTTTCGAAGCGTTGATGCAAGGAACCCTTAGATGAGTCGTAACCTCGCGCTGTTCGATCTGGACCACACACTGCTGCCGCTCGACAGCGACCAGGCGTGGGCCCACTTCATAGCGAAGCTCGGTGTGGAAGGCGCCGAGCGCCACGCGGAAGAAATCGATGTGTACTACCGCCAATACGTGGCGGGCACGCTCGACATGAACGATTACCTGAACTACACGCTCGCGCCGTTGGCACGCCACTCCCGCGCGCAACTGGATGCATGGCATGCCGCGTTCATGAGCGAGGTGATCGTGCCGGCAATCCGGCCCGCCGCGCGCGAACTGATTCAACGACATCTCGATGCTGGCGACCTGTGCTGTATCGTGACCGCGACGAATGTGTTCGTGACGGCGCCGATCGGCAAAGCACTGGGCTTCGAGCATCTGCTCGGCATCGAACTCGGCACTGAAGGCGGCGATCCGCTCGCGCGTTATACGGGCACTGCAGTGGGCGTACCGACTTTCCGCGAAGGCAAGATCGTGCGTACGGAGAACTGGCTCGCTTCGCTGGGGTATGCGCTGAAGGACTTTCCGAAGAGCTACTTCTATAGCGACTCGATCAACGACGTGCCGCTGCTCGAGCGTGTCACGCATCCGGTGGCGACCAATCCGGACCCACGGCTGCGCGCGATTGCGCAGGAGCGGGACTGGCCGATTATTGAGTTGTTTGCGTGACGGTTGCGCGATTGAAGGGCGGTTGAACGGGCGCCGTGCCCAACCGCTTGCCTGGTGGTCCTACACGCGTCCCTTCCACGGTACCAGCCGCCGTTCCAGCGCACGCATCCCCAGGTCGAAGATCCATGCGATCAGACCGATCAGCACGATCCCCATCACCACCACATCAGTGCGTAGAAAGCTCGATGCGTTCAACACCATCTGCCCCAGGCCCGCAGTCGCCGCCACCATTTCTGCGGCAACCAGAGTGGTCCAGCCAAAGCCGATCGCAATCCGCAGTCCGGTCAGAATCTCCGGCAACGCGGCCGGCAACACCACGTAACGCACGATCTGCGTGAACTTGCCGCCGAGCGAATAGGCCGCATGAATCTGCTCGACGGTCGCGCTGCGTGCTCCGGCGCGCGCCGCCATGGCGATTGGCGCGAAACAGGCGAGGTAGATGACGACGATCTTCGCCGTCTCGTCGATGCCGAACCAGATCACTACGAGCGGCAAATACGCGAGCGGCGGCAATGGCCGGTAAAACTCCAGCGGCGGATCCAGCAGCCCGCGCGCCACCCGGCTCACGCCCATCAGAATGCCGACCGGCACAGCGGTGACGGTGGCCAGCGCAAACGCGCCGAACACGCGCAGCGCGCTCCACGCGAGATGCTGCGATAAGGGCAGTCCGCCCTGGATGCGTCCATGGCAAGCGTCGATGAATGCGGCCCACACGGCCTCAGGCGTCGGCAGGAAAAGCGGCGGTAACCACTGCAGGTGCGTGGCGATCCACCACAACGCGGCAAGCGCGCACACTGACGCAATGCTCAACGCAGCAGTCGGCCCTTCGCCCGGCATGCGCCATGCACGCACTGGGCGGCCTTTCTTCGTCACCGCCGACGCAGCCGGGACAGGAAATGCCTCCGTCACGGTGGCGCCCGATTGAGCCACCGGTATCTGGCTAAGCGAATCATGTGAAACAGTCACAACAGCACCTCTTCCGGCGCACGCTGATGTAAGCGACGCACCAGCCGTTCACGCCACTCGATAAACTCGGGCGACGACTTCACCGCCCGCGCATCACGCGTCTCGAGAAAGCGTCGGGCGAAAGGCAAGTCGTAGCTCTCGGCGATACGGCCCGGCCCCGGTGTCATCACGACAAGGCGCGTCGCCAGAAACAGCGCTTCTTCAACGCTGTGCGTGATGAAGAACACCGTCTTGTGCGTGCGGCCCCACACGTCGAGCACGAGTTCCTGCATCGACTCGCGCGTCATTGCATCGAGCGCGCCCATTGGCTCGTCCATCAACAGCACTTCGGGATCGCTCGCCAACGCGCGCGCAATGCCCACGCGTTGCTGCATGCCGCCCGACAACTCATAAACGCGTGAGTGCGCATGGTGCTCCAGACCCACCAGCGCGAGCATTTCGCGTGCGATACGGTGGCGCTGCGCTTTCGGCACGTGCTGAAAGCGCAAGCCGAGCGCGACGTTGTCGAGCACGTCGAGCCATGGCATCAGCGCGTACTTCTGAAACACCACGCCGCGATCGGCGCCGGGGCCGTTAACCAGTTCGCCGTTCAGACGAACTTCGCCGCCGGTCGGCTGGATAAAGCCGGCAATACAGTTGAGCAAGGTCGTCTTGCCGCAACCCGACGCGCCGAGCGCCACGACGAACTCGCCGGACTCGATACGCAGATCGACATCGGCAAGCGCAACGTTCGGCGCCGCGCCTCGTGCACCTTCGTAGGCGACATGCAGTCGCCGGATCTCTAGACCACTCATCTGAAAACCTGTTGGTTCGGAAAACCAGGCGGCGCCGGTGCTGCATCCAAACGACACACGGCGCGTCCCGTCTTCCTAGTGTGCCGCCTGCTGAACAAAGCGCGGATCGATGCCCGCCGAGTAGTCCGGCAGCACGTTCTGAATCGTTCCTTGCGTCTTCAGGAACGCCGCCGTCGCAGCCAGCGATTTCGCCGCTCCGGATTGCGCACCGCCACCCAGCCAGGTGTTCGACGCCTGCTGAGCCGGCGACGGGAATGCGTATAGCGCAAGGCTCGCCGGCACGTCCTGGGCATTCGCTCCGGACTCCTTCGCGACCGCAGCGACTTCCGGCGAAGTCGCGTTCCACGTCGACGTGTGATCGCGATAGTTGGCATCGCTCGCTGCGAGCACCTTGACGAAGCGCGCGACAAATTCCGGATTCTGCTGTGCAAATTTGCGATCGACCACGAAGCCGTCGAAGGTCGCCTTACCCGTTTCCTGCGCAACCTGGCCCGAGGTAATCAGGACCTTGCCGTTCTTCTTCACCTTGGCGAGAACGGGATCCCAGATGTAGGTTGCATCGATGTCGCCGCGGTCCCACGCGGCCGCGACTTCTTGCGGGCGCAGGTTGACGATTTTCACATCATTCGGGTTGACGCCCGCGGCCTGCAGCGCAACCAGGGTATGGAAATGCGAGGTCGACACGAACGGCACGCCAATCTTTTTGCCCTTGAGCCCGGCGAGACTTGTCACACCGGAGCCGTCGCGCGCCACCAGCGCTTCTGCATCGTTGATGTTGTCGAGAATCCAGAACAGCGAAATATCGACGCCTTGCGAAAGACCTGCTGCGATCGGGCTGGAACCGGCCTCACCGAGTTGCACCGAACCCGAGGCCAGCGCGCGGACCACCTCTGCGCCGCTGCCAAGCTGACGGTAGACAACCTTGTACCCGGTCTCCTTCTCCACTTCGCCGGTGGCCTGCGCGTAGCGCCATGGCACGACCATGTCCTGATAGGCGATCACAACTTCTTTGGTGTCGGCGTGGGCGGCGCTCGCAAAGGGAGCGGACACGGCAAGCAGCGTCACGAGCGCGGCGAGCGGGCGGAAGAATCGGTTCATCGAGAAGCCCCGTTTTAATAAGGTGTTAGCGAGGCTTTCGACTATAGGGAGTTTGGACACGGGTGGTTCTAATGAATTCGAGATTGCTAATCACGCTGTTTGAGCATTGCTTTTCACGCTGAGTCGGATGAATGCGTCTGCTGGAACACGCGCGCGGGGGTTTGCAACGGAGGGTGGCAGAGTCGCGTGCGGAGCACAAGTTGGCCGTTCGGTCGATTGACCGGTTTCGGCTGTGGACGGGATCATCGGCTGGTTCTCTTTACTACGCCGCTGAACCCATGGTCGATCTTTTAACTCACTTAAGCTGGTTTCTGTCCAACGTCGGTGTGCCGGTTCTCGCGCCTATCGCCCTGCTGCCGCTACTGAATTTCTCGCTCGCCTATCGTGAGATTGCCGGCGATGTTTTGAAGACGGCCTTGCGGCACGGCCAGCTGTTCTGGACGGTCATCGCGATGAGTGCCGCCGCGTGCTACGAGTTGGGTTGCGCGCTCAATCAATCCACGTACACGAGCAGCCATTCATGGATATGGGTTGGACTGGTATGGCACGCGGCTTTCATCGTCATATCGTCTGTTGTCGTAGTGTTTGGCGCTGCCGACGCAAGGAAATATTTCAGTGAGCTGGAAAGCGCTGACACCCCTGACAGAAGGCTGGTGTGGGCGCCGATCGTTACAACGGCAATCGTCGCGACAACCTTCTCCGTATCTCATTTTTCGCTAACCTAAATATTTATCCTGATCGAGCTATAATGACACCCGATTAAGGGAGAGCCTAACATGCCTAATCTTATTGACTACCTCCTCGAAAACGACGATGTTCGACGTCGCATCATGATGTACCTCATCTACTTCATGTGTATCGGTGGTGCGACTTACTCGGTCAGCCTGCTGATTGCCCGGCTCTTCTTCTGGCACTAACGAGCGCAGGCAGCAGCGCTCTGAGCGGCGGCTCACCATCTCGGGCTAGCCACAGCCGCAAAAAAGCCCGCATCAAGTGCGGGCTTTGCATCAAACCAAACTACCGGGAATAAGCTCAGACCACGCCAGCCCCATGTGCCTGCAGGTCTGCGTGATAGCTCGAACGCACCATCGCGCCAACGGCCGCGTGCGTGAAGCCCATCTTGTACGCTTCTTCCTCATACATCTTGAACGTATCGGGATGCACGTACGAACGAACCGGCAGGTGATGCTCCGACGGTTGCAGGTACTGGCCGATCGTCAGCATGTCGACGTCGTGCTCGCGCAGATCGCGCATCACCTGAAGAATCTCTTCTTCCGTCTCACCCAGGCCGACCATCAGACCCGACTTGGTCGCGACATCCGGATGCAGCGCCTTGAAGTCCTTCAGCAGCTTCAGCGAGTGTGCGTAGTCCGAACCCGGGCGCGCTTCCTTGTACAGGCGCGGCACCGTTTCCAGATTGTGGTTCATCACATCGGGCGGAGCGGCATTGAGAATGCCAAGCGCGCGATCCAGACGGCCGCGGAAATCCGGCGTCAGGATTTCAATGCGCGTTTCCGGCGACAGCTCGCGGGTCTGACGAATGCATTCCACGAAGTGGGCGGCACCGCCGTCGCGCAGATCATCACGGTCCACGCTGGTGATCACCACGTACTTCAGCTTCAGCGCCGCAATCGTGCGCGCCAGATTACCCGGTTCGTCTACATCCAGCGGATCCGGACGGCCATGGCCGACGTCGCAGAACGGGCAACGGCGCGTGCACTTGTCGCCCATGATCATGAACGTGGCCGTGCCCTTACCGAAACACTCGCCGATATTCGGGCAGCTCGCCTCTTCGCAGACCGTATGCAGGTTGTGCTCGCGCAGAATCTGCTTGATCTCGTAGAAGCGCGAATTGCCGGTGGCCGCTTTTACGCGAATCCAGTCCGGCTTCTTCAGCTTTTCGATCGGGATGATCTTGATCGGAATGCGCGCGGTCTTGGCCTGCGCCTTCTGTTTCGCCGTAGCGTCATAAGCGGCGGTCGCTGCAGCAGCATCAGTGGCGGCAGAGCCGGCGAGGTTCGCGGTAACGTCAGTCATTCGTTCGATCCAGTCAGGCGGTCACGACACCGGCCTGCGGTTGGGCGACGGCCGCGGGAGTGCCGTCGATGTTTGCGGTGAGGCATGCAGCAAAGGTCCGAGCCACCTCATCCCAGTCGGCGGCGACGCCAAGCGTGGCCATGTCGATGGTTTCGAGCCCGGCGTAACCGCATGGGTTGATGACCAGAAACGGCCGCAGGTCCATTCTCACGTTCAGGCTGACCCCGTGATAACTGCAGCCCTGGCGGATTTTCAGGCCCAGCGCGGCGATCTTGGCGCCGGCATGCGGCCCCACATCCGGACCGGGCGCCACGTAGATGCCTGGGGCGCCCGCCCTGCGTTCTCCGGCGAGATTATACGCCGCGAGCGTGTCAATCACGGCCTGCTCGATCCGCGTGACCAGCTCGCGCACCATCAGCTTGCGGCGGCGCAGGTCGAGCAGCAGGTAGGCGACGACCTGTCCAGGCCCGTGGTACGTGATCTGGCCGCCCCGATCGACTTTCACGAGCGGAATGCCGCTGTCGGCAGCCAGCAGGTGCGCCGGGTTGCCGGCCTGACCGAGCGTGAAGACGGGAGGATGTTCGACCAGCCAGATTTCGTCCGCGGTCTCGCTGTCACGCTCGTCCGTGAAGGCGCGCATGGCGTCGAAGCTGGTTTCGTACGGTTCGACACCGCGCCAGCGGAGCGTCAGCGCGGGGAAGGACGAAGCTTCGGAGAGTGGCTCGGCGCTTGCAGCAACGCAGAGATCGGCGGCAACCGGCGCCGCCTGATCGTCAGGAGAAGGCGCGGCAGACAGGGAAGGCGGGAAAACCGGCGTGGCACACATGATGCCGGTAGTTTACCGAAATACTGAGATCCCCGCCGGAGCCGCTCCGAATGGCCACTATTCCGGCCGCAGCGGCTCATGTGCCCCCATAGCCGGTTCAAACGGTCCGCCACCCATCTCGCGAACGCAAGCCTACCCGGTCTGCGAGCCGCACCAGCCAGTCAAACGCCCGCAAATCCACGCGCGCCGGCACGGCGAATGCCACCCGCGCCTGCGCCCCGCTCTCGACGCTCAGCCAGAGCCGTTCGCCGCGCCGCAAACGCAGCGTGTGGCCCGGTTGGAGCCAGTAGTCTTCGGTATCGTCGCTGCGGGTCACCCATATCGCTCCGCCGCTCACTGCCAGCCGGGTGCTGCGCGCCACCTTCATGGGAACCGTTTCACCAGCTTTGATTTCAAACGTGATGCTAGAGGAAATTTCTCGCATGATGCCCTCGCAAAAAGCTGTTTCGTGACTACAATCCTAGGCGTAGCAAGGGTTTACGCAAAACGATCAAATTTCACCTATATGTGAGAAAAATTGCGATGGACCTTCGACAGCTCCCAGGGCTAAACGCCGTTAAGGCGTTCGAGGCCGCAGCCCGGCACGAGAGTTTTTCGCGCGCCGCAGACGAATTGTTCGTCACGCACGGCGCGGTCAGCCACCAGATTCGCGCGCTCGAAGCGGAACTGGGTGTGACGCTCTTTGCCCGCGACGGCAAACGCGTGCGCCTGACCGAGGTGGGCCGCCGTTATGCCGGGCAGGTGCGCGGTGCGCTGACGGCGCTGGCCGAGGCCACGCGCGAAATCCGCGCCGGCGACCGCGAGCGGCGTCTGGTGGTGTCGATGCTTTCGTCGTTCGCGGCACGCTGGGTAACGCCGCGCATCGGCAGCTTTATCGAGGCGCACCCGCAGTGGGATCTTGAGCTGCTGTCCACCAATTCGCTGGCGGACTTCGCCCGCGACGACGTGGATGCGGCGATTCGTTTTGGTTTCGGCAAATATCCGGGCTTGCACGCAGAGCTTCTGCTCGAGGAGATCTTCTTTCCGGCCTGCGCGCCGAATTTCAACGGCGGCCACCTGCCGAAGGTGCCGGCGGACCTCGCCAACGTCCCGCTGCTGCGTTCGGACGACGAATTGTGGCGCCCCTGGTTCGACGCCGCCGGTCTCGCTGACTGGCCCGAGCCGAAACGCGGCGTGCTGTATCAGGATTCGTCGAACCTGTTGCAGGCGGCGATCGACGGCCAGGGTATCGCGCTCACGCGCCGCTCGCTGGCGATGCAGGAAATCGCAGCGGGGCGGCTGGTGCGGCTATTCGATGTGGATGGCCCGAGCCCGTGGCATTACTACTTCATCTGCCCGCCACACATGATGCAGGCGGCGCGGGTGCAGGCGTTTCGGGATTGGGTGTTCGAGGAGGTGGGGCGGTTCAAACTGCTCTTCGAGCAGGCCTGCTCGGCAGGGCCGCAAAACAGGGCGGACGTGTTGCGCGTCGCACCCTGAACCCGGTCGGGACGCGACGCGCCCCGCCAGCGCTGATTCAATAACTCAATGATTCACTGACTCACAGCACCACTTTCACCATCGGATGCCCGGTGAGCGCGCGATAGATATCGTCGAGATGGGCGCGGCTGGTTGCCCGCACCGTCACCGTCAGGCCGGTGTAATTGCCGCCGCTCGACGGCCGCGTCTCGACGCGCGACGGGTCGACCGCTTCATCAAACTGCTTGACCACCGTCACGATCGTCTCGGCAAATTCGGGATGTGACTTGCCCATCACCTTGATCGGGAAATCGCACGGAAACTCAAACAGCGAATCGTTATCGGCTTGCATCTTTCACTCCTCAACTACGGCTCCAGCAGCATGACTGCCGGAGCCGTTAATCACGTACCTGAGCACGCACCCGCGCACGCACCTGCGCTTACTTCTTCTTGTTGAACATCAGCATCAGCGAATCCCACACGCGGCCCACCACGCCGGCTTGCGGCACGGCCTGCAGCGCGACGATCGGGAACTGCGAGATCACCTTGCCATCCGACACCAGCTTCACCGTGCCGACCTGCTGGCCATCGGCGATCGGCGCGATCAACGGGTCGATATGCTCAACTTGCGGCTTGGCCTTGTCGGCAAGCCCCTTCGGCACCGTGATGTACTGGTCAGCCTTCACGCCAATCTTGACCGTGTCTTCCGCGCCTTTATAAACGCGCGGCGTCTCGATCACCTGGCCGGCCTTGTACAGACGCACCGTGTCGTAGGCGCTGTAACCGTAGTTCAACATCTTCAGGCTGTCTTCGACACGGTCGTGCTCTTTCACTTCACCCATCATCACCGAAACGAGGCGGCGCGACGCATCCGACGCGCCCGGCAACGGACGCTTGGCACTCGCGATCAGGCAATAACCGGCCGCCGCGGTGTGACCGGTCTTCAGACCGTCGACCGTCGGATCGATCCACAACAGGCGGTTGCGGTTCGGCTGCTTGATCTTGTTGTAGGTGAATTCCTTGACCGAGAAGATGTTGTAGTAATCAGGGAAGTCACGAATCAGGCGTGCCGACAGGATCGCGAGGTCGCCCGCGCTCGTGTAGTGCTGCGCATCGGGCATGCCGTTCACGTCGGCGAAATGCGTATGCGTCATACCTAGGCGCTGCGCCTCGGTGTTCATCATGCTGACGAACTGCGACTCGCTGCCACCGACCAGTTCGGCCAGCGCGATAGCGGCGTCGTTGCCCGACTGGACGATCATGCCGTAGACGAGGTCGTGCACGGACACCGGCTTGTTCGCCTCGATGAACATGCGCGATTCGTCCGTCTTGACGCGGCGCACCGCTTCGCTCGGGTTGACGATCTGCTCCATCGTAATCTTCTTCGTCTGCAGCGCTTCGAAGACCAGATAGGCGGTCATCAGCTTGGTCAGCGACGCCGGTTCGACGCGCTCATCGGCATTGCCGGAGGCGAGCACCTGGTTGCTGGTCGCGTCGACGAGCACCCACGAGCGCGCGTTCACCGCCGGTGGCGGGACCTGCGCGAACGCCGCCGTGCTCGCCACCAGCGTGGCCGGCAGCAATACACCGAGCGTCACCGCACGGCTGATGGTATGGGGAACGAAGGACGAGAGTGACGAAAAGCCGGAGGTGGAAAAACGCATAGGATCGATTCGGGCAGAAATATGCATCGCGCCCGGGGGCGCGCAGTTTGGAAGAGCCGGTCGGCGAGCGCTGGCTGCGTAAAAGCAACGCGGCGCCCGTTGGACTTCCGGCCACACGATCGGTTCGCGCAACGCGCCCCACAATCCGGCGGTGCAATCACCCAACGGCGCACGACAACGCGCCTTCACCGGATGGGCCGCGCTGCGCCCAAAAAAGAGCGCTCATTATACGCGCGCCGGGGAGGCAACTTTGCGCCTGTCGTGTCGATAAATTTTCATTTGACGCATACCTGTACCCCGGAAAACGCGCGCAGCCCCTCTGACTACCGCCACGCGTCGACGATGATGCGCTTCAGGACGTGCAGTTTGCGGTGCAGAAAATGCTCGGCGCCGGGGATCACGACGACCGGCAATTCCTGCGGCCGCGCCCAGTCGTAAACCGATTGAATGGGGACCGTATCGTCAGTTTCACCGTGAATCACGAGCGTATTTTCGGGCACAGGCGCCACTTCCCAGCGGCTTGCTGCTGTGCCGACGAACACGATCCGCTCGATCGCCTGACCTTCTTCGACAAGCCGCGCCGCCACATGCGACAGCACGAAGGTACCGAACGAAAAGCCGGCGAGCACAAGGGGCAGATCGGCCTGCCCCGGCTGCGCCCGCATGTAATCGAGTACGGCGCGCAAGTCGTGGCGTTCGCCGATACCGGCGTCGTGTTCGCCCTCGGTTTGACCGACGCCACGGAAGTTCGAGCGATATGTCACGTAATTCAACTGCACGAGCGTGCGGACCAAGGTCACCGCGACCTTGTTATCCATCGTGCCGCCGAACAGTGGATGCGGATGCGCAACGAGCGCAATGCCGCGTGGCGCCGCGCCGTTCTCGCGCGTTTCATCGGGCAGATCGAGCGCAACCTCGATCTTGCCGACCGGACCATCGATCAGGAACTGTTTCGTATGAACATTCATGGCGCCGCTTACCCGTCGATTCTCAAACGCTCGACGACCTTGCCGTTCGCAAGATGCGATTCGACGATTTCGTCGATGTCGCTCTCATCGACATAGGTGTACCAGGTGCCTTCCGGATAGACCACGACTGTCGGGCCTTCCTCGCAACGGTCGAGACAACCCGCCTTGTTGATGCGCACCTGGCCCGGACCCGCGAGACCAAGTTGCTTCACGCGCTTTTTCGCATGCTCCTGCATGGCCTGTGCATTGCAGTTCGCGCAACTCGGGCGCTCGGCACCGGGATCGCGCTGGTTGAGACAGAAGAAGACGTGGTACTTGTAGAAAGAGTCCATGGTGTCCGGGGCGAGACTGAAAGAGGTGAAGGCTCGATGACCACCGGGATGGGCGAGCAACGTGGCGCTTCTGTAGTGGGTCGATTATAGCGACGGGGTGAGGCACGCGCTCAGACGTGCCGGCGCCTGAGCCATGCGCGCTCCGCCGAAAACGCCAGCCAGACCAGCGCCGCATACGGCCACGTCCATGCGAGCCAGTGCGCCAGTCCGTTGAAGTGCAGATAGCGCCCTTGGCGCCAGTCCGCGAGCGTCGCATCGAAATAGGGATTGACCGGTAGCAGATTGACGAGCAGCAGCGCGATCATCAGCGCCGCGCCTGCGAACGCAGCCCGCCAGCGGCGCGGCAGCCGCAGTGCCAGCAGCATCGCCAGCGTGCCGCCCACGAGGCCTGCGACTGCGCCGGGCGTCGCCCAGTTGAACACAAGCCCCGCTTCCGATTGCAGAAACGTCGCGCCGATCTTGATGAATACCGTCAGCGCGACAAGCACCAGCAACAGCCGCACGCGCGGCGCCCGCTCGCGCATTGGCAGCGACGCGAGTGCGCCAGCGGCAAACAGGGCCAGCGTCGAGATCAACGCCTCCCATCCGTCGTCCGGGAGGCCGGCGCCGAGATGTCCGGGCCACGTCTCGACGTGCCAGGCAGAGGGAAGCCAGGCGAGTAGCGCGTCCCGCATGGTCGAATCGGCACGCAGCCACAGCGCACGCGGCCAGTCGCCGAGGCCGAACAGGCGCGGCGAAGGAAACATCGTCGCGAACGGCCATAGCGCAGCGAGACAAACCAGCGCAGCGCTATCGCGTCTGAACCACAAGAGACGCACGCGCCGCAACAGGCCGCGATCGAGAAAAGCGCCGGTGGCTGGCGCGATCAACGCAGCGCCAAGCAGCGCGCCGAACGCATTCGCGGCCAGATCGAGATTGGAGGCCACGCGAGTGGGCAGCCACGTCTGGACCGCTTCCATGGTGCCCGACAGCAGCACACCCAGCCCGAAGGCGAGCGCCACGGCCGCTGCGCCTCGCCAGCGCGGGTAGACCGCTAGCACCGCCAGCGCGCCGAACGGCATGTAACCGAGGATGTTGGTGACCACATCGAAAGCCGTCAGATACTGCGGCAGCGGATCGGTCAGATAAGCAAACGGGCTGAGCCCAAGCGAGCGCCAGCCCGAAAACGGATACCAGGAACCATACACAATCAGGGCGCTATACAAGCCCAGGACCTGTCTTGCCAGCACCGACGGCCGGCGCTGCCGTATCTTGCCGCTCACGCTACGCCCCGCTGCGTGCGTGGCGTGCCGGTCATTGCGCGGCGACGAGCGCCTGCGCGCCAAGCCACGTGGAGATCTGCGCGACGAGGTCGTCGCTGGCCGCGGCAAGCGCTTGCGCGCCGCCTGCGGCGTCCGCCGAACTGGCCGGCGCGCTCGCCGTGAAGGTGCGCTGCGCGAGGACCTTGCCACGGTGGATCAAGGTGGCCCGCGCGGTGACGGCGCCATGGCTTTGTGTCTGACTGTCGAAAATCTGTTCGAACTCGTTCAGATCCACCTTCAGCACCGGCGCGCTCACGCCGTCCGCACCGGTCAACACGGTGCCGCGCTGCGAGAGTGCGTCGCGCAGGCGCTGCGTCAACAGCTGGGACGGCATCATGGTCCAGCGGCTGTTCGCATACGACGCCGTTTGCTGCGCGTCGGCGTAGCTCAGACGGTAGATCAGCTTGTCGGAAGCGAGCGTCTCCGGTGCGGTGACGTCCAGCACCTTGACCGCCGGCAGCGGTCCGGAAGTGGCCGCCTGCGGGACCGGGCCCAGGTCGTAGCGGACATTGGAGAGCGCTGCCGGGTTGCCTGCGCAACCGGCCAGCATGCCGAACGCCAGCGCGACAGCCAACGCGGCGCCAGCCGGATACAAACGGTGGATTGAGTGCTTAAGCGAGCGTGCCATGACAATCTTCCTTTCAGATCACTTTGCCGAGTGGGCCGCGGGCCACGTGAAGCCGGCCTCGCCCGGACCGGGCGCCACCGGCGGCGCGCCGAACAGCACACTGCGCGGACTGGTGCTGAACGTGTCGGCGGCGCGATCCACCGAATGCACGGCGGAGCGCACATCGTCAGCCAGCGAATTAACGCGCGGCAAGGTGTCGTAACCAACGCGCGCCGAGAGCTCCTGCACTGAGGCATTCATCGCGGTCAACGCGTCGCCTGCCTGCTGCGCCGCCGTGCCGACCTTGTTCAGATTGGCTTCAAAGGGGCCGTCCGACCGGTTCAGGCCGGTGATCAACTGATTGGTGGACGTGAGCGTTCGATCCAGTTGATCGATCGTCTGCGGCAGCTTGCCGGCGGCCGGCGCCATCTGCTTCGTGAGTTCCGTGACGCCGTCGGCGGCGTGCTGCAGGCTTGCCGCTGTGTTCAGCAACTGGTCGCGCATTTCCGGCGACAGCACGTCGTTCACGTCGTCCGCGATGCGCTCCAGCTTGCGTATCAAGACGTCGCCACGCTGCTGCAACTGGTCGAGCAGGCCGGGACGCATCGGCAGTTGCGCCACCTGTTTCTCCGACGACACCAGCGGTGTCATATCTTTCCCCGAATCGTCGAGCTGGATGAACGCAATGCCCGTTACGCCCTGAAAGCCGAGGCTGCCGAAGGTGGAATGCGTGATCGGCGCGTGCGTGTCCACCAGGATGCGGATCAGGATCTGCCCCGGATGCGCGCGGTCGAACTTGATGGACTGCACCTTGCCCACATCGAGGCCACGATAGCGTACTGCGGCGTCCGTATAGAGCCCGGTGACGTTGGTACGCGCAATCAGATCGTACGGCACGCGCACCGAACGGTCGACGTTGAACAGAAAGGCCGCCGCCGCGATCGCCACCAGCAGCGCCACCGTGAAGAGCCCAGCCCAGAAGGCGTGCGATTTGTTTTCCATTGTCAGGTTCCCTGGTTCACAGCGGCAGTTCGGACGACGCGGGTTCGAGCGCCGCGGGCGGCAGCTTGGCGCGGCGCTCCGGCGGCAGCGCCTGGAGCGCGCGGCGGCCGCGCAGGCCGAGGAAATACTCGCGGATAAACGGATGATCGACGCCTGCGGCTTCCTCGACCGGGGCCGCGACCAGCACCTTGCGATCGGCCAGTACGGCGACGCGAGTGGACAGCGCGACCATCGTGTCGAGGTCGTGCGTCACCATCACAACGGTCAGGCCGAGCGCGCGATGCAGCGTGCTGACCAGCTCGACGAACTCGTCCGAGGCTTGCGGATCGAGCCCGGCAGTCGGCTCGTCGAGAAACAGCAGCTCCGGTTCGAGTGCGATCGCGCGGGCGATGCCAACCCGCTTGATCATGCCGCCCGACAGCGCCGAGGGCATCTTCGACGCATGCTTGCAAGGCAAACCCACCATCTCGAGCTTCAGCATGACGATGTCACGCAACAGGTCCTCAGGGATCTTGCCGAGCTCGCGCAGCGGCTGCGCGATGTTGTCGAACACCGAGAGCGACGAGAACAGCGCGCCGCGCTGGAACAGCATGCCGGAGCGGCTGCGCATCAGAAGCGCGGTTTCCGGGGAGATGGTCGAAAGGTCCTCGCCGAACAGCTTGATGGTGCCGGACGTCGGCCGTTCGAGCCCGAGGATCTGGCGCACCAGCGTGGTCTTGCCCGAACCCGAGCCGCCGACGATTGAAACAATCTCGCCGCGCCGCACCTCGAAATTCAGGTGCTGATGCACGATGTTGCGGCCGTAGCGTTTGGTCAGATCGCGCACCTCGATCACCGGCTCGGCGATCGAGGGCAGCGGCTGGCCGCGCACGGATTCAGTCAGCGGCGTGCTCATCCTAGCCCCACGTTCTGGAACAGGATCGCGAACACGGCGTCGGCGAGAATCACGACCGTGATCGACGTCACCACCGAGGTCGTCGTGCCCTCACCGAGGCTCTGCGAATTCGCCTTGATACGGAACCCGAAATGGCAGCCGACGATGGCAATCAGCATGCCGAACGCCACGCCCTTGCCAAGGCCGATCCAGAGGTTCGCGACCGGCACCACGCTCGGCAGCGCGCGGAAGAAATAGCTCATGTCGATGCCGAGCACTATCTTTGCGGCGAGCGCACCGCCGGTCAGCGCGACGATGTTGGTCCACATCACGAGCAGCGGCATCGCCACGCCGAGCGCGAGCACGCGCGGCAGGATCAGCCGCAGGCCATGCGGGATGCCCATGACGCGCATGGCATCAAGTTCCTCCGTGACGCGCATCACCCCGATCTGCGCGGTGATCGCCGAGCCCGAACGGCCGGCCACCAGAATCGCCGAGAGCACGGGGCCGAGTTCGCGAATCACCGACAGTCCAAGGATGTTGACGATGTATTGGTTCGCGCCGAATAGCCTCAATTGTTGTGCCGACAGGTAGCTCAACACGATGCCGATCAGGAAAGCAACCAGCGCGATGATGGGCAGCGCCTTGGCGCCCGCGTTGTAGACGTTCGCCGAGATTTCGGTCCACGGCGTGATCTTCGGATTGCGCAATATCGCGAGCAGGTCGAGTACGACACGCCCGAACATTGCGATGCCGCCGTACAGGTGTTCGAAGAAGGAGAACAGTCCGAGGCCGAGCCGGGTGAACGGGTCGTACCGCACTACAGGTTCGGGCGTATCGCGCATGGTATCGAGCAAGGCGATGCGCTGAAAAATGTCGCGCTGCGTATCGTTCAGTTCAGTCAGTTGGGGCGGCAGCTTGTGGCCCCATACGCGCCAGAGCGCCTGGCCGCCGACGTGGTCCATGCGCTCGATGCGCGATAGATCCCAGTGCATCCCCTCGACGCCGATGAGCGAACGCAGACGGGGCACGACCTTGCCGGTAGCGCGGTCACGCGCGAGCGCAAGCGCCGTCCACTCGCCGGAGAGCCGGACGATCTTGCCTTGGCTGCCTGCCGCGACTTCGAGGCCGGGCGGAGTGTCGTAGTTCAAGGATCGCTGGATTCTGGTTATCGGATCAGGGGCCATTGTAACGAACGCGGCGCGAAGGAACGGTCCTCTTGCGCTCCAAGTGGGTCTTCGTTGCCCCCTGTCGCTACAATATGCAGCATGAACGCTTCCAAGTCCTCATCCCATGCCGGCCCGACCGGCGACTGGCGCATCGACCGGGATCGCGCCGTCGCGCTGTTCGGTGCTCACGCGCACGACTGGCCGATCGAAATCGTCGAGGAAACCGGCTCCACTAACGCCGACCTGATGGCGCGGGTCAAGGCGCTGCCGCGCAAGTCGACCGCGCTGCCGCGGCCGATCGTGCGCGTCGCCTATCTGCAGACCGCCGGACGCGGCCGGCGCGGGCGCACGTGGTATGCCGAACCGGGCAATGCCCTGCTGTTTTCGGTGGCGTGCGTGTTGCCGCGGCCGCTCGAGGGACTCGCGGGCCTGAGTCTCGCGGTGGGCGTGGCGCTCGTCGACGGGCTGCGCTCGCTGCCGGTCGCAGGACCCGGGCAGATTGCGCTGAAATGGCCCAACGACGTGCTGCTGGAAGGCGACAAGCTCGCCGGCATCCTGATCGAAACAGCATGGAGTACCGAGTATGCGAGCGCCGTGGTGATCGGCATCGGCACCAATGTAAAAGGCGCGGACGAACTGGCGGCCAAGGTCAGCGCACTGAATGCTAACGTGCCGCCGCAGGCGCGCGGCACGGTGCCGACCGCGCTCTCGCGTGCGCTGCCCAATGCCAATCTGACCGATACGCTCGCGGCCGAACTGAACGCGCTCGAGCCTGCGCTCAAACGCTTCGGCGCGGAAGGCTTCGAGCCCTTCCAGGCGCGCTGGAACGCTTGTCACGCCTATGCGGGCCGCGAAGTGGTGCTGCTCGAACAGGGTGTGGAAATCACGCGCGGCGTGGCGGCGGGCGTCGACGAAAGCGGGCAGTTGCTGCTCGACACGGCATCGGGACGCGAGGCCATCGCCACCGGCGACGTCTCGTTGCGTCTGGCCGACGGCACTGCATGAGCGGCGCGCCTTTTCTGCTGATCGACGCGGGCAACAGCCGCGTCAAGTGGGCGCTGGTACAGGCGGACGGCACGCAGATCCATGCGGGGGCGTTTGCGCATGGCGGCGTGGGTGGAGGCGCTTTGACGACCCCGGACTGGTCGCAACTACCGCTCCCCGCCAGCGCATGGATTTCCAACGTAGCGGGAGAAGCTGTCGCGCAGCGTCTCGCAGCCTTGCTCGACACGCACTGGCCCGCCCTGCCGCGCACCACGATTCGCGCCTGCGAGCGGCAATGCGGTGTGACCAACGGCTATACGACACCCTCTGCACTCGGCAGCGACCGCTGGGCCGGGCTGATCGGTGCACGCGCGGCGTTTCCCGGCGAGCCGCTGCTAATTGCGACGTTCGGCACCGCCACCACCCTGGAAGCGCTGCGGGCCGACGGTATGTTCGTCGGTGGCCTGATCGCGCCCGGCTGGTCGCTGATGATGCGCTCGCTCGGCGAGCACACGGCGCAACTGCCCACGCTCGATGCCAACGCGGCGCGCGGTCTGTTGACGCCCGGCGCCGGCAACAGCACCGCGCAAAGCAACGGGCCGCCAGCCGGCCACGAATTCAACGGCCCGTTCTTCGCCACGGACACGCCTCGTTCACTGTCGGCGGGTTGCGCGCTGGCGCAGGCTGGCTTGATCGAAAGGATGTGGAACGACCTGCAGGCTGCGTGGGGCGTGCCGGTACGCCTCGTCGTGGGCGGGGGCGCCGCCGACGAAGTGACAGCCGCACTCAAAGTACCGCATACTCGCCACGATTCGCTCGTGCTGTCCGGTCTCGCGCTGATTGCCGCCGATGCAGGCGCACCGGCGAGCCACAGCTGAGCCCCGCGCCTGATGCACGCCGCACCTTTTAGACGGAGACTCCAACGATGCTGCGCTGGCTGATCGCTATTCTGTTTCTTGCCAACCTGCTCGCGTTCGCGACGCTGCGCGGCATATTCGGCCCGTTACCCTACGCGGGCGCGCGCGAGCCGGGTCATCTGAATCGCCAGATTCACCCGGAAACACTGAGGGTGCAGCCGGTTTCGGCCGCCGAGGCGGCCGATCTCGCGGTGGTCGGCGGACCGGCGCCGGCTCCGGCAATTGCCGCGTCGGAACTGGGCCAATAAAGTTAGCAAACTCGCTGGCGGTCGTTCAGCCGTGCGACTCAACCCTGCGCGCGGACCTTCTTGAGAAGTGCGGTCGTCGAGCGGTCGTGCTCGAACGGAATCGCCAGCGCGCGGCCGCCCCAGCCGCGCACCAGCGCCGACTCGGGGAGCTTATCCATGTCGTAGTCGCCACCCTTGACGAGGATGTCAGGGTGCAGCGCTTCGATCAACGACACCGGCGTCTGCTCTTCGAAGCACACTACCCAATCGACACTTTCCAACGCCGCAAGCAAGGCCATCCGGTCGGCTTCGTTGTTGATCGGCCGGTCGTCGCCCTTGCCGAGCCTGCGCACCGAGGCATCGCTGTTCACCCCGACAATCAGGCAGGCGCCGAGCGCCTTCGCATCGGCCAGATAGGTGACGTGACCACGGTGCAGGATGTCGAACACCCCGTTTGTGAACACCACCGGCCCAGTAAGCGAAGGACGCAGTTGGGCAAGGGCCTCGCGGGTCATGAGCTTGCGTTCGAAAGTAACGGCCATGGGGAATCGGAGAAAAGAAAGGAATGGAGAAGGCGCTGCCGCCACGATACACGTCATGCAAACGGCCCGGCAGGCTTGCACCTGTCGGGCCGTTCTTTCACACGTTGCGTGTCACCTGGCGCCTCGCGCCAATGCAAAACGCCCGGGGGACCGTCAGGCCGGCTGTTCAGCCGACTTCTGATCGGCCTGCAGACGCGCGACCACTTCCTTGCGATAGCGGTTCAGTTCCTGCGCCGTATTGAAGGTACGCTCGAACAGGATGGACAGGTTGTGCAGGATGCGTTCGACCACCTTCTTTTCCCAGCCGTCGTCGAAGCGGATCTGCTCGTCGAGCCAGCGCTCGAGCCACTCCGGATCGGGAAGGCGCGACTGGATCGTGTCACGCGGGAACAGTGCCTGATTCACGTGCAGGTTGGTCGGGTGCAGCGGCTTTTCTGTGCGCCGCGCCGATGCCATCAGCACGCCGATCTTGGCGAACGCAGCACGCGCGACGTCGCCGCAATTCGTCATGGCCTTCTTCATGTAGCGCAGGTAAGCGCCGCCATGACGCGCCTCGTCGCGCGAGATGGTTTCGTAGATGGCCTTGATGACCGGCTCCGTATGCCATTCGGCAGCACGACGATACCAGTGGTTCAGGCGAATTTCGCCGCAGAAGTGCAGCATCAGCGTTTCGAGCGGGGGCGCCGGATCGAATTCGAAGCGCACGGCGTGCAGTTCTTCTTCAGTCGGGCACATTTCCGGCTTGAAACGGCGCAGATACTCCATCAGCACCAGCGAGTGTTTTTGTTCTTCGAAGAACCACACGCTCATGAAGGCCGAGAAATCGCTGTCATGATGATTGTCGCGCAGGAACATTTCCGTTGCGGGCAACGCAGACCATTCGGTGATCGCGTTCATCTTGATCGTCTTGGCCTGTTCATCGGTCAAGAGCGATGCATCGAATTTATCCCAGGGAATGTCTTTCTCCATGTCCCATCGAACGGATTCGAGCGATTTATAAAGTTCCGGATAAAGCATGGTGTTCATAGTCCCACCCCTGTTCTGCGCATTGCGACGTCTGTTTTGTGTCTTTTGCAACTCTTGCTAACGGCGAACGAAACACACGCGTTCGCGAGCCAAGCATTCAATTTTACGCGGGAATCAGCCACGCAGATGCACCCTGCGGCAAAGAAGTCCTGCGGCATGTGTGCGCACGCTAAACACCGCGGTGTCGCGCCACGCGGCCACCCATGCGCGAACTTACCCAACGCAACCGGTGCAGCCTGCCAGATGAAAGCCGCTATCCAGCCCCGCGCCGGTCGAACCGGTGGCAAACGGGCGGCGGATTGATTGTTTTCGGGGCGCGCCCAAGGGCCAAACAAGCTTACATCATGATAGCACGCGGGCCTGACGCCCCTTCCTTACATAGGGTCACAAGCATGTGGCCCCTTGATCGATCTCAATAAAGTAGCGGAGGTTCGTGTTCTGCCTGTGACGAAGGTCGAACGCAATGCGTGTGCCCGGCCGGGATCGGTGGTGTGATGCGCGGGACGTGGGCGCTACCTCGCGCGCAATCCCGGCAAGCGACTGTAGCGCGCCCGCCTGGTAGGCGGCGCGTGCGCCGCCGCCCATCAGAACTAGCCCGAGCCGCACGCTCAAGACACGCTCTCTGTCATGCCAGCCCCTCTCACTCAGGCTGCGAAGGCGTCTTCTTCGTGGCGCGCGGCCGGCTCGGCGTGCCGCTCGACGGCCGGGCGGCAGACGCCCGCTTCGTTGCGGACTCCTTCGCAGACGGCTTGGCCTCGTCAGGGCTTTCGGCGGCGCCGGCTTGCGCCGCATCTTCTTCTGGTGCCGACGACTCAGCGGCTGCCGCCGCGCCGGGCTGCGTCATCGCAAACTGCGCGATCTGGTTGAACTGCGACTGCAGCAGGTTCCACCAGGCGGATGCATCGAAACCTGGCGCGTTCCCATCCTCGCCCGCTTCCGGCTCCGCACCGCCCGCGGCTTCGGCGCGCGGCGCAGCGGCCGGTTCGGGACGTGGCTTCTCTGGCGCTGGGGTAGGCGCGGCGGCGGCCGGTTGCGCCATCGACTGCTGCGCGAAGGCGCCGAACGCGCGCAGCGTCGCGAGCGTAGCGCGCTGCACTTCAAGCGCCTGAATCGCCGACTGCAGCATGTTCAGATTCAGCTTGAGCCACTGTTCGACCGCGCGCATGTCGGTGATGCGCTTGTCGAGTTCTTCGACGTTGGTAAGCGGCGCCATCATGTCGGACATCAACGACAGCGACGGTCCGAGGCCCGGAGTCGCGCCCGCCCCTGCGCCGCCCTGAAAGGCCGAGCCGAACGGAGTGAGCCGCATCATGTCCCACATGCGGTCCATCATTTCACCGGGAGGAAAACCCGGGAAGCCGGGAAAGGGCGGCGTGGAGCCAGGGGTATCAGTCATGCGTTTCTCCTCGCAGCAGACAGGGATGGATTGGGAGCAGTACCGGACGCGTTTCGTCCGATCATACCCCGCGAAATGGGCTTGTCACATGTGCAGCGCAGGGCGTCTAGCGGTCCCCGCGAAAATCCGGTGCGCGCCGCTCGCGCAGTGACGTCACGCCTTCGCGCACATCCGGACCAGCGAAGCCCATGAACTCGAGCGCGAGCGACGTATCGAAGGTCGGTCCTGCCGAACGCAACCAGTTGTTCAACGCGTACTTGGTCCAGCGAATCGCCGTTTGGGAGCCGTGCGCGAGTTTCTCCGCCACTTCAAATGCTTTGGGCAACAGATCATGTTCGTCGACCGCCAGCGATACGAGACCGATTCGCTCGGCCTCTTCACCGCTGACCGGTTCGCACAAAAGCAGGTAGTACTTGGCCTTCGCCATGCCGCACAGCAGGGGCCACACGATCGCCGCATGATCACCTGCTGCGACGCCGAGGCGCGTATGACCGTCGATGATGCGCGCGCTCTTCGTCGCAATCGAAATATCGGCGAGGAGCCCCGCCACCAGGCCCGCGCCGACTGCCGGCCCGTGCATGGCGGAGACGATCGGCTTGCTGCAATTGATCACGTTGTAGACGAGGTCGCGCGCCTCGCGCCAGACGCGGGTGCGAACCTCGAAGTCGGTCGCCATCTGCTCGACGAGCTGCAGATCGCCACCCGCCGAAAAGCCCTTGCCTTCGCCGCGAATGACCGCGACGCGTGTGTCGGGATCCCGGTCGATATCGCGCCAGATTTCGGCAAGTTCGCGATGCATCCGCGCATCGGCGGTGGCCAGTGCGCTCTTGTTGGCGCCCTCGCCGCTCATGATGACTTCAAGGATGCCATGCGGATGCCGCCGCAAACGCAGCGACTGGTAATGCGCGTAGAAGACGGGGTCGTTGATCGGGGATTCGTGAGACATGGCTGTCAGTCCAGTAGATCAGAAACGCGATAGATCGATACGTCAATGTGAACGCGACGCGGCACGTGGTTCGCGCTGCTGCAGATTCAATCTGGTTGATAAACCCACTTGCCGTTGCTGATTTCCACCATCACGCGAGCGCGCTGGTCGAGCCCGAGGTGATCGGTCGAACTCATGTTGACGACACCATTAGTGTCCGCCAGACCGTGCGTCGCTTCCAGTGCATCGCGCAACGCATGGCGAAATTCCGGCGTGCCGGGTTGCGCGCTTTTCAATGCGACAGGCACAGCGTTCGACAGCAGCATCCCCGCATCCCACGTGTACGAGCCGAAGGCCGACACGCTACCGGCACCGTGCAGCGCTTCGAAGCGCGCGATGTAGTCGAGCGCGAGGCGCTTCGCCGGATGGTCAGCCGGCAGTTGCGCCGCGACCAGCACTGGACTGGCGGGCAGGAAGGTGCCATTGCAATCCACACCGCAGACCCGCAGGAAGTCGTTATTGCCGACCCCATGGTTGTGATAGATCAAGCCCTTGTAGCCGCGCTCCTTGAGCGTCCGGGGCGGCAACGCGGCGGGCGTCCCTGCCGCGCCTACAACCACGGCATCCGGATGAGTGGCGAGGATCTTCAACACCTGGCCCGTGACGCTTGGATCGGTACGGTTAAAACGCTCGCTGGCCACGATGCTGATGTGATGGAGCTCGGCGAATTTCGCCACCTCGGCGTAGAAGGTTTCGCCAAGCGCATCGGCCTGGCCAATGTAGGCGATGGTCTTGACGCCATGCGAACTGGCATGCGCTGCGATCGCGGAAGCCATCATCGCGTCGGTTTGCGGCGTCTTGAACATCCAGTGACGCTTCGCGTCTACCGGCTCGATGATCTTCGCCGACGACGCCAGCGAGATAGTCGGCGTCTCGCCTTCTGCGATTACGTCGATCATCGCCAGCGTGTTAGGCGTGATCGAGGAACCGATGATGGCGTCGACGTGTTCTTCGGAGATCAGCTTTTTGGTGTCCTGAACGGCTTGAGTGGTGTCCGAGGCATCGTCGAGCACGATGTACTCCACCTCCTGGCCGCCCATGGTCTTCGGCAACATCGCGACGGTATCGCGGGCTGGAATGCCGAGCGACGCAGCTGGGCCGGTCAGCGAAAGCACCAGGCCGATCTTGACCTGCGCCAATGCAAAGGCCGGCCACCCGGTGCAGAGCATCGCGACGAGGCGCGCTGCCCGATTACGCAGCGAGTTGGGCAATATAGGCTGCTTCACCGGATGGATACGCTGGCGTACGAGCGCAAAGTCAAACGCACGCGCAAACACAGGCGCAAACGAGCGGAATGGCATGCATGTCTCCTCACCGCGGTTTTGTCGTTATGTTCCACTTCGCCCTTGTTGGGCCAGGCAGCGCCGGCTCGCCGCGCCGTGGCCGTCAAGCGTCTGTCAGTGTAGCGGCGCCCGACCGCTCGGCTATCGGGCGAAACCCTTTCGGTGGTCAGCGTGCCGCATCCAGCGGCGCGATACCCTGCTCGATCGACCCGAAAATCGATTTGCCAGCTTCGTCGAACATCTCGATCTTCACCGTATCGCCGTATTTCATGAACTCCGTCTGCGGCGAGCCGTGCTCGATGGTCTCGAGACAGCGCTTCTCGGCGATACAGCAATAGCCGCGCTTCGCGTCCTTGTTCGAGACCGTTCCAGAGCCGACGATCGACCCGGCGCGCAGGTTGCGCGTCTTCGCCGCGTGCGCGATCAACTGGCCGAAGTGGAACACCATGTCGGTGCCGGCGTCCGGCTGGCCGACTTTCTTGCCGTTCCAGTGGACGATCATCGGCCGGTGTACGCGACCTTCGCGCCAGTGCTCGCCCAGTTCGTCCGGCGTGACGGCAACCGGTGCGAACGAGGTGGCCGGCTTGCTCTGGAAGAAACCGAACCCCTTGGCCAGCTCCGCCGGAATCAGGTTGCGCAGTGAAACGTCGTTGACCAGCGTGACGAGACGCACGCCCTTGAGCGCCTGATCGGGAGTTGCGCCCATCGGCACGTCGGTGGTGATCACCGCGACTTCGGCCTCGAAATCGATGCCAAAGTCCTCCGAGGCGCACACCACATCGTCCTTCGGGCCAATAAAGTCGTCGCTGCCGCCCTGATACATCAGCGGATCAGTCCAGAACTCCGGCGGCATTTCCGCACCGCGCGCGCGGCGCACCAGTTCGACGTGGTTCACATACGATGAACCGTCTGCCCACTGGAACGCCCGAGGCAGCGGCGCCATACAGTCCTTCGCCTCGAACGGAAACGCATTGCGTGCACGGCCCTGATTGAGCGCGTCATACAGATCCTGCAGTTGCGGCGCGTAGAAGGTCCAGTCGTCGAGCACGCGCTGCAGCGTCGGCGCGATCGCATCGGCGATGGCCGCAGTGTGCAGGTCGCGGGACACGACGATCAATTGGCCGTCGCGCGTGCCGTCCTTCAGCGTGGCAAGTTTCATAAGGGAATGAGCCGTGTTAGTGACGATAGAGGGAATCTATTCTACGATGGTGAATCGCTGCGCCCAAATGGGCCAGCCCAAATAGGTGATTTGGGGCTGCAGAACGGCGCCGTTTGCGGTATTCCCTGCGCCGCCGCACTGGCACCTTTACATTCGATTTACCGACTGCGCATTACGCGCCTTGCTTATGCCTTCACTTGCCCGCTCCGGCGCGATCTCGTCCGACGCCGAACCCGCCGATCTGCTCGACTCCGCGGATGACGAAGCCGCTGAGGTCGGCGAGGAGAAACTGCGCTCGGGCATCCAGTCGATCGAGGTGGGCTTTCGCCTGCTCGACGTTTTGACCCACGAGCCACGCGCGATGATGCTGCGCGACCTCGCGCAACGCGCTGGCATGAGCCCGGCCAAGGCGCACCGGTATCTGGTGAGTTTCCTGCGCCTGGGTGTAGTCGCGCAGGATCCGTTGTCCGGGCGCTACGAGCTCGGCGGTTTCGCATTGCAATTGGGGTTGGCGCGGCTCGCGCGGGTCGACGGCGTGAAGCTGGCGCGGATCGCGCTCGCGGAACTGCGCGACCGCCTCGACCTGACGGTGGGCATCGCCGTATGGGGCAACCAGGGGCCGACCGTCGTGCACTGGATGGAATCGAGTCACCCGGCGAAAGCGTCGCTCAAGCTCGGCGATGTGATGCCATTGCTCAGTTCGGCCACCGGCCTGCTGTTCGCGGCCTATCTCCCGTCCAGCAAGACCGTCGCGATGATCGAGCGTGAACTGGCCGATTCGCGTCGCTGGTCGCACACCGGTGGCCCGCGCACGGCCGAAGAGGTCGAGCGTGTCCTCGTGGACGTCCGCGCCCATGAAGCCGCGCGCGTAGAAGGCATGCTGCTGCCGACAATCCACGCGTTCTGCATGCCGGTCTTCGACTCGACCGGTGATCTTGCACTCGGGCTGATTGCGCTCGGCCACGAGGGGGCTTTCGATATCCAGTGGGACGGCGAGATCGACACAGCGCTGCGCGAGTGTGCGCGCAAATTGTCGTACGAACTGGGGTACAGTCCGGCGCCGCGTTAGGATGTCGGGGTACGCAGCGACCTCGCTGCGGAACATCGCCCGCGGCCCGACGGTCGAACCCGTTCGCTGCGTCCGTCCCGCGCGGGGATCTGCCTGAAGCGGCACGCCCCGTCACATTTTTGATCCGCCAGAACCGCTCTGCCCGATGTCGTATCCGACCGCCGTCAGCCGTTCCGACCGTACGCTGCCTCACGCGACGCACCGCCGTCCGCGTGTATGGCGCTGGCTCGTCGTGCTCATGGTCGTGCTTTGCCTGCATTGGATTGCGGCGCAGTGGGTCGAACGCAATCGCGAGACGTTCACGTCCGAGAATGCGGTCCACGTGCCGGTTCAGATTGCCCTGCTGACACCCGAACGGATCGAACGCAATCCGACCGAAGCAGCGCCGCGCCCAACGGCCCCGTCCGAGCACAAGGCCAAAGTGGCCGCCAGCAAGCCGCGCGAACATGTACTGACCGCGCTGCGCCCCGGGCCCGCGCCTGTCGCAGCGGCATCTGCCCCTGCCGCAGAAGCCGCTTCCGAGGCAGCGAGCGCGGCCGCGGCGTCCGCATCAACGGCAGCCAGCGCCGTCGCAGCGGCAAGCGGGCCGGCCAGCGGACACGCTCCCGTCGTGCAGGCGGCGCCTGGCGTGAAGTTCTCGGTGCCGCCATCGGGCGATCTGCAGTACGACACGTTCTATAACGGCGTACGCAACCAGCCGGGCACGATCCATTGGTCGAGTGACGGCAAGACCTACGAGATGGTCGTGTCGGTCCCGGTCCCGTTCATCGGCACGTTCAGCTATTCGAGTCACGGCCATGTGGACGCGTTCGGCCTCGCGCCGGACCAGTACATCGAAAAGCGCGGCCACCGGGCTGAGGACGTGTCGATCTTCAACCGCACCACGAAGCAGATCGCGTTCACCAAAACGCCTACGTCTTTGCCGCTCACCGATGGTGCGCAGGATCGCTTCAGCATGGTGATGCAACTGGCGAGCCTCGTGCGCGGCGATCCGGATGCCTACAAGCCGGGCGTCACCCGTCAGTTTTTCGTTGTCGATAACGATAGCGGCGAAATCTGGCCGATTGAAACGATCGGCGACGAATCAATCCGCACGCAACAGGGTTACGTCACTGCGCGACATTTCATGCGCCTGCCGCGTCATGCCGGCGATCAGCGGCGCATCGACGTGTGGCTCGCGCCGGCGCTCGGCTGGTTGCCCGCGCGGATCTTGCAAACTGAGCCGAACGGTACCGAAATCCAGTTGGTCTGGAGCGGGCCACTCAACCCACCGGGGGGCAACGGCAATGCGAATTCATCGGAACACAGTGGTAACGCTGCGGCTTCGGCTGACGACACGGAAGCGGGTTCATCTGTGAACGCTGCGGCAAGTTCATCCGCTGGTGACAATCCAGCTGCAGCGGCGAGCCCAGCCGCTAGTCAAGGCGCAAACACGGGCGCCACTACCGCGCCGAATCCGGCCTCGAGTTCACCAGCCAACTCGCCCGCGAACGTCGCCACAAGTCCCGCGAATACCACGTCCGCACCATCTGCGACACCGGCAATACCGGTCGCAACACCGCCAATACCGCCTGCAACACCGGCCGCCCCGTCCACAGTCGACCCCGCTCCAGCCCCCGCGCCGGAAAAGCCCTAAAGTCGAGCAGGTATTCGGCAATTTGCCGAAACTTACCCACGCGCCACGACTCGCACGACAAGCGGCGCCGTTCCACTTTCCTCGTTGGGAACAGAGTTTGCTGACTCTGTCGCTCACCGTACATCACTCACCACGCATCACCGTTTATTACGGGAACAACAAGCGCCGCGCCTAGCCCCTCCACCGCATTTCCTTTGAAGGAGCCTGCATGCAAGTGAACATCAACGGTATCGACACGCGCTATGTTCTGAGCAACGAAGGCGGCGGCCCCTGGCTGACGTTCATCCATCAACTCGGCGGCGACCTGTCCGTGTGGGACCAGTTCGCCGGCTACTTCCGCGACGACTTCACTGTGCTGCGTTACGACGTCCGTGACCACGGCGCCACAGGTGTGCCCGACAGGCCGTTCAGTGTCGCGGACCTGGCCCACGACCTCGCCACGCTGCTCGACGCGTTGGGCGTCCCGCATACGCATCTGGTGGGCATGTCGATGGGCGGCATGATCGCGCAGCAGTTTGCACTCGATTACCCATCGCGCATCAATACGCTCACCTTGGCCGACACAAGCTCGGGCACCGCCCCCGAGAATCGTGCCGTCTGGGACCAGCGCGCGCAAGCCGCACGCCGTGACGGCATGGCTTCGCTCGTGCCTGCAACCATGAGCCGCTGGTTGACGCCCGATTTCCAGGCGGCACATCCAGAAGCGGTCGAACAGATCCGCGAGGTGCTGCAAGACACGCCGCCCGAGGGCTACGCGCTCGCCTGCGAGGCCTTGCGCGACTTCAATGTGCATGAACGCCTGAGTGGGATTCGTCTACCTACACTCACGGTCGCCGGCCGCCATGATGCGGGAACGCCACCTGCTGCAACAGAATTGATCGCGAAATCAATTGAAGGCGCACAATACGAACTGCTGGATGCTGCACATCTGGCACCGATCGAACAGTCTCACCGTTTTGCTGCGTTGCTTGAAACGTTTCTCGAAGCACGGGTCTAACTTGAAGGTCCGGATTTTTACCAGCGTCACTCCGGACCCACCCCTTGAATTCCACACCATACGCTCCACCTATGGCGCAGGAATGGCCAGGAGCCAACGGAAATAAGGAGTGTCGCCATGCAGATGATCTACAACAGCCCCAACTATTGTGTCGTCGAGTTCCCGCCGCAGGACGGTCCCCTCGCCATGAAGTCAGGTGGTTACGAGATCGTGGACAAGAATATGCAACGCGAGATCTACATTGACGGCGCAATGGCGGCTCGCTTTCGCGAGCACGTCACCAAGCTGATCGAAGAAGAACCGTCGCTTGACGAAGTAGACGAATTCCTCGGCCAGTTCGACAGCCTGATGCACCAACCGGTGATTCTCCACTAACACGCACGCCCCGGCGACACGTACTAAAACCCCCGTCCGGCTTGCCGGGCGGGGGTTTTGTTTTACCGGCGGCTGTCCCGCTGGTACGCGATGCGCGTTTTGTCAGCGGATTGGTGAGTATCACGCAATACTGGTGCGAGACGGCATCTTTTACCGCCTGTCACGCGTGCCGCTCGTAACCCGAGCTCGTAGAGTCCCTATCACCGCGCGCTCGCGGCCGGCGAGGCCGTTGCGCAGCGGATACAATGACAGGTTTCCTGAAAAAACTGGCGCAAGCCCACTTCTGCCATGAACCAGCCAGCCCCCACCGTCAGTCCAGCCCGCCCCGCCGCAGCCTATACGCGCGGCGCGGCGCTGCCCGCGCTTCTGCAATCGCGCATCCTGATTCTGGATGGGGCGATGGGCACGATGATCCAGCGCTACAAGCTCGACGAAGCCCGCTATCGCGGCGAGCGCTTCAAGGACTATGGCCGCGACATCAAAGGCAACAACGAACTGCTGTCGATCACGCAACCGCAGATCATCAGCGAGATCCACGAGCAGTATCTGGCGGCGGGCGCCGACATCATCGAAACCAACACCTTCGGCGCGACGACTGTTGCGCAGGCCGACTACGGTATGGAAAGCCTCGCGATCGAGATGAACCTCGAATCGGCGAAGCTGGCGCGCGCGGCCTGCGACAAGTACTCGACCCCGGACAAGCCGCGCTTCGTCGCGGGCGCGATCGGACCGACGCCGAAGACGGCCAGCATCTCGCCTGACGTGAACGATCCAGGCGCACGCAACGTGACCTTCGACGAACTGCGCACTGCGTACTACGAGCAGGCCAAGGCATTGCTCGAGGGCGGCTCGGACCTGTTTCTCGTCGAAACGATTTTCGACACGCTCAATGCGAAGGCTGCGTTGTTTGCGCTCGACGAGTTGTTCGAGGACACCGGCGAGCGTTTACCGATCATGATTTCCGGCACCGTCACCGATGCATCGGGCCGCATCCTCTCTGGGCAAACAGTCGAGGCGTTCTGGAACTCGCTGCGTCATGCGAAGCCGCTCACCTTCGGTTTGAACTGCGCGCTCGGTGCGGCGCTGATGCGCCCGTATATCGCGGAGCTGGCGAAGCTGTGTGATACGTACGTCTCGTGCTATCCGAACGCGGGCTTGCCCAATCCGATGAGCGACACGGGGTTTGATGAATTGCCGGCGGATACGTCGGGGCTCCTGAAGGAGTTTGCCCAGGCCGGGCTTGTGAATATCGCGGGTGGGTGCTGTGGTACGACGCCTGAGCATATTGCGGCGATTGCCAAAGCGCTCGCCGAAGTCAAGCCGCGCAAATGGCCGAACCAGTACCGCGACGCCGCTTGAGTTTGACTGTCGCCGCCCCGTTAAAGTAAAAGACGCACGCAACCGAACCGCATACACGCCATGACCGATCACACCATGCGCCTTTCCGGCCTCGAGCCGTTCAACGTCACGTCCGGGACGCTCTTCATCAACGTCGGTGAACGAACCAACGTGACCGGCTCGAAGGCGTTCGCACGAATGATCCTGAACGACCAGTTCGACGACGCAATCGCGGTCGCGCGGCAGCAGGTCGAAAACGGTGCACAGGTCATCGACGTCAACATGGACGAGGCCATGCTCGATTCGAAAGCGGCCATGGTCCGCTTCATGAATCTGATCGCCTCGGAGCCGGACATCGCGCGCGTGCCGATCATGATCGACTCATCGAAGTGGGAAGTGATCGAAGCGGGTCTGAAGTGTGTGCAAGGCAAGGCGATCGTCAACTCGATCTCGCTGAAGGAAGGCGAAGAAGCCTTCCGTCATCACGCCAACCTGATCCGCCGTTACGGCGCGGCTGCCGTCGTGATGGCCTTCGACGAAAAAGGCCAGGCCGATACGTACCAGCGCAAGACCGAGATCTGCAAGCGCTCGTATGACTTCCTCGTCAATGACGTCGGCTTCCCGCCCGAAGACATCATCTTCGACCCGAACATCTTCGCGGTCGCCACCGGCATCGAAGAGCACAACAACTACGCCGTCGACTTCATCAACGCCACGCGCTGGATCAAGGAAAACCTGCCCTACGCAAAAGTGAGCGGCGGCGTGTCGAACGTGTCGTTCTCGTTCCGCGGCAACGATCCGGTACGCGAAGCGATCCACACCGTGTTCCTCTATCACGCCATCCAGGCGGGGATGGACATGGGCATCGTCAACGCCGGACAGCTCGGCGTGTATGCCGACCTCGATCCCGAACTGCGCGAGCGCGTTGAAGACGTGGTCCTCAATCGCCGCGATGACGGCACCGACCGGCTGCTCGAGATCGCCGACAAGTTCAAGACCGGTGCAGCGAAGAAGGAAGAAAATCTCGAGTGGCGTAATCAGCCGGTCGAGAAGCGTCTGTCACATGCGCTGGTGCACGGCATCACCAATTTCATCGTTGAAGACACCGAAGAAGTGCGCGCGAAAATCGCCGCTGCCGGCGGGCGCCCGATCAACGTGATCGAAGGCCCGTTGATGGACGGCATGAACATCGTCGGTGACCTGTTCGGTCAGGGCAAGATGTTCCTGCCGCAGGTGGTGAAGTCGGCGCGCGTGATGAAGCAGGCCGTCGCGCATCTGATCCCGTACATCGAAGAGGAAAAGAAGCTGATGGCCGAAGCCGGGGCCGACGTGCGTGCCAAGGGCAAGATCGTCATCGCGACGGTGAAGGGCGACGTGCACGACATCGGCAAGAACATCGTCTCCGTGGTGCTTCAGTGCAATAACTTCGAAGTGGTCAACATGGGCGTGATGGTCCCGTGCAACGACATTCTCGCCAAGGCGAAGGTCGAAGGCGCGGACATCATCGGGCTGTCCGGCCTGATCACGCCGAGCCTAGAGGAAATGGCCTACGTCGCCTCGGAAATGCAACGCGACGATTACTTCCGCATCAAGAAGATTCCGCTCCTGATCGGCGGCGCGACTACCTCGCGCGTGCACACCGCCGTGAAGATCGCGCCACACTACGAAGGGCCGGTGGTGTACGTGCCGGATGCGTCGCGCTCGGTATCGGTGGCGTCGAGCCTGCTCTCCGACGAAGGCGCCGCGAAGTACCTGGACGACCTGAAGTCCGACTACGACCGCATTCGCGATCAGCACGCCAACAAGAAAGCGCTGCCGATGGTCACGCTCGCAGAAGCGCGTGCCAATAAGACCAGGATCGACTGGGCGAACTATCAGCCGGTCAAGCCGAAGTTCATCGGTCGCCGCGTCTTCAAGAACTTCGACCTGAGCGAACTGGCGAACTACATCGACTGGGGTCCGTTCTTCCAGACCTGGGATCTGGCCGGCCCCTACCCGGCCATTCTCAATGACGAGATCGTGGGCGAATCGGCGCGGCGCGTGTTCTCGGATGGCAAGTCGATGCTCGCGCGCCTGATCCAGGGCCGCTGGCTGCAGGCCAACGGCGTGATCGCGATGTTGCCGGCCAACACCGTCAACGACGACGACATCGAAATCTACACCGACGAATCGCGCTCGGAAGTCGCGCTCACCTGGCGCAACCTGCGTCAGCAAAGCGTGCGGCCGGTAGTGGACGGCGTGATGCGGCCGAACCGCTCGCTTGCCGACTTCATCGCACCGAAGGATTCGGGCGTGGCCGACTACATCGGCATGTTTGCAGTGACGGCGGGTCTTGGCGTCGACGTAAAGGAAAAGCAGTTCGAAAAGGATCACGACGACTACAGCGCGATCATGCTGAAGGCTTTGGCCGACCGCTTCGCGGAAGCCTTCGCCGAAGCGCTGCATGCCCGCGTAAGGCGTGACCTGTGGGGCTACGCCAGCGCCGAAACGCTCTCCAACGACGACCTGATCGGCGAAAAGTACCGCGGCATCCGTCCGGCGCCTGGCTACCCGGCCTGCCCGGACCACCTCGTGAAGCAAGATATGTTTGATGTGCTCCATGCAACCGAGATCGGCATGAGCGTGACGGAATCGCTCGCCATGCTGCCGGCGGCCAGCGTCTCCGGTTTCTATCTGGCGCACCCGGACAGCACCTATTTCTCGGTCGGCAAGATCGGTCAGGACCAGTTGGAAGACTACGCGCAGCGCATGGCGCTGTCGAAGCAGGACGCAGAACGGGCGCTGGCGCCGCTGCTGTAAGCGGCGGCTTGAGGCGGCTTGGCGCCCAAACAAGGTGCAAGCCCGCCCCTACTATATCGGGAACGTAAGGCTGAATATTTCCAGCAAGCGGGTTTTCGGCTTTGTAGACTGCAAGCGCTTTACCTGCCAGACGCGGCCAGAAAACGCGTCGGCTCAACTACTTGCAACCGTCACGGAGAATCTCGCATGAAAAAGCTGACGTTCATTTTGGCTGGTCTTTCGCTTGCAGTCGGTACTTCGGCCGCCTTCGCCCAGACGGCGGCTCCGGTCGCCAGTAGCTCGGTCAGTTCCTACTCGCCGCCGACCCAGAAGCACGTCAAGAAGCCCAGGAAGGCGAAGGTGAAGAAGGGTGCTTCTGCCCCGGCCGCTCCGGCCGCCGCCAGCCAGTAAGCCACGCCGGCTCGAGGGTTTGGGCGGTTGGCCACAGCCGGTCGTCGCCCACCGTTGGTCCCCTGGTTCGCACTGGGATCGGCACGATACCCGGCTTATGCAGCCGCATAAAAGAGAAGAGCCCGCTCGAAGCGGGCTCTTCTCTTTGGTCTTTCTCGATTCGCAAGGGGACGTTCCGCCGCGCGTCACGACCAAGCGCCGCGCACGACCGCCCTCGGAGCGCCGGTCAGACGCGGCGGCGCAGGCGCTCGTTCAGACGCCCCACATGATGTCCGCGTTTTCCTTTTGCGCCTCGCGCAGCATGTCGAGGAACGGAAACGCGCGTTGCGCGAGGCCGATCGGAATCTCGTGGTGTTCGTGGCCGTCTTCGCCCTCGTGGAAATGCCCGTCGTGCTCGGCACGCTCCTGCTTGTCCGAACTGATCGCCGATTCCAGTTTGGTGATCGCTTCGGGCAGTTCGTCGTGCATGATGACTCCACGCTCACCGAGACGTTTGCCGACGATGCCGACCAGATACTGCGCCAGGTTTTCCAGCATCACCACATCCGGAGCGGCGCGGCATTTGAAAGTAATCAGCATGACTGTTCCCTTTTTCATCTTGTTGGATTTACGCGCCGATGGCCGTGGGACGACCGTCTGCGCGCGTTTCGTTGGCACGCCGGCACAGAGCGGCGGCCACGGCCCTTGGTGGGCATCTCATTGGACATATTAGCACCTGCTAAAATCCGTTCTGACGGAAAAGCGCGCCGCACTGTGCAGGACAGTGGCTCGCACGGCCGATCGGTGCTGGTCTGCCCCCGCCTCACGGCCCGGCCGGCGCTGACGTGGCCATGCCGCTGCCGCGCTACCACTGGCGCCGCCCACACGGCAACGCGCACGCTTTCCAAGCCTTTGACGGACTGGCTTCGCGCCTCGCGCGGCCGCTCCCGTTTCACCGCACTGCCTCACTGGACTCGCAACAAGCATGCTGCCCGCACATAAACACACTCTCGAATCACTGCTCGCCGACACCGTGAAGCAGGTCGCCGAGGCGACCCAAGGCGCAACCGAAGCCGCCTTCGTCACCCCCACCATCACGCTGGAACGCCCGAAAGTCGCCGCGCACGGCGATGTTGCCTGTAACGTCGCGATGCAGCTGGCTAAGCCGCTGCGCGCCAATCCTCGCCAGCTCGCCCAACAGATCGTCGATGCGGTGCTCGCGCATCCACAGGCCCAAGACCTCGTGCAGAGCGCCGAAGTGGCCGGCCCCGGCTTCATCAACCTGCGCCTCTCGCCCGCTGCCAAGCAGGCGGTGATCGGCACCGTGTTCGCGGAAAAGGAAGCCTTCGGCCGCTCGCAGCGCGATGCCGGCAAGCATGTGCTGGTCGAATTCGTTTCGGCCAACCCGACCGGGCCGCTGCACGTCGGCCACGGCCGCCAGGCAGCGTTGGGCGACGCGCTCTCGAACGTGCTGGCTTCGCAGGGCTACGACGTGCATCGCGAGTTCTACTACAACGACGCGGGCGTGCAGATCCACACCCTCGCCGTCTCCACCCAGGCGCGCGCCCGCGGACTGAAGCCGGGCGACGCCGGCTGGCCGGAATCGGCCTACAACGGCGACTACATTGCGGACATCGCGCGCGACTACATGAACGGTGAAACGGTCGGGGCGAGAGACGTCGAGGCGGTCAAGGGCGAAGGCGACGTCGACAACCTCGACGCCATCCGCCGCTTCGCCGTCGCGTATCTGCGCCACGAGCAGGACATGGACTTGCAGGCGTTCGGCGTGAAGTTCGACCAGTACTACCTCGAATCCTCGCTGTACTCGGAAGGCCGCGTCGAGAAGACGGTTGCGGCGCTGATCGCCGCCGGCAAGACCTACGAGCAGGAAGGCGCGCTGTGGCTGCGCACCACGGACGACGGCGACGACAAAGACCGCGTGATGCGCAAGACCGACGGCACCTATACGTACTTCGTGCCGGACGTTGCGTACCACGTCGCCAAGTGGGAGCGCGGCTTCACCAAGGTCATCAATGTGCAGGGCTCGGACCACCACGGCACTATCGCGCGGGTGCGCGCCGGTCTGCAGGGTCTGGGCATCGGCATTCCGAAGGGCTATCCCGACTACATCCTGCACAAGATGGTTACGGTAATGCGCGATGGTCAGGAAGTGAAGATTTCAAAGCGGGCGGGCAGCTATGTGACCGTGCGCGACCTGATCGAATGGTCGGGTGGTGCAACGCCGGGCTCGGAGACCTCGCCCGATCTGCTCGACGAAGCGACGATTCGCCGCGGCCGCGACGCCGTGCGGTTTTTCCTGATCTCGCGCAAGGCCGATACAGAATTCGTTTTCGACATTGACCTGGCGCTCAAGCAGAACGACGAGAATCCGGTGCACTACGTGCAGTACGCCCACGCGCGGATCTGCTCGGTCATCAGCGAAGCGAAGACGCGCTACAACACCGACGAGGCGATCCTGCCGACGGTGGACGTGTCGCTGCTCACCAGCGAACGCGCCATGGCGCTGCTGCAGAAGCTCGCGGAATTCCCCGACATGCTGGAACACGCCGCCGACGAACTCGCGCCGCATGCGGTCGCGTTCTATCTGCGCGACCTCGCGGGCGAATTCCACTCGTTCTACAATGACAAGGCCGAACGCGTCCTGGTCGACGACGAAGCGGCGCGCAACGCGCGTGTCGCGCTGCTCGCCGCCACGCGCCAGGTGCTGGCAAACGGCCTTGCGATGATCGGCGTCTCTGCTCCCGAAAAGATGTAAGTCCTCCGGCACGACATGCACTCGGCCGTCGTTATAATCGACGGCCGTTCCAGGATTCTTTTTGCAGGTGATTTATACGATGGCAAAACCACGCCGCACAACAAAGCAGTCGAAGCAAACCGGGGGTACTTTTCTCGGCATCGTACTGGGCCTGATTGTCGGCCTGGCAATCGCGGTAGTGGTGGCGCTGTATATCACCCGGGCGCCTACGCCGTTTGTCGCCAAGGTGGCGCCGCCCGCGGCGTCCGACACCAGCGCGAGCGAAGCGCAATACGATCCGAACCGTCCACTGCAAGGCAAGACGCCTGGCCAGCCGGTGCCGCAGGCTGCCCAGCCGGCGCCGCCGAACACGGCGCCGCAGCCCCAAGCGCCGGGCATGCTGCAGGAACCGGAGATTGTCGAAGTGCCGCCGGCCAGTTCGGCCAACGCGAATGGCGTCGCGGTGGCACCGAAGCCTGCTCAGGATAACGGCGAGTCCGCTCAGGTGAAGAAGCCTCAGCAGGCTACCAGCGCGCCGACCAGCACCGCCGCGGCCCCCGCGTCGAATGCCGCCAAGCCCGGCTCCGGCGCAGCGCCTTCCGCTCTCGATGCGAACAGCGGCTATTTCCTGCAGGTTGGCGCCTATAAGACGTCGGCGGACGCCGAGCAGCAGCGTGCACGCCTCGCCTTCCAGGGCTTCGAATCGAAGGTTACCCAGCGCGATGCCGGTGGTGTGACGTACTATCGCGTGCGCATCGGGCCGTTCTCGAAGTTCGACGACATGAATTCGGCCCGCCAGCGCCTGTCCGACGCCGGGGTCGACACCGCCGTCATCCGCTTCACCAAGCAGTAATGTTCTGTCATGCGCCGCCGCTGAACCTCAGCGTGCGGCGCGAGTCACAAGCACGGCAGAGGCCTGCCGCCAAACTCTCGTAACGGTGACAGCCATGCGTTTCACCGCACCGCCGCGCCACACCCGCACCACCGTTACTCCGCCTAATTGGGTCAACAAGACATGAAAAAACTGCTGAGCATTCTCTTCCTTTCACTCGGCCTCGTCAGCGCGGCCGTAGAGGCATCGCCGGCGGCACCCGTCGCGGGCAAGGACTACACCGTCCTGTCGCCGGCGCAACCGGTCGACGTGCCCGCAGGCAAGATCGAAGTCACCGAATTTTTCTGGTACGGCTGCCCGCATTGCAACGAATTCAACCCGTACCTCGAAGCATGGGTCAAGAAGCAAGGCCCGGACGTTGTGTTCAAGCGCGTGCCGGTGGCGTTCCGCGACGACTTCATCCCGCATTCGAAGATGTACCATGCGCTCGACGCGATGGGCCTCGCGCAGCAGCTCACGCCGAAGGTCTTCAACGAAATCCACGTCAACAAGGACTATCTGTTGACGCCGGAAGATCAGGTCAAGTTCCTCTCCAAGAACGGTGTCGATCCGAAGAAGTACATGGACGCGTACAACTCGTTCTCGACGCAAAGCGAGATCCAGCGTGACAAGAAGCTGCTGGACGACTACAAGATCGACGGCGTGCCAACGCTGGCTGTGCAAGGCAAGTATGAAACGGGTCCGGCTGCGACGAACAGCCTGCCGGGCACGATCCAGGTGCTCGACTACCTCGTCGCCCAGATTCGCGCGAAGAAGATGTAAGACCTGGGGCGCCGGTATGAGCAGAGCCATGAAGGTTTTCATCACCGGCGCATCCAGTGGCATTGGCCTCGCGCTCGCCGCCGAATATGCGCGGCGCGGCGCGATTCTCGGCCTCGTTGCCCGTCGCGGCGACGCACTCGCGAGCTTCCAGCAGTCCCATCCCCAGCATTCCATCTCGATCTACCCCGTCGACGTACGTGACGCCGATGCGCTCGCTGCCGCGGCCGCGCAGTTCATCGAACAATACGGCTGCCCCGACATCGTGATCGCCAATGCCGGCATCAGCCGTGGCGCCGTCACCGGACAAGGCGACCTGCGGGCCTTCCGCGAAGTCATGGACGTCAATTATTTCGGCATGGTCGCCACGTTCGAACCGTTCGCCGCTGCCATGATGGTGGCGGGCAAAGGCGCGTTAGTCGGCGTAGCGAGCGTGGCCGGTGTACGCGGATTGCCGGGTTCGGGCGCGTACAGCGCTTCGAAGGCTGCGGCGTTCAAGTATCTCGAGGCGCTGCGCGTCGAGATGCGGCCCAAGGGAGTCAACGTGGTCACGATCGCCCCCGGCTATGTCCGCACAGCGATGACCGCGCATAATCCGTATCGCATGCCGTTTCTGATGGATGCCGACCGCTTTGCCGCAAAGGTTGCCGACGCGGTTGAGCGCAACACCTCGTTTGCGGTCTATACGTGGCAGATGCGCGTCGTCGCAGCGCTATTGCACGTGCTGCCGCGCTGGCTCTACGACCGCGCCTTCGAAAAGGCCCCACGCAAGCCGCGCGCCGCCGACTAGGCCGACTATCTGTCGCGGTATGCTTCCATGGCTTTAGCACATTGAGAGCATCAAGAGCATCGGCGGCGCCAAGCTGCGTCCATATGGATATGCCGATTGGTTTGTTGTCGGCACAACCACCCTTCGATAAGCTTTCGCCCTGGCGGGCTGGCGCAGGCACGGCCTGCGCCAGCCCTGAAAACGTATCACAATAAAGTCGGTGGTCCGCGCGGGCCGTTTGCGTGACCGCGCTTGTTATGGGAGATCCTATGCGCATTAAACTGCCCGTCGCCGTAATTGCCGCTCTACTCGCCGCAGCGCCTGCGCTCGCACTGGCCAAACCGCTGACCGTCTGCACGGAATCGAGCCCGGACGGCTTCGATGTGGTCCAGTTCAACTCGCTCGTCACGACCAATGCGTCGGCGGACGTGATTTTCAACTCGCTGGTCTCGTACGACGAGGCTGCGAAGAAGGTCGTACCGGCACTCGCCCAGAGCTGGGACGTGAGCCCCGACGGTCTCACCTACACGTTCCATCTGCGCCCCAACGTGCAGTTCCAGACCACTGACTACTTCAAACCCACCCATGCGCTGAACGCCGACGACGTCGTCTTCACCTTCAGCCGGATGCTCGACGACAGCAACCCGTGGCACAAGGTGACGGGCGCGAGCGGTTTCCCGCACGCTCAATCGATGGGTCTGCCGAAGCTGATCAAATCGGTCTCGAAGGTCGACGAGAACACGGTCAAGTTCGAACTGAACCAGCCGGATGCAACGTTCATCTCGATCCTGACGATGGGCTTCGCCTCGATCTACTCGTCCGAATACGCCGATCAGTTGCTCAAGGCGGGCAAACAGGTCGACCTGAATGCCAAGCCGATCGGCACCGGTCCGTTCGTGCTGAAGAGCTACACGAAGGACGCCGTGATTCGCTATGACGTGAATCCTTCGTACTGGGGTCCCAAGCCGAAGATCGACCGCCTGATCTACGCGATCACCCCGGACGCGACCGTGCGGGCACAGAAGGTCAAGGCCGGCGAATGTCAGATCGCCCTGTCGCCGAAGCCGCAGGACGTGACCGACGCAAAGACCGACAAGTCGCTCACCGTTGTCCAGACGCCCGCGTTCATGACCGCCTTCGTCGCGCTGAACACGGACAAGAAACCGCTCGACAACCAGAAGGTGCGCGCCGCGCTGAACATGGCGTTCGACCGCACGACGTATCTGAAGACCGTGTTCGACAACACGGCAACGGCGGCTGTGAATCCGTATCCGCCGAACACGTGGAGCTACAACAAGTCGGTCAAGCCGTGGCCGTACGATCCGGTGAAGGCGAAGAACCTGCTCGCCACAGCGGGCTTTCCGAACGGCTTCTCGACGACCATCTGGGTGCGTCCGGCGGGTAGCGTGCTCAACCCGAATCCGAAAGCCGGCGCCGAACTGCTGCAGGCCGACTTTGCGAAGATCGGCGTGAAGGCAGACGTGAAGGTGATCGAATGGGGCGAGCTAATCAAAGAGGCCAAGCTGGGCCAGCACGATTCGCTGTTCATGGGCTGGGCCGGGGACAACGGCGATCCGGATAACTATCTGACGCCGCTCTTTAGCTGCAACGCGGTGAAGTCCGGCATCAATTTCGCGCGCTTCTGCGATGCGGACCTCGACAAGCTGATTGCCGACGGTAAAGCCACACCGGATCAGGCGAAACGCGCCAAGGCGTATGAAGCGGCGCAGCAGATCATTCACGATCAGGCGCTGTGGATTCCGCTCGGTTATCCGACCGCCGCGGCCATCACACGTTCGAACGTGAGCGGCTATCACGTGAGTCCGTTCGGACGGCAGAACTTTACGACGGTGGTGGTGCAGTAATAGCGCAATGCCGTTTGCCGAAGGCAAAAACCAACAGGCCCGGTTGCATTGCACCGGGCCTGTTTTATTCTTGGCGAATTCGAAATGCAAACGCCCTACGGCGCAAACCGGATCACCCCGTCAGCATCCTCCGTGCGCTTCAGCTCGCCCGCAAGCCAAAGCAAATGCAAGTGCGCGAGTGCCTCACCCATGGCAAACGTCATCTGATGGATATCGAGCTGCCGCTTGAACATCAGCGGCACGATATCCGCGGCACTGCGCGGCTTTTCCGCACAGGCTTCGCGCACTTCGGCGAGCCGCGCATCGTGATGCTCGCGCAACTGCGTAATCCGCGTGCGCACGCCGCGAAACGGCTTGCCGTGCGACGGAAGTACCAGCGTGTCCTCGGCCATCGTCTCGTAACGGCCGAGCGATTCCAGATACAGCGCGAGCGGGCTGCCCTCGGGCTCCATATCGAACACCGAGACGTTGGTGGAGATACGCGGCAGCACCATGTCGCCCGAGATCAGTACGTCATCCGCCTCGTTATGCAGCGCGCAGTGTTCCGGCGAATGGCCGTAACCGGTCACGACCCGCCAGGTCTTGCCGCCAATCGCAATGGCTTGCCCTTCGCGCATGCGCCGATACTGCCCCGGCACCGTCGGCACCAGATTCGAGTAGTAGCTGGTGCGATTGCGTAGCTTATCGAGCGACGCCTCGTCGGCCAGGCCATGCCGCGCGAAGTGACGCGCTGCGCCCGCGCCGCCTGCGTTCGAGCCGTCGCCCGCCGCCATCACCCGAGCCTGCATGTACTCGCCGAGCGTCATCCACAAACGCACGTCCCAGCGCTGCTTGTCGCCACCCGCGCAGATCCAGTGCGCGAGGCCAATGTGATCGGGATGGCAATGCGTAACGATCACGCGCAGCACCGGCAAGCCGTCTAGCACCGTATCGAACACCCGCTCCCAGTTCGCCTTGATCGTGTCCGAGGTAATCCCGCAATCAACAACCGTCCAGCCTTGCTGGCCGTCGATCTCGTCGCGCAGCAACCACAGGTTGATATGGTCGAGCGCGAACGGCAGCGGCATGCGCAGCCAGAACACGCCCGGCGTGACTTCGAACGCATGGCCGGGTTCCGGCAGGGTGTCCTTGAACGGATAGTCGAGTTGGTGTTCGAGAGCATTCATTGTGGGTGTCTTCCTCCGCCGGCCGCGCGGCAATAGCCGTCACTTCGCTGCCGCGCGCCATGGTTGCGCTTTACTCAAGTTGACGATAACGTAAACGTCGATTCTATCGTCCAATCCGTTTTTCTGCCCGGCCGCGGGACGTCCCAATGAACACGCAATACACCATCACCGAGCTCGCGCGTGAATTCGACGTCACACCGCGAGCGATCCGTTTCTACGAAGACCAGGGTTTACTCTCACCGAGCCGGGAAGGTTCGAGCGGCCTGCGGCGCGTCTATTCGGGCCGTGACCGCACGCGCCTGAAGCTGACGCTGCGCGGCAAACGACTCGGCTTCACGCTGTCGGAGATCCGCGACCTGCTCGACCTGTACGAATCACCGACCGATACCGTGCCGCAATTGCACGCCTTTCTCGACACGGTGACCCGGCATCGCGAAGTGCTGGAGCGTCAGCTCGAAGACCTGAACGCCACGCTCGAAGACCTCGCGCAATACGAAGCTCAGGCGCGCGCACTGCTCGAAAGCGGTGCACGCGAGCCGCATGGTTTGGTGTCCGATGCACGCTCGACATGAATCACTTTCCTAAACTGCTATCGTCGCAAATCGGCTTCGACGTCGCGCAGACGATGCTCGAAGGCTTCGATCGGCATTACCGGATCTTCCGCGACGCCGCGATCCGCGCGAAGGCGCTATTCGAAGCCGGCGACTGGCATGCCCTGCAGCGTCTGGCGCGTGAGCGCATTACTTCGTATGACGAACGGGTCGAGGAATGCGTCGAGCTGCTCGAAGACGAATACGACGCGGAGAACATCGACGACGAAGTCTGGCAGCAGATCAAGCTGCACTACATCGGCCTCCTGACCACGCACCGGCAGCCCGAGTGCGCGGAGACGTTCTTCAATTCGGTGTGCTGCAAGATCCTGCACCGCTCGTATTTCAACAACGACTTCATTTTCGTGCGGCCCGCCATCTCGACCGAATACATCGAGAACGACGAGCCCGCTGCCAAGCCGACCTATCGCGCGTATTACCCCGGCAAGGAGGGGCTCGCCGCGACGCTGGAGCGCATCGTCACGAACTTCCAGCTCGAGCCGCAGTTTGAAGACCTGCAGCGCGATGTCGGCTGCGTGATGCAAGCCATAGAAGACGCGTTCGGCACTTTTATTGAAGCGGCCAACTTCCAGATTCACGTGCTGTCGTCACTGTTTTATCGGAACAAATCGGCGTACATCGTCGGCCGCATCATCAACGGCGATTCTCTGCTGCCGTTCGCGGTGCCGCTGCATCACGTAAAGCCCGGCCTGCTGGCGCTTGATACCGTGCTGCTCAAGCGCGACCAGTTGCTGATCATCTTCAGCTTCTCGCACTCGTATTTTCTGGTGGACATGGAAGTACCCTCCGCCTACGTCGAGTTTCTCGGCACGATCATGCCGGGCAAACCGAAGGCGGAAATCTATACCTCGGTCGGCCTGCAGAAGCAGGGCAAGAATCTGTTCTATCGCGATCTGCTGCACCACCTGTCGCATTCGAGCGATCCGTTCATCATCGCGCCCGGCATCAAGGGGCTCGTGATGCTGGTGTTCACGTTGCCGTCGTTTCCGTACGTTTTCAAGCTGATTAAGGACAACTTTCCGCCGCCGAAAGAAACCACACGCGCGCTGATCCAGAGCAAATATCAGCTCGTTAAACGGCACGACCGTCTGGGGCGTATGGCCGACACGCTTGAATATTCGAGCGTGGCGCTGCCGCTCGCGCGGCTCGACGAAGCGCTGTTGCGCGAACTCGAAAAAGAGGTGCCGTCGATGATCGAATACGAGGGCGATAACCTGGTGATCCGTCATCTGTACATCGAACGGCGAATGGTGCCACTCAACCTCTATCTGCAAAACGGCAGCGACGAGGAGGTCGACCGCGGCATCAAGGAATACGGCGACGCGGTGAAGGAGTTGATGCAGGCGAACATCTTCCCCGGCGACATGCTGTACAAGAACTTCGGCGTGACACGTCATGGCCGCGTCGTGTTCTATGACTACGATGAAATCGAATACCTGACCGATTGCAACGTGCGCGCCGTGCCGCCTCCGCGCAACGAGGAAGACGAGATGTCCGGCGAGCCGTGGTATTCGGTCGGCCCGCACGACATTTTCCCGGAGACTTACGGCACCTTCCTGCTCGGCGACCCACGTGTGCGCCGCGCCTTCATGCAGCACCACGCAGACTTCTTCGATCCCGCGCTGTGGCAACGGCATAAGGATCACTTACTGAAAGGCGAACTGCCGGACTTCTTTCCCTACGACAGCAGCGTGCGCTTTTGCACCCGCTACCCGGAGCGCTTCGCTTCTGCAGGCGATGCGAATGCAGCCGGCAATGCAAACGACACCACGGCAGCGCGCGAAGCTGCTGTGCGCGCGGCGTGAGCGATCATGGCTTCCGTTCACCGTCCGCCCCTCCTATAACGACATCGACCAACCGATCGGTCCAGTAACTACCTGACGCACCATGAACTCAAACGCCTCTTCTCTGCCCAATCCGCTTGCCCATCTGTTCGACAATAACGACAAGTGGGTGGCTCGCAAACTGTCCGAGGATCCGGAGTATTTTTCGCGGCTCGCCCACCAGCAGACGCCCGAATACCTGTGGATCGGCTGCTCGGATTCGCGCGTGCCAGCCAACCAGATCATCGGTCTGCCGCCGGGTGAAGTGTTCGTGCACAGGAACATTGCGAACGTGGTCGTGCACACCGACCTGAACTGCCTGTCGGTGATCCAGTTCGCGGTCGACCTGCTGAAGGTCAAGCACATCATGGTGGTCGGCCACTACGGCTGTTCCGGCGTCGCCGCGGCCCTGCACGGCCGGCGTGTCGGGCTCGCGGATAACTGGCTGCATCACGTGCAGGACGTGCGCACCAAGCATGCGGCGCTGCTCGAGGAATGGCCGATGGGTGAAGCGCGCCATCGCCGTCTGGTGGAGCTGAACACGATCGAACAGGTCGTCAACGTGTGCCGCACGACCATCGTCAACGACGCGTGGGCGCGCGGCCAGGAACTGACGGTGCATGGCTGGGCCTACGGCGTGCACGACGGCAAGGTGCGCAATCTGGGCATGATGATCGGCGAGCCGGGCGTGCTCGATGAAACGTATACGCGGTGCGTCGCTGCCGTCTCGGCGAGCGGCGCGCACAAGACAGACAACGACGTGGTCGCCGCCGATGCGGCCAGGCTCGGCGATGTGCCGGCCGTCGTCGAAGGTGTAATCAAGGAGCTAAAACATGAGTGAGACAAAGCGTGACAACCAGGCCGATCCGATCGTGATCGTATCGGTCGCCCGTACCCCGATGGCCGCGTTTCAGGGCGATTTCGCCACGCTGACGGCCACGCAACTCGGCGCCACCGCGATCGAGGCCGCAGTGCAACGCGCGGGCCTCAAGCCTGAGCAGATCGATGAAGTGGTGATGGGCTGCGTGCTGCCTGCCGGCCTCGGTCAGGCGCCCGCTCGCCAGGCAGCGCTCGGCGCAGGTCTGCCGCTCTCAACAGGCAGCACGACCGTGAACAAGATGTGCGGCTCCGGCATGCGCGCGGCAATGTTCGCGCACGACATGCTGGCCGCGGGCTCGGTGGATGTGATCGTCGCCGGCGGCATGGAAAGCATGACCAACGCGCCGTACCTGCTGCCCAAGGCGCGCGGCGGTATGCGCATGGGCCACGGCCAGGTGATTGACCATATGTTCTACGACGGTCTCGAAGACGCGTACGAAAAGGGCCGTCTGATGGGCACTTTCGCCGAAGAATGCGCGGCATCGTTCGACTTCACCCGTGAGGCGCAGGACGCCTTCGCGGTGGAGTCGCTCAAGCGGGCCAAACGGGCGAACGAAGACGGTTCGTTCGCGTGGGAAATTACCCCGGTCAAGGTGGAGAGCCGCAAGGGCGACGTGACCGTCGAGCGCGACGAACAACCGTTCAAGGCGAACCTCGAAAAGATTGCCACACTCAAGCCCGCTTTCAGCAAAACCGGCACGGTGACCGCAGCGAACTCGTCGTCGATTTCGGACGGCGCGGCGGCGCTCGTGATGATGCGTGAATCGACCGCGAAGCAACTCGGCGTGACGCCGCTCGCATGCGTGGTCGGCCATTCGACCTTCGCTCAGGAACCGGCGAAATTTACTACCGCGCCGGTCGGTGCGATCCGCAAGCTGTTCGAGAAGAACGGCTGGCGCGCGGACGAAGTCGATTTGTATGAGGTGAACGAAGCATTTGCCGTGGTCACGATGGCGGCGATGAAAGAGCATCGTCTGCCGCACGAGAAGGTCAACGTGAACGGCGGCGCGTGCGCGCTGGGTCATCCGATCGGCGCATCGGGCGCACGCATTCTGGTGACGCTGATCGGCGCGCTGAAGCATCGCGGATTGAAGCGCGGCGTCGCGACGCTGTGCATCGGCGGCGGCGAAGCGACCGCGATGGGGATTGAACTGATGTAAAGCGTGACGCGTGCGCCTGCTCGTCGTGTTTGGCGGTGTTTGCCACGGGCGAGTGAGGCGCATGCCGCACACGCGTGCTTTGAATCATAAGGTGAGCGTATGAAAACAGCGTTGATCGTAGGTGCGTCGCGTGGCATCGGCCGTGAGTTTGCGCGCCAGTACAAACAAGCCGGCTGGCGCGTGCTCGCCACGGCGCGCGACGAGGCGGCGCTCGGGGCCCTCGAGGAACTCGGCGCCGAGACGTTTTCGCTCGACGTCACCTCACAGACGGAAATTGCCGCACTCGGCTGGAAGCTCGATGGCGAACGGCTCGATGCCGCGATTCTGGTGGCGGGAATTTACGGCCCGCGAACGGAAGGCATCGAAACCATCACCGCCGAAGACTTCGACGAGGTGATGGTGACCAACGTGCGCGGCCCGATGCAACTGTTGCCTATCCTGCTGCCGCTCGTCGAAGACGCCAACGGCGTGCTCGCGGTGCTGTCGAGCAAGATGGGCAGCATCACCGAGGCGACCGGCACCACCGGCTGGCTGTATCGCGTAAGCAAGGCGGCGCTAAACGACGCGCTGAAAATCGCCTCGTTGCAGACCCGGCGCGCGGCTTGCGTCGCGCTGCACCCGGGCTGGGTACGCACCGATATGGGCGGCGCCGAGGCGGCGATCGATGCCGAGCGCAGCGTGCACGGCATGCGCCAGGTGCTGGCCCAGGCGGCGGCCGCCCACGAATCGTTTAACGGCCGCTTCTATCAATACGACGGTACAGCGCTCGACTGGTGAGGAAACGAAGCGGGGCGGTAACTGATCCGGCACGCCACAAAATCCTCATCGCACGCGGTTTGAACTGAAGATTCAATGAACAACTCATTGTTGACGACGCAACGACCATTCGAATGCCCTTGCGGCGGCGCTGCACCTAACCTTCGCAGCGGCGCGAAACCACCCCGCTTCGCGCTTTGCTGTGGCCGTTACATTGACGGCGGCGAGAGCGCGCCCACGGCGCTCGAACTAATGCGCTCGCGCTATAGCGCGTATGTACTCGGCGCGAGCGACTATTTGCGCGCCACGTGGGCGCCGCAGACGCGCCCGGCCGATCTCGACGCCAACCCGGATGCCCCCGATGCGCCCCGCTGGCTAGGATTGCAGATTAAGGCATTCGCTCCGCAAGACGAAACCCACGCCGAAGTCGAATTCATCGCACGATATAAAGTGGCTGGCCGCGCTCACCGCCTGCACGAACTCAGCCGCTTCATCCGCGGCGACGATGGCCGCTGGCGCTACGTCGACGGCGACGTCAACGAGACCTAAATTCACCGCCTCGACGATGTACGGTAAGGATATGAAAGGATTCCGTACGTTTGTCACATCAGTAATCGCACGTTCGCATATGCCCCTCAAAATGGCGCCGGGACGTGTGTTGGCTGTCTACCACATTGGCCTTTTCGGTCATTTCTCCCGCCCTCTCCGCTCTCCAAGGTGCACGCAGGGATTCAACGCGTCTGCCACGTGTCGAGCACTACGAATTTTTTGTCGCGGGTTCTCCTCAATTGCACAAACACAAATTGTCGTGCCAGGATCGCCCTGTAGGTTTTGTAGCGACACGTTGTGAGGGTGCGGTCCAAACCGTCCCCGCAAAGATGGGCAGAAGCCACGCCGGCTCTTGATACTTCGCGTTTCGGCGGCAGGTTCATGTGACATCGTGTGTCGCTCATCATCGGCGCGTGGGGTCGCGTCGGCCAGCTGGTGGGTTCATCCCGTGCGATCTCGATCCGCGTGTGTGCGCTAAGCGCGCAACGCATGCGAGTGTCTTTTTGTGCCGCAAATCTTGCCGAAAGGCAATTGTCAGCGGAACGAAAAGACGGCAGACGATGCAGGTTTTAAGGACGTACTTCAAGGTAGGTGCTGCGAATGGGTTGCAGAAAGTTTTTGACGATCGGTGCGATGGTATGTACATGGGCGGGATGTGCCGTGTCGTTCGCGCACGCCGATCCGCTTGCCGATTCGCAGGGTGGCCCCCTGACGCGCGCCGAGGTCCCCCGCATCGCACTGGACGACGACACTTACCTTCCCCGCGCCAGTCTCAACGAGCAGATCATCCGCGTTCCGGTGGACGCTGGCGCCACGATCACGCTTGAAACGACGGTTTACAAGCCGGACGGTCCGGGACCGTTCCCGATGATCGTTTTCAATCACGGCAAGATGCCAGGCGACCCGCGCATGCAGGCGCGCAGCGACCCGCTGCCGTTTGCGCGCGAATTCGTGCGGCGTGGCTATGTGGTGGTCGCACCGAACCGCCAGGGTTTCGCGCAATCGGGCGGCACCTACGAGCAGGACGGGTGCGACGTCGAGCGTAATGGGTTGGGCCAGGCGGGCGACGTGGCTGCGACGGTCGAGTTCATGTCGAAGCAGTCTTATGTCGACGCGCAACACATTGTGGTGGCAGGGACGTCGCACGGCGGCCTGGCAACGATCGCTTACGGCGTCGAAGCTGCACCGGGCGTGCGGGCGCTGATCAATTTCTCAGGCGGACTGCGACAGGACGCCTGCACCGGCTGGCAGGACAATCTCACGCATGCGTTCGGCGCTTATGGCGAGAAGACGAGCGTGCCGTCGCTATGGCTGTATGGCGATAACGATTCGATCTGGTCGGGGGCGCTGGTCGCGAGCATGTATGCCGCGTATTCGGCGCATGGCGCGAATTCAAAGATGGTGGATTTTGGCGCGTACAAGAATGACGCGCACCGGCTGGTTGGCGATCGCGATGGCGTGCGGGTTTGGTGGCCTGCTGTCGAGGCGTTTCTTGCACGGGTGGGGATGCCTACTGGTGTTCAGTATCAGGTTGCGGATCCGGCGCCGCCTAAGGCTAGCGGATTTGCTGCTCTCGACGCTGTCACTGCTGTGCCTTTTGTTGATGAAGCTGGGCGGAATGGGTATCGGAACTTCTTGCATCAGTATCCTAGCCGGGCTTTTGCTGTTTCTGATTCTGGTGCCTGGTCCTGGGCTGAAGGTGGGGATGATCCGATGTCTGTTGCTGTCGCTAATTGCCAGAAGCAGAGCTCCGATCCTTGCAGGCTGTATGCGGTGAATGATTCTGTTGTCTGGAAGGATGCTTCTTCGTCTTCGCAGACGGCTAGTGCTGAGGTTTCTGGTGCTGGTGGCTCTGCCGGTGAGAAGGCGGATGATAAGCGGGCGTTGGCTAGTAGGGAGTAAGCTTTTTCTTCTTGCTGCGCAGGCTTTTTTTTGCCTGCGGCGCCTTGGTTTTTGGTTGTTTGCCCTGCGGTGTTGGCCTTTCCTTGCTGTCCTATCGGTCTGTTAGCTTCGCCCCTGTGCGGGGCGGCACCTACTTTTCTTTGCCGCCGGTGTGTGTCAAGGTAGTTGTCGCGTGAACCGCTATGCTGCATGTTTGTACATTTCGGCCGAGGCCCGGGTTCGCTCCGGATTCAGATAGACCG